>CAZGYG010000007.1:0-67854 GCA_964530335.1 uncultured Rhodospirillaceae bacterium | reverse complement strand
TCCATCCAGCGGAGCAGGTTGGCGAGGCCGAGGGATTCGGCCATGGGCCGGCGGATGAGGAGCGCCGGATAGAGCGCGAAATCGGCGACGGAAAGCTCGCCCGCGAGATGTTCCACCTGGCCCAGGCGGTCATCGGCGTGGCGCAGGAAGCGCGCCAGACGGTCCTCGAAGAACTTGACGTTGGACGGCACCTTGTCGGGCACGCTGTTGCCCAGGTAGAAGAACGCCGTGCTGGTCGGGCCGACGTCGGTCGCCGCGAACATCAGCCACTGCCAGGCGAGCGCGCGCGCCGCGCCGGCGGCCGGCAGGAACCGGCCGGACTTCTCGGCGGCGTAGAGCAGGATCGCCGTCGATTGGGCGAGCGTCACCGGCTGCCCGCCCGGGCCATCGGGATCGGAGAGCGCGGGGATGTCGCCCAGCGGGTTGATCCGCAGCAGCCCGGCGGGTTTGTCGCCGCCCAGAGTGACCACTTGGGCACGGTACGGCAGGCCGCATTCCTCGAGCGCGATCGTCGCGCGGCGGCCGTTGCTGGTGGCGGCGGTGTAGAGCTCGATCATGGTGTTCCTCCACGGTTGCCGGCGGCGAAGGCGCGCCAGTCGATGGGGTCGTCCTGGGCCAGCTCGATCAGGCAGTCGCCCGGCTCGGCGCGGCCCATGGCGCGCCGGGCGATGATGAAGCCGTCGGCGTCGGCGGTCTGGGGCACCGGCTCGCGCAGCGGTTCGTCGGGCGCGTGCAGCCAGCCGACGACATCGCCCGCCGCGACCGTCGCGCCGAGCGAGTGCGCCGGCTCGAACAGCCCGGACGCCGTGGCGTAGACGAAGCCATCGCGGCCAGCCGGCGTGACGACCAGCCGGGTCGGTGTCGCAGGCGGACGCGCGACGCCCTCGACCACGCCCAGATGGGCGAGCAGATTGTCGATGCCCTCGGCCAGCAACCGGACGCACGCCGGTTCGACCACGCCGCGGCCGCCGAACTCGCCGCCCAGCGTCATCAGGCCCTTGGGCACCGCGGTATCGCCGGCGGTGCCGGACGGGCTGACGCCCCGATAGACCATGCCCAGCGGATAGCCCATGGCGAGCAGGGCGGCGACGGCCCGCCGCTCGGCCGATCCCCTGCCGTCGATGTGCGCGAGCGCGTAAGGCAGGTAGTCGAGCGACGAGCCGCCGGAATGCAGGTCGACGAAAACGTCGCTCAAGGCCATGAGCACGCTCGAGATGAAATGGGCGATCTGCTGGGTGAGCGTGCCGGCGGGGTCGCCGGGAAAGACGCGGTTGAGGTTGCCGGCGTCGACCGGCGAGGTCCGGGAGCCCGCGCGCGCCGCCGGGGCGTTGGCGCACGGCACGATGATGAGACGGCCCCGGACCTGGCCGGGGTCGAGCGTGCGGATCAGCCGGGCGAGCACGACCTGGCCTTCGTATTCGTCGCCGTGGTTGCCGGCCATGAGCAGCACGGTCGGACCGCGCCCGTTCTTGATCACGGTCATGGGCACCGGCACGACGCCGTAGGCGGAGCGGTGGACCGAGTGCCCGACGTTGAACGAGCCGACTTGCCGGCCGTCGCGCTCGAAGTCGATGCGCGTCCAGGAACGCGTCCAGGCGGACATGCCGATGCGCCCGGTGCCGTGGCTCAGCCGTCGGTCGCCAGGTCGTGGCCGGGCGGCCGGTCGAACACGCGCCGCACCATTGGCTCGAATGCCTTAAGGGGCATCGTGTCGAACCCCGGATCGAACGCGTTCTGGTCGTACTTCGCGCAGAACGCGCAGGTCGCTTCGTAATGGGGGTGGCCGCGGAACGTGTCGCGGGCGTCGCGGTCGCGCCCGAAGTGATGGTTGTAGTAGTAGGTCTGGAACAGCCCGTGCTTGGCGACGATCCAGGTCGTGCGCGGCGAAACGTAGGGCTTCAAGATGCCGGCCGCGACCTCGGCGTGATTCCAGGGCGCCAGAGTATCGCCCACGTCGTGGAGCAGGGCGGCGACCACCATTTCCTCGTCGGCGCCGTCGCGGAAGGCGAGCGTCGCCGACTGAAGCGAGTGTTCCATGCGATCGACCTGGTAACCGAGATCCACGGCCTCCGTCGCCTGCAACAGGCGCAGCACGTCGTCGGCCAGATGGCCGTCGGCGCGGCGCATGCCGGCGGCGATGATCCGGTAGTCCTCAGCCGAGCCGTCGGCCATGTGGACGAAGCTGACCTTGTTCACTCACGCCTCCCAGCGAATGGCACGCCTCCCAGCGAATGGCACGCCGATTTCCTCCCTGGCCGCCGCCGCTGTCAAGCGCGCGAGCCCGGCCGACCAGCGTCCGACCCGCCCGCGGCGGCCATAGGCAAGGATAACTGTCGAGGACGAAAGAGGCGAACGGGCCGAACCGGCGCGCCGGCGAACGGGATCAGCCCCGCGTGAGCATGGCGGGCGCGCGGATCGAGGACTCCAGCCAAGGCGTCAGCCGGGCGGCCGGCTGCGGCGGACACAGGTGGTAGCCTTGCGCCGAGTCACAGCCCCATTCGGCGAGCATGCGCAAGGTCGCCTCGTCCTCGACGCCTTCGGCACAGATGATCTGACCGAGCCTATGGCCGAGATCGACCAGGGCATGAACGATGACCGCGTCCTCGTTGTTGCGCGCCATGGTGGAGACGAACGAGCGATCGACCTTGAGTTCGGATACCGGCAATCGACGCAGGCGCGTCAGCGACGAATAGCCGGTGCCGAAGTCGTCGATGGCGATGCCGACGCCGAGCGCAGCGACCCGGCGGACGACCGCCTCGGCGCTCGCCTCGTCGATCATGATCGCCGTTTCCGTGATCTCGATGGCGAGTTTGCCGGCGGCGACGCCGGCGTTGTGCAGGGATTCCGCGATGCGCTCGGGCAGGTCGATCTGATGGAGGCTGCGCGGCGACAAGTTGACCGCGACGGGCAGATCCAGACCCTGGTCGTGCCACAGCCGCGCCTGGCGCAAGGCCTTGTCCAGGATGCCGAGCGTGAGCGGCGTGATCAGCGCCATCCGCTCGGCCAGCGGCATGAAGTCGCCAGGCATGATCAGGCCGCAGGCCGGGTGGTTCCACCGTGCCAGGGCCTCGACGCCGATGACGCGGCCCGTGGCTATGGCGACCTTGGGCTGATAGTGCAGGACCAGTTCGTCGTTCTCGACGGCGCGGCGCAGGTCCGCGGCGAGTCCAAGCGACGATCGCGCCGACTGGTACTCGACCGTGCCGAAGACCGAATAGGGGATGCGCGCGCGCCGCGCCTCGGAAAGCGCCATGTCGGCGTGACGCAGCAGGGTGTCCGCGTCCTGGCCGTGAATCGGGAACAAGGCGACGCCCATGGACATCGTGGTGTCGATGGCGTGGCCGCCGACCGTGACCCGCGATTCGATCTGGTGTTGGATGCGATCGGCGACCTTGATTGCGCCCTCGATGGTCTCCGCCGAGGGCAGCAGAACCCCGAAGTCGTCGCTGCCCAGGCGGCCGACGGTGTCCGAATCGCGAAGCACGCCGCGCAAACGATCGGCGACCCGACACAACAGCTCGTCGCCGGCGCGGTAGCCGAGGGTCTCGTTGACTTCCTTGAAGCGGTCGAGGTCGACGACGATCAGCGGCACCGTGGCGTTGGTGCGCTTCGCCGCGCGCAGGGTCTGCTCGATGCGGTCCTTGAACAGCACGCGGTTCGGGCAATTCGTCAGCGCGTCGAACAGCGACGAGCGCGACACTTCGTCGTGGCCGGCCTCGAATGGGCCGACCCGGTTCGCCTTGTCGTCCAGGCCCTGCTCGATCCGCGTGGCGAGTTCGGCCGCGTGGGACGCGCTGGCGCGCCGCCTGGTCGCGGCCGAGCGGACCTTACGCAATGCGGCCTTCGAAGTGCCCGTGCCCTTCATGCGAATTCGCCCGCGTCCTTACGCGCCCTAATCCTGGCCGCGCCCCAATCCTGGCAAGACTTAGACCTTCACGGTCGCCCAGCGCGCAAGGGTTTCATGGGATCATGAACGGAACGTTAACAAACGGACGGCCCCAAGCATTTGAGGCCAAACCAAGAACGCCGCGGCCCGAACCCGCGGCAACCCTGCGTTGAGGGCGTCGTCGCGCGCCCGGGCGCCGCTCGGCTCAGCCCACGGACAGGGCCAGAATTCGGCTGATCTGGCTGAGGGGCCGGCCGGTTTCGTGCGACCAGCGGTTGAACGCCGCCTGCGCGGCCTGGAGCTCGCCCCTGGTGGTCGGCCGCCGTCGGCAGACAGCCAGCCCGGCCAGGGCGGTCACGACGTCCGTCGTCAGGAGGAACGTGTCCTTGCCGGCCATGCGCAGGAACGTGGGGCCCGAATTGCCGCCCATCTGCGAGCAGCGCCGGCCCAGATCGCGCCACAGGCCGACGATGTCGGTGACGGGCCAAGCCGCGAGATAGGCCCCGAAGCCGCCGTGCTCGGCGGCAATCGCACGCAGCGCGGCCGCGTTGTCGCGCACCGAACGGAGCTTTGCCCAATGGCGGATGAGCCGCCGGTCCGCCATCATCGCTTCGAGCGCCTCGTCGTCCATCAGGACGACGCGGCCGGGCACGAAGCGGTGGAACGCCTTCTCGAAGGCGGGCCATCGGGCGTCGACCATGGCGTGACGCAACCCGGCGCGAAAGACGCGCCGGCACATCAGCGACAGATAGCGATCGTCCGCCACCCGGCGGAGCTGGGCCGGGGTCCTGGGCTTCGGCAGCATCGCCTCGAGCGCCATGCGGCCGCCGGCGCGCGCCGTCGCCCGAGCGACGACCGCCATGATGTCGTTGCCGCGTTGGCGCGCGCCGGGCACCGGTTCCGCCGAGCGTGGCGCTAGCCGGACACCGGCTTCATGGCTTCGACGTCTTTCGTCTGGCCCGGCGCGTGCGAGGCTCGTCGTGCTCTTCATGCTCGTCCGCAGCTTCCTCGTCGCGGGCCGCCACGACGACGGGGCGCAGCAGGAACGCGGGGACGTGGCTGCCCAGCCCGACCACCGGCCGGTCGGGTTCGTCGGCGTGGTGTCGTCGCCGTGGCTCGGCTGGCTTGGCCTCGGCTGGCCTGGCCTCGGCTGGCTTGGCCTCGGCTGGCTTGGCCTCGGTTGGCTTGGGCTTCCTCGCCTCGCGCGCGTGGGACGGGGCGGGCTTGCGCGCCCGTTCGGGGCGCGGCGCCGCCGGGGCCTTGGGCTCTGGAGCGATCGGCGCGTGTCCGGCGGGGGCGTCGATCACGGGCAACGGCCGCCGGATCAAGGTCTCGATGGCGTGCAGCGCCCGCTCGTCCTCGCCGGTCGCCAGCGTGATCGCGTGCCCGCGATGGCCGGCGCGGCCGGTGCGCCCGATGCGGTGGACGTAATCCTCGGCGTGGGTCGGCACGTCGTAGTTAAAGACGTGGCTCAGGCCGAAGATGTCGAGCCCGCGCCCGGCCACGTCGGTCGCGACCAGGAAGCGCACGTCGCCGCGCCGAAACGACTCCAGGGTCTCGATGCGCGAGGCCTGGTCCATGTCGCCGTGCAGCGCCGTGGCGCTCCAGCCGTCCCGCTTGAGGGAACGGGCGAGGTCGGCCACGTCGCGCTTGCGGTTGCAGAAGATCAGGCCGTTGCGCACCGCGGGCTCGGCCAGCAGCGCCTCGAGCATCTTGCGCTTGGCGCGGGGCGCGACCCGAACCAGCACGTGCTCGACCAGATCCGCGGGCGAGGCCGGGGGTGAGACGTGGATTTCCTTCGGGTTGTGCAGGAACTTGTCGGCCAGCCGGCGCACCTCGGCCGGCATGGTCGCCGCGAACATCAGCGTCTGGCGCAGGCCGGGCAACAGGCCGACGATGCGCTCGACGTCGGGCATGAACCCCATGTCGAGCATGCGGTCCGCCTCGTCGATCACCAGCACCTTGACGCCGTTGAGCAGCAGCGCGCCGCGCTCGAAATGGTCGAGCAGACGGCCGGGCGTGGCGATCAGCACGTCGACGCCGCGCTCGAGCTTTCGCGTCTGCTCGTCGAGGGTGACGCCGCCGATCAGCAGCGCCATGGTCAGGGTGTGGTGCTTGCCGTAGATCTCGAAGTTCTCCGACGTCTGCATCGCGAGCTCGCGTGTCGGCGACAGCACCAGGGAGCGCGGCATCCGGGCCTTGGCCCGTCCCTGGGACAGGATTTCGATCATCGGCAGGGTGAAGGCGGCGGTCTTGCCCGTGCCGGTCTGGGCGCAACCCAGCAGATCCCGCCCTTGCAGGGCGATCGGGATCGCCTGCGCCTGGATCGGGGTCGGCTCGTGGTAGCCGGCGTCGGCGACCGCCTTCAACACGTCGGGGCCGAGTCCGAGCTCGTCGAACGTCGTCAAGCGAACGGCCCGCGTGTCTTGGAGTCGGTTATGGCTGGTGTCCTCACGGCGGCAGTTACCGCCCCGCGAGGAGCGAAGTCAAGCCGTGCCCCCGGATCATTCGGGCGGTATCAGCACGATCTTCCCCACGATCTGCTTGGCGAGAAACATCCGCTGGGCGGCGACGATCTCGGACAGCGGGAACGTCCGCGCGATCAAGGGCTTGATGTCACCGGCCTCGATGTAGCGCACGAGGTTGGCGAAGACGCCGGGCTCGAGGCAGGTACAGCCGAACAGCGTCAGGTCCTTGAGGTAGAGCCGGCGAATGTCCAGTTCGACCATGGGACCGGCGATGGCGCCGGACACGGCGTAGCGACCGCCGGGGTTCATCACCTCGATCAACTGAGGCCACTGGGGACCGGCGGCGACATCGACGACGACATCGACGCTCGCCGCGCCCAGGGCCGCCACCAGATCGGCCCCGCGCGTCACGATCGCCGCCGCCCCGAGCTCGCGAAGCGCGTCGTGCTTTGCCGCTCCGGCCACGGCGATGACGCGCGCACCCCGGCGGCGCGCCAATTGCACCGCGGCCGAACCGACCCCGCCCGAGGCGCCGGTGACCAGGACGGTCTCGTTCGCCGCGACACCGGTACGGGTCAGCATGTTCTCCGCCGTCGAATAGGCGCACGGGAACGAGCCAAGCTCGGCGTCGCTGAGTTCGCTCTGGATACGGTGGGCATGCACCGCGGGAACCTTGAGGTACTGGGCGAAGCCGCCGTCGCATTCCGAACCGAGATACCACGCCTGGAAGGGCGCCCAGCCGACCGGTTCGCGCAGACAACTTTCGACGAGAACGCGCTCGCCCAGCCTGGCCGGATCGATGCCGTCGCCCAGCGCCACGATGCGCCCGCAGGCGTCGATGCCCTGGATGCGGGGAAACGAGATGGCGCCGCCGAACCACGACGAATCCTCGGCCTTCGAGGCCGCGATCCCGCTCTGGCCGCTCTCGCTCGTCGTGCCCTCGTTGACGCTTCTCGAGTACCAGCCGATCCGCGTGTTGATGTCGGTGTTGTTGACCCCGGCCGCGCCGACGCGGATCAGGACTTCGCCGCGTCGCGGCACGGGCACCGGCACGTCGTCACGGTAGACGAGCTTGTCGAAGCCGCCGTGGCCGGTCAGATGGACGGCGGCCATCCGGGTCGGAATCGTCGCCATCTTGAACCGCTTGCTGTCGTGGCCGGCGCAGCGGTTCAGGCGGGCTTCACGAGCACATCATACTGGCGCAATTGTCGTGCTCGGGCCGATCGACGGGCTTGATCGGGAAGAGTTCGCGGGTCGCGGTGCGCACCGCGGCGCGCAGCCGGGGATCGCTCGCGTCGGTGATCGCCTCGACCTCCACGCTGGTGCGCGCGATGACACGATTTTCCCAGCAGAACGCTGCCTCGAGCCGGCCGCTGCCGGGTGCCACGGCGTAGTCCGGCGCGGCGGCGGCGCACAAGGCGCGCGCGCCCATCGTATCCGGCGCGCCGAAGGCCATGACGACCCGGTAGCCCGGGCTGGCCTCGTTCTTCGGCCGCGCGGTGAAGTTCACCGGCGGCAACCAGGTGCGTTCGTTCATCGCCGCCGTCACGGCGTCCTCGAACGCCATGGTGGCATCGGGCGTGGGATTGCCGACGATGGTGGCGCGGACATCGGGCCCGCGCACGAGGTAGCGCAGCACCGCGACCGAGTTCTGGCTGGCGACACCGCCGGGCGTCGAGCGCACGCCGGGCCCGGCGCAGCCCTGCACCAGGACGAGAACGATGGCGGCCAAGGTGAACGCGAAACGTCGTGACATGGCAAGGGCCTCCGCAGCCCTGTGAAACCCCACGGAGCGGGGCTCGAATACATGTGGCATGGTTGATGCCCTTGGCAAGTGCCCGCGGTGCCCGCCTGGCGGGATGTTGTCGCGGCGGCCGGGGCGCGCTACCGCTGCTGTCCGGCAAACGGAGCGGACATGAACGGATTTCCCGATCTGCCCTCGATCGTCGCCCACGGGCTGTGCGCGGGCTGCGGCCTGTGCGAGAGCCTGGCCGGCACCGACCGCGTCGAAATGGCGATCACGTCGGCGGGGCATGTGCGCCCGAAGGTCAAGGCGCCGGTGGACGCGGCGACCATGGCGCGGATTCGCGCCGTGTGCCCGGGCATCGCGCTGACCGGGCCGGACCCCGGGCAGGCGGGACCGCGCGGGACCATGCATCCGATCTGGGGCCCGATCCGAACAATCCACCGGGGCTGGGCGGCGGACGAGGCGGTACGCTTTCGGGCGGCGGCCGGTGGGGCGATGACCGCCCTGGGCTGCTACCTGCTCGAGTCCGGCCAGGTCGATGCGGTGGTCCACGTGCGCGCCTCGGCGACTAAGCCGCTGCTGACCGATGCCGCCATCAGCCGCACGGCGGCCGAGGTCATCGCCGGCGCGCAATCGCGCTATGGTCCCGCGGCGCCGCTGCGCCACGTCGTGCGCCTGCTCGACGAGGGCGTGCGCTTCGCCGTGTTGGCCAAGCCGTGCGACGTCGGGGCCATCCGCGGCCTGGGGCGCGTGGACCCGCGTGTCGCCAGGCAGATTCCCTACCTGATCACCATCTTCTGCGGCGGCGCGCCGACGGTGCACACGGCGCGCAAGATCGCCGCGTACCACGGCGTGGCCGAGGACGAGATCGAGGTGTTCCGTTGGCGCGGCAACGGCTGGCCGGGGCCGACCCGCGTCGAGACCAAGGACGGACGGGCGTTCGACCTGAGCTACGACTTCGTCTGGTACACGCCGGACGTGCCGTGGACCTACGACATCCAGTTCCGCTGCAAGATCTGCCCGGACGCTATCGGCGAGCTCGGCGACGTGAGCTGCCCCGACGGTTGGGTCATGGAGAACGGCATGCCGATCCACCGCGAAGGGCCAGGCGTCGACATCTTGATCGCCCGGACCGAGGCGGGCGAGCAGTTGGTCACGGCCGCGGCGGCGGCCGGCGCGCTCACGATCGAACCGTTCACGATCGCCGAGCTCGACGCCATGCACGCGGACCACAAGCCGCGCAAGATGGAATGGCCGGCGCGCGTGCGCGCGCTGGCGGCCGAAGGCGAGCCCGCGCCGCGTTATGACAACTTTCGCGCGGAAGCGATGAACGCCTTGCTCGGAGCCGAAGCGGACGCCGAGGCCGAAGCCGGAGCGCGGCGGCGGGTTCGGGAGGGCGCGCACCGGGAACCGCTGGAGTAGGGGAGTAGGCAGGCCCCCCGGGGCCGGTTGCCGGGGCAAGAGCCTTGACTCTAGTCGCACCCGACCCGAACATCCGGCCAGCGCCCGGGGGCGCGCGTGGCGAGATCGCGCGCGGCAAACCGTGGCACCGTTCAGGGAGGCATAAGTTATGAAGACGTTGTTCCGATTCCTCGTCGCGGCCGCCGTGGCGACCGGGTTCGGCCTGCCCGCTCAAGCGGACACTCCGGCCGACACCCTGGTCATGGCCAAACAGATCGACGACATCATCACGCTGGATCCGGCCGAGGTGTTCGAGTTCTCCGGCGGCGAGGTGATCGCGAACGTCTATGACCGCATCTTGATGTACGAGCCGGAGGACACCGAGAAGCTGGTCGGCGGCGTCGCCGAAAGCTGGAGCGTGTCCGACGACGGCAAGACCATCACGTTCACGATCCGCCCGGGCCAGACGTTCCATTCGGGCCGCGCGATCACGGCGGCGGACGTGGCGTTCTCGCTGCAGCGCGTCATCAAGCTCGACCTGACGCCGGCGTTCATCCTGACCCAGTTCGGCTGGACCAAGGACAACGTCGAGACGATGGTCCAGGCGCTCGACGACGCCACGTTGCAGATCACGACCGAGCAGCTGCTCGCGACCTCCTTCGTACTGAACTGCCTGTCGGCCGGGGTCGCCTCGGTCGTCGACCGGGAGGAGGTGCTGGCCCACGAGGTCGACGGCGATCTCGGCCACGAGTGGCTGAAGTCGAACTCCGCCGGCTCCGGCGCGTACAAGCTGATCGCGTGGAAGGCGAACGATTCGGTGGTGCTGGAGGCGAACGAGGCCTATCGGCACGGCGCGCCCGCGATCAAGCGGGTGGTTCTGCGCCACATCGCCGAAATGGCCGCCCAGAGCCTGCAGCTCGAGAAGGGCGACATCGACATCGCCCGCAACCTCGGCCCCGACCAGATCGTCGCGCTGGAAAGCAACCCGGACATAGCCGTCGGCACCTACCCGAAGGCCGACGTCTACTACCTGGGCCTGAGCCAGAAGTACGAGCCGTTTACCAAGCCGCAGGTGCGCCAGGCGATCCGCTATCTGGTCGATTACCAGGGCATGGCGGACAGCTTCCTCAAGGGCAGCTTCAAGGTGCACCAGGCGTTCTGGCCATCGGGCTTCTACGCCTCGTACACCGAAACGCCCTACCACCTGGATGTCGAGAAGGCCAAGGCCCTGCTCGCCGAGGCCGGCTATCCCGACGGCTTCGACCTTCAATTCGACTGCATCAACCTGTCGCCCCAGCAGGACATTTGCCAGAACATCCAGTCGACCTTCGGGCAGGCCGGCATCCGCGTCGAGATCCTGCCCGGCGACAGCAAGCAGGTCATCACCAAGTACCGCGCGCGCAATCACCAGATGGTCTCGCTCTACTGGTCACCGGACTACATGGATCCGCACTCCAACGCCGACACGTTCGCGCGCAACCCGGACAACTCGGACGAGGCCCAGTCCAAGCCTTTGGCCTGGCGCAACAGTTGGGACATCCCTGAGTTGACGGCCGAGGCGAACGCCGCCGTGCTCGAGCTCGACGCGGACAAGCGGGCCGCCATGTACATCGAGATGCAGAAGAAGATCCAGGATGACAGCCCGTTCGTCATCATGTTCCAGTCGACGGAACAGGCGGCGTTGAGGTCGAGCATCAAGGGCTTCGTCTCGGGGCCGACCTTCGACACGGTGTTCTATCGCAACATCACGAAATCGTAGCCTGAGCGAGCGACTGTTGGCGGAGGCGCTCCGCCACGAGCGGGCAGGGACGGCGCGGGGGGCGCCGTCCTTGCTGCGTTATGGGCGGCGGGTCGGGGTCTTCTTCGGCTCCCTCGCGCTGACCTTCCTGGGGCTGCTGTTCGTCACCTTCATCATCGGCCGGGTGGTGCCGATCGACCCGGTGCTGGCGATCGTCGGCGATCGCGCCCTGCCCGCGGTCTACGAACGGGTCAAGCTCGAGCTCGGCCTCGACAGGCCGCTGGTCGTGCAGTTCTGGCGCTACCTGACCGACGTGCTCCAGGGCGATTTCGGCAAGTCGGTGCTGACCGGCAACCCGGTGCTCCACGACATCGTCCAGTTCTTCCCCGCCACGCTCGAGCTCGCGACGGTGGCGACGATCCTGGGCGTCGCCGCGGGCGTGCCGGCCGGCGTGTTCGCCGCCGTCCATCGCGGCCGCTGGGTCGACCACGCGATCCGCGTGCTCGCGCTGATCGGCTATTCGGTTCCGGTGTTCTGGCTCGGTCTGGTTGGGCTCCTGGTGTTCTACGCCAAGCTCGACTGGGTCGCGGGGACCGGGCGCATCGACATCGTCTACGAATACACGATCGCGCGCCGAACCGGTCTCATGCTCGTGGATACGCTGCTGGCGGGCGATGGCGCCGCGTTCGTCGACGCCATCCGCCACCTGGCGCTGCCCGCCGGGATCCTCGGCTACTTTTCGCTCGCCTACATCGCGCGCATGACCCGCTCGTTCATGCTCGAGCAGCTCGGTCAGGAGTACGTCGTCACCGCCAGGGTCAAGGGGCTCGGCGAGGCGCGGGTGATCTGGCGCCACGCCTTCGCCAACATCATGGTGCCACTGGTCACGGTCATCGCGCTGTCGTACGGCTATCTGCTCGAAGGCACGGTGCTGACCGAGACGGTGTTCTCCTGGCCGGGCATCGGGCTCTACATCACCAATTCGCTGTTCAACGCCGACATGACCGCCGTGCTCGGCGGCACGGTGATCGTGGGCTCGTGCTTCATCGGGCTCAACCTGCTGTCGGACCTGCTCTACGCGGTGTTCGACCCGCGCACGCGGCGGCCATGAGCCGGACGCGCGCTTGGCTGCTGAGCGAAACGCCGGCATCGCGCGGCCAGGCGCAGCTCGGCCGGCTTTATCTGTCGGTGCGCTCGCTCGCGCGCAATCCGCTGGCATTCACCGGTCTCGTGGTCGTTGGCGTGCTGCTCGTCGTCGCCGCCCTCGCCTCCGAGCTAACGACCCACGATCCGTTCGCCCAGGACCTGACGATCCGGCTCCAGGCGCCCGGAGCCGAGCACTGGCTCGGCACCGACCAGCTCGGACGCGACATCTACAGCCGCATCATCACCGGTTCGCGGCTGACGCTGACGATCATCGCCCTGGTCGCGCTGATCGTCGGGCCGCTCGGCCTGCTGATCGGCACGGTCGCCGGCTATTTCGGCGGCTGGGTCGACGCCGCGCTGATGCGCGTCACCGACATCTTCCTCGCGTTCCCGCGCCTGATCCTGGCGCTGGCGTTCGTTGCCGCCCTCGGTCCGGGCATCGAGAACGCCATCATCGCCATTTCGATCACGTCGTGGCCGCCCTACGCCCGCATCGCGCGCGCCGAGACTCTGACGCTGCGTGGCAGCGACTTCATCGCGGCGATCCAGCTCCAGGGCGCGTCATCGGCGCGCATCCTGTGGGGGCATATCGTGCCCTTGTGCATCTCGTCGGTGATCATCCGGCTGACCCTCGACATGGCCGGAGTCATCCTGATCGCGGCGGGGCTCGGGTTCCTGGGACTCGGCGCCCAGCCGCCCGCGCCCGAATGGGGCGCCATGGTCGCCACGGGCCGCGACTACCTGCTCGAGCAATGGTGGGTCGCCACCATGCCCGGCATCGCGATCTTCATCGTCAGCCTGGGCTTCAACCTGCTGGGCGATGGCCTGCGCGACGTGCTGGACCCCAAGCATGGCTGAGTCGCTGCTCGCCGTGGACGGCCTGACCGTGACCTTCCCGACGCCGCGCGGGCCGGTCGATGCCGTGCGCGGCATCAGCTTCGCCATGGGGCGGGAGAAGCTCGGCATCGTCGGCGAATCGGGTTCGGGCAAGTCGATCACGGCGCGCGCGATCCTGGGCCTGGTGCCGCGCCCCGGCCAGGTGCGGGGCACCATCACGTTCGACGGCGCGAACCTGGGCAGGCTGACGCCGGCCGGCTGGCGCGCCGTGCGGGGCCAACGCATCTCGATGGTCGTGCAGGACCCGAAGTTCTCGCTCAATCCGGTCATGACGGTCGGCGCGCAAGTGGCCGAGGCGTACCGGGTCCATACCAATGCCAGCCGCGCCGAGGCGCGCCAACGCGCGCTCGCCATGTTCGAGGCGGTACGGATTCGCGACCCCGAACGGGTGTTCGGGCTCTACCCCCACGAGGTCTCGGGCGGCATGGGGCAAAGGGCCATGATCGCCATGATGCTGATTCCCGACCCGGACCTGCTGATCGCCGACGAAGTGACCTCGGCGCTCGACGTCACCGTGCAGATGCAGGTGCTGGCGATCGTCGACGACATGGTCAGCCGGCGCGGCATGGGGCTCATCTTCATCAGCCACGACCTGAACCTCGTGGCGTCGTTCTGCGACCGGGTCCTGGTCATGTACGCCGGTCGCATCGTCGAGGAATGTCGCGCCGGGGCGCTGACCGAGGCCCGGCACCCTTACACGCGCGGGCTGCTCGCGTGCCTGCCCCACGTCGGCGACGAGGGCGGCCCGTTGCCCGTGCTGGCGCGCGATCCGGCGTGGCTGGCATGATCGCGGTCGACAACCTCTCGGTCCGCTTCGATCAGTCGTACGCCGTGCGCGACCTCTCGTTCACCGTCGCGCCGGGCGAGAGCTTCGGCCTAGTCGGGGAATCGGGCTCGGGCAAGTCGACCGTGCTGCGCGCCGTGGCCGGGCTGATCCGCCACGCCGAGGGCGCGATCCGCTTCGACGGCCGGCCGGTGGCGACGCCGCGCGGACGGCCGTTCCACAAGGCCGTGCAGATGGTGTTCCAGGACCCCTACGGCTCGCTCCACCCGCGCCACACGGTGGACCGCATCCTCGCGGAGCCAGCGGCGATCCACCGGCTCGCCGACGCCGACCGCCGGGTCGAGGCGCTGCTTAGCGACGTCGGGCTCGGGCCGCAGTTCCGCTTCCGCTTTCCGCACCAGCTTTCCGGCGGCCAGCGCCAGCGCGTGGCGATCGCCCGTGCCGTCATGCCGGAACCTCGCGTGCTCCTGCTCGATGAACCGACGTCGGCGCTCGACGTTTCGGTTCAGGCCGAGGTGCTCAACCTGCTGCAACGGCTCAAGGCCGAGCGCGGCCTGACCTTTATCCTGGTCAGCCACAACCTGGCGGTGGTCGCCCACATGTGCGACCGCATGGCGGTGATGAACCGCGGCCGCATCGTCGAGGAAGTCACCCGCGCGGACCTGCGCCGCCAGCGCGCGAGCGAGCCCTACACCCGCCAGCTCCTGGCCGCGAGCGAAGGCTACGACCGGGAAGTGGCGCGGGGTCTGGTCGACTTCGCGTAACGCTTGACGGCTCACCCCGCCGGGTAGGCGCCGTCGGCGTCGTGAACCTCGCCGCCGACCAGGGGCGGAGTGAACACGCAGACCATGCGCATCGGCGTCTTGGAGACGATGCGGTGCCGGTCGTGCTTGTTCAGCACATAAAGTGTGCCGGGCCGCAGCGGCCAGGTCTTGCCGGTTTCGAGGTCCTCGAGCGTGCCTTCGCCTTCAAGCACGTAGTTCGTCTCGATGTGGTTCTTGTACCAGAGCTGGCGGCCTTCGCCCGGCTTGATGCGGATGTCGGAGAACGTGATGCCGACGCCGTCCTCCTTGAGCAGAAACCGTCGAGTCACGGCACGGCCGTCGCCGAGCGCGGTCTCGTTCTTGGTGCCGGCCAGGCTGTCGTAGGTCTTGACGATCATCGGTCCTCTCCAGCGTTAGCGTCAGTTTCAGATGACCGGCCGGGGTCCGAGCGAGGTGCCGTCGGCGAAGCGGCCGAGCTTGAACGGCGCGATGTCGAGCGCGGCATGGCCCTTGAGCGTCACGTCGGCGACGATCCGGCCGGCGATCGTGCCTTTCTCGAACAGGGCGACCTTGGCGCCGTCCTTCGCCAGATAGTACGCGCTGGCGGCGCCCACGATCCCGCCGCCGACGACGATGACATCCGCTTCGCGCATGGTCACGGCTCTGTCATAGCGCGGTTCCGCTACACGTCGAGCTCGCCCACCTCGCTCGCGTTCTCCTGGATGAACGCGAGCCGAAGCTCGGGCCGGCGGCCCATGAGCTGCTCGACCCGCTCGTCGGTCACCTCGCGCGCGTCATCGGGCACCACGACGCGCAGGAGTTGCCGCGTCGCCGGGCTCATGGTCGTCGCGCGCAGTTGGTCCGCCCGCATTTCGCCGAGTCCCTTGAAACGGCTGATCTCCACCTTGCCCTTGCCGGTGAACAGCGTCGCCATCAGCTCGTCCTTGTGGGCGTCGTTTCGGGCGTAGGCGACGGTGCCGCCCTGGGCGAGCCGGTAGAGCGGCGGCACGGCCAGGTACAGGTGGCCGTCGCGGATCAGGCCCGGCAATTCGCGGTAGAAGAACGTGAGCAACAGCGAAGCGATATGCGCGCCGTCGACGTCCGCGTCGGTCATCACGACGACCCGGTCGTAGCGCAGATCCGTTTCGCGGTAGCGTTCGCCGGTGTCGCACCCCAGCGCCTGCACGAGGTCGGCGAGTTCCTGATTTTCGCGCCGCTTGTCGGCCGCCGCGCTGGCGACGTTGAGGATCTTGCCGCGCAGCGGCAGCACCGCCTGGAACTCCCGGTCGCGGGCCTGCTTCGCCGAGCCGCCCGCGGAATCGCCTTCGACCAGGAAGATCTCGCTGCCCTTGGCGGCGTCGTTGGCGCAATCGGCCAGCTTGCCGGGCAGGCGCAGCCGGCGTTTCGGCGTCTTGCGCGCGACCTCCTTCTCCGCCTTGCGCCTGAGCCGGTCGTCCATGCGCTCGATGATCTGGGCGAGCAGGGCGTTGGCGGTGTCCGGATCGCCGGACAGCCAGTGCTCGAAGTGGCTCTTGACGATGCCCTCGACCAGCTTGGTCGCCTCGGGGCTGACGAGCCGTTCCTTGGTCTGGCCCTGGAACTGCGGCTCCGGCAGGAACACGGAGAGCAGGGCGCACGCCCCGCCGAACACGTCATCGGCGGTGATCTGGCCCGCGCGCTTGTTGCCGGCGAACTCGCCGTATGTCCGCAGGCCGCGCACCAGGGCATTGCGCAGGCCGGCATCGTGGTTGCCGCCCTCGGGCGTCGGCACGGTGTTGCAATAGGTGGACACGAACGGCTCGCCATCCTCGGGCCAGGCCACGGCCCATTCGACCCGGCCCGCGTCGTCCTGGGCCGTGACCTGGCCGGTGAACGGGCGCTCGGAGAGCGTCGCTCGCCCCGCGACGACCGTGGCCAGGAAATCGGCGAGCCCACCGGGGAAATGGATCGTCGCGTCCGCCGGTGTGTCGTCGCCGGGCCCGATCGCCTTCGGGTCGCAGCTCCAGCGAATCTCGACACCGCGATAGAGGTACGCCTTGGATCGCGCCATGCGGTAAAGCCGGGCCGGCTGGAACCGCGCCTTCGCGCCGAACACCTGCGGGTCGGCGTGGAACGCGACCGTGGTGCCGCGCCGGTTGTTGACGGCGCCCATGTTCTTCAGCTTGCCGGTCGGCTTGCCGCGCACGTAGGACTGCCGCCACAACTTGCGGTCGCGCGCGACATCGACCGTGAGCCGATCCGACAGCGCGTTGACCACAGAAACCCCGACGCCGTGCAGCCCGCCGGCGGTGTGGTACACCTTGCCGCCGAATTTCCCGCCCGAATGAAGGGTGGTCATGATGACCTCGAGCGCCGAGGTGTTCTTGACCTTGGGGTGGGGATCGACCGGGATGCCGCGGCCGTTGTCCGTGACCGTCACGGTGCCGTCGGCGTCAAGCCGCACCTCGATCCGGTTGGCGTGACCGGCGACCGCCTCGTCCATGGCGTTGTCGAGCACCTCGGCGAACAGATGGTGCAGGCCGCGCTCGTCGGTCGAGCCGACGTACATGGCCGGGCGGCGGCGGACCGGCTCGAGGCCTTCGAGGACCTCGATGTCCTTGGCCGAATAGTCCGCCTTGGTCGGTCGCGGCGCGTCGAACAGGTCGTTCACGAGGAGTCCATTACCTGGGGTTACTTGGGTCTATTTTGTGGTCGAACTTCGTCGAACCACAACGTCTAGCACGGAGGGCCCGAACGCAAGGGTTACGGGACGGGTCGCGAATAGACGTAAAGCAGGCGGTGGTCGTCCTCGCCCTCGAGCCGGCGCTCAAAGATGCCGCCCAGACGCTCGGCCACGCGGATCGAGCGCGCGTTGTCCTGGTGGATGACGCTGACCAGGCAGTCGAACCCCAAGGATGGGAATGCCCAGTCCCGGGCGGAGAGGCTCGCCTCGGTGGCGTAGCCATGCCCCCAGGCGTGTCGCGCGAGTCGCCAGCCAAGCTCGACCCCCGGCCAGCCGTCGGGATGCCAGAGCCCGGAGAACCCGATGATCGGTCCGCCCGCCTTGGATTCCAGGGCCCACAGCCCGTAGCCCCGCAGGGTCCAGTGACCCAGGAACATCGCCAGGTTGCGCCATGCCCCTTCGCGGTCGAGCGTGGCGCCGCCGCCGACGTAGCGCATGACCTCCGGGTCCGCCGACATGGCGGCGTAGGCGTCGAGGTCAGATTCGCGGAACCACCGGAGCCTGAGCCGATCCGTTTCCAGCTCGACCACGACCGACCCGAGGCCCCTAGTCCCGATAATCCGGCTCGTCGCGGTCGAGCACGCGCTTGAGCGCGGCGAAGTGCGTCTCCTTGTAGACGTCGTAGGACGGCCCGAACCAGTCGCGTGCGGCGTCGGCGACTTCAGGCGCGATGACGGCCAGCGGCCGGCCGTAGTGCGCGGCGAGCCATTGCTTCCGGGCGCAGCGCTCGAGGTAATAGAGGTCGTCGAAGGCGTGGGCGATCGAAGCCCCGGCGACCAGCACGCCATGGCTGCGCATGAACAGGATCGGCTTGTCGCCGAGCGTGCGCGCCAGCCGCTCGCCTTCCGACTCGCCCTGGGTGCCCACCGGTCCGAGGTAGTCGTCGTCGTAGGCGATGCGGCCGTGAAACCGGAGCGCGACCTGATCGGCCAGCTCGAGCCGGCCGCGGTCGATCAGACAGAGCGCGGTCGCATAGGGCATGTGGGTGTGCAGGATGCAGCGCACGTCGCCCCGGCCGCGGTACACCGGCCAGTGGATGTGGTAGGCGACCCGTTCGGTCTCGCCACCGCCGATCACCCGCCCGGTGTGGCCATCGACCAGGGACAGGTTCGAGGCGGTGATCTCGGACCAGTGCAGCCCGTAGGGGTTGACCAGAAACCGGCGGTCGTCGACGCGCGCCGTGAAGTGGTTGCAGATGCCTTCGTGCAGGTCATGGCGCAGCGCGAGGCGGAAGGCGGCGGCCAGGTCGACGCGCAATGCCGCCTCGGCGTCAGCGGCGGGGACGGGCTCGACGGCCTTGGGGCGGGGCATTGCGACACTCCTGGGCGACCGACTACAACGGAGCCTAGCGCCGCCGCGCGCTCGCGGCCAGCGGCGCCCACAAAGGAGCAGGCATGAGAAAATACCTGGACAGGCACGAGCTCGCGGCGCTCGCCAAGCTCGATACCCCCACGGTGTGCAACGCGATCGAGGGTCTGGCGCCGGCGCGCCAGGGTTACGGGTACACGACCGAGCCGCTCTATTGCGCGCGGCCGGAACTCGGCGCCATGGTCGGCTACGCGGTGACCGCCACGATCCGCGCCATGCACCCTTCGGTTCGCTCGGCCGCGCGGCAGGAGGCGATCGATCGCCGCTACTACAAGCACATGGCGGCGGGGCCGAGGCCTGGCGTGGTCGTCATCGAGGACCTGGACCCGACGCCGGGCTACGGCTCGTGGTGGGGCGAGGTCCACACGGCGGTCCACAAGGGTTTCGGCTGCGCGGGGGTCGTGACCAACGGCAGCATCCGCGATTTGCCGCTGTGTGCGCCGGGGTTCCACATGTTGGCGGCGATGGTCGGGCCGTCGCATGCGTTCGTCCACGCGGTGGAACCCGCCGTGACCGTGACCGTGGCGGGCATGACCGTGTCCCCCGGCGACCTGATCCACGCCGACGAGCACGGCGCGGTGGTCATCCCCCACGACATCGCGCGCGACATCGTCGCCATGGCCACGCTGCAGGCGGCGCGCGAGGCGGTGGTGCTGAAGGCCGCGCGGGCCAAGGGCTTCACGCCGGCCAGGCTGTTCGACGCGATGGCCAAGGCCGAACGGCTGCACTGAGGCGGCGGGAGGGCCGGAGTTGACCAAGCGGCCGCCACGGCCGAAGCAAGCCAAGGCGCTGGAGACGCCGCCCCGGGACACGAGCGAAGCGCTGCTGGCGTACGCGGGTGTCCGTGCCTGGCAGCCCAAGGCGCCGCCACCGGGCACCTCGGTCGAGTACGGGAACCTGCTGGCGCTCGCGGAAGCGGCGGCCAAGGACGGCGACAGCCGGCACGCGCTCGACTACCTGCACCGGGCGGCGCGGCTCCAGCCGACCAAGGCGCAGCCCCACGTCTACGCGGCGCGGTTGCTGCTGGGCAGGCAAGATCTCGTCCGCGCCGCGCGAGCCCTTGCCGAGGCCATCCGGGTCGAGCCGGGCGAGGAGGCGGCCAAGAATCTGTTGACGCGCCTGATCCCGGACCTGCCGAGCGCCGAGCACGACCGGCTGGACACCGCCGTCCTCGCTTCCTGCCTGGAAACCGACGGCATCGGCCATCAGGACCTGGTCGATATCGCGCTGCGCCGGCTGTGCGTGGCCGACCTTTCCGAGGTCGTGGCGCGCGGCGCGAGCAGCGGCTGGGACGCGGCGGCCGCGGACCTGCTGACGGGACCGGCGCGGCACCTGCGCGACAACCGGCTGCTGCTCGGCGCGCTGCGCCAGGGTGTCACCGTCCACGTTCCGTTCGAACGACTGATGACGGCGGTCCGTCGTCGCGTCATCCTCGACGGCGAGGGCCTGGATGACGCGGCTGGCCGCGCACTTGTCGGCGCCCTGGCCGAACAGTGTTATCTGAACGAGTTCGTGTTGTTCTGCGAGCCGGACGAGGACGCCGCCGCGGCGGCGGCGAAGGACGCGCTCGCGGCCCGGCTCGGTCGCGGCCGGCCCGGAAACCAGAAACTCGAGGCCGATCTGCTCCGCGTCGCGCTCTATCACCCCTTGGCCGAGGTTCCCGGTTGCGCGGCGCTGGCCGAGCCCGACCCGGCGGGATGGTCGCCGCCGACGCGCCGGGTCATCGACCTGGCGCTGCGCGAACCCGCCGCCGAACTGGCGCTGCGCGCCGCGATACCGACGCTCGCCCCGGCACGGGACCCGGTGTCGCGGCTGGTCCAAGCCCAGTACGAAGCGAACCCTTATCCGCGCTGGCGTGGCATCACCCTGCCGGAGCCGCGTTCGGCGCTGGCGAACCTTGCTGGCCACATCGGCCGCGACGCGGTGTCGCGGCTGGGGCCGACACCCCGGGTTCTGGTCGCCGGCTGTGGCACCGGGCAGCAGGCGATCCCGTGCGCCGTGAAGTACGGCGCGCGTGCGCGCGTCCTCGCCGTCGACCTGAGCCGGGCGAGCCTCGCCCATGCCAGGCGGCGCGCGGAAACCCTCGGCGTCCGCTCGATCGAGTTTGCCCAGGCCGACATCCTCGAGCTCGCGCCCTCGATCGGGCCGTTCGACATCATCGAATGCGGCGGCGTTCTGCACCACATGGCCGAACCGCTCGCGGGCCTGCGCGTGCTGGCCGGCCTGCTGCGGGGCGGCGGCGCGCTCAAGCTCGGGCTCTACAGCGAGCGGGCCAGGACGCATATCGACATGGCGATCGCCGATGCCAGATCCCACGGCGACCAACCGACGCCCGCGGGCATCCGCGCCTTCCGTCGCCGGCTGCTGACGGCCCAGCCGAGCGGCTGGGTGGCGGCGCTGGCCCGCTATCGCGACTTCTACTCGACCAGCCAGTGCCGGGACCTGGTGTTCCACGTCCAGGAGCACCGGTTCACGCCGCCCGGGCTCGGCGCCGCGCTGGCCGAGGCGGGACTCGCGTTCAAGGGGTTCCAGTTACCGGGCGCGGTGCTGGCCGCCTACGCCCGGCGTTTTCCCGACGATCCGGCGGGGCTCGATCTCGGCCAGTGGGACGAGTTCGAGCACGACAATCCCGATACCTTCGTCGCGATGTACCAGTTCTGGTGCCAGAAGCCCTAGCAGGCTGCGGAATAACTCCTTTCATCGTCATCGCGAGCCGCCGCAGGCGGCGTGGCGATCCAGGGCAATGGCGGAATTGCGCGCGATTCTGGATTGCCGCGTCGGGCTTCGCCCTCCTCGCAATGACGCTCCGGGAGTATTTCAGCACCCTGCTAGCCGGGTTTCGGGCGCAAGGTCTCGGCCAGGCGGCGGATGTGCTGGGGCCCGATGCCGCAGCAGCCGCCGACCATCGCCGCGCCTTGCGCCACCCACCCCGTGGCCTCGCGCGCGTAGTCGTCCGGCGAAATGCCGTCGATGAACTGCCATTCCGGCATCTTGAAACGTCCGGCGTGCGGGTAGACGCCGACCGGGCCGGACCAGTGGCGGCGCACGACCTCCAGCGCCGGGGCGGTGACGGGAACGCGCGAGTGCATCACGGTCACGGCGGCGATCGGCCGGCCGGCGAAGTTCGTCGCGGCCTCGGCCAGCGTATGACTCTCGTCAAACAGCATGACCGCGCCGTCGCTTTCGCGCTGCCTCACGCTCAGGCCGAGCCAGACCGGCAGGCCCACCGCCAGGGCCGCGTCCAGCGCGAACCCGGTCTGCTCCAGGTCGGTCATCATCTCGAGCGCGATCAGATCGCAGCCCGCGCCGGCCAGGAGCTCGGCCTGCTCGCGGTAGGCGGCGCGTTCGGCGGGGGGATCGGGCGACTTCGGCGGATCGCGGCGGCCGAAGTAGGTCGAGATCGAACCGGCGATCGCGACCGGCCGGTCGGCCACGCGATCGCGCGACTGCCGCGCCAGCTCGACCGCCAGGCGGTTGATGCGGGCGACGTCCGCGCCGTGGCCCGCCGACTCCAGCGCCCGGCGCGAGCTCGCGAAGGTGTTGGTGATGATGACGTCGGCGCCGGCGCGGATGTAGTCCTCGTGAATCTGGCGCACGATCGAGCCATGCTCGAGCACCGCGACGCCGCTCCAGGCGTGCTGGTCCATGCGCACGCCGCGCCGTTGCAGCTCGGTGCCCATGGCGCCGTCGATCAAGACGACACCGCCGGCCGCGACCCGCCGGTCGATCCAGTCCGTGCTCATGCGCAATTTCCGATCGCGAGGCAGGGCGTCGGCACGCGCGCCGGCAGGCTCAGCGCGGCGGCTTGACGACCACGCGGCGCACGACGAAGTCGCCGCCGGAATTCGTGATGGTGATGCCCACGAACGCTTCGCGGAAGATCATGTCGGTGACCCGGATGAAATTCGCGCCGTCGATGTCGACGCTCATGGCGCCGTTCGCCTTGCGGTTCCACACCAAGGTATGGCGTTTCCTGTCCTCCAGGGGGGCCGCGAGATCCCGGCCGGCGACCATGGCTTGCTCGCCCCGACGCAAGGCGACCAGCTTGATCGATGCCGGGGGTACTCCGACGTAGACCAGGCGGTAACCGCCGTAAACGTCACCCGGAATCGAGGGCCCGAACGCGATCTGGCCACCCGTCGCCAGTGAGCCGAACTCGAATTCGATGTTGAAGGTGCTGCCCACGTTGGCCGGCGTGGCGATCGAGGCGTGCCGGGCCGTCGTCGACGTACCCTGCGGATTGGCCAGGTTGCTCAGGATCGACTGCAGCAGGATCGTGCTGGTGCTACCGGTCGTGGCCGCCGGCAGCGCGACCACGCTGCGCAGCCCGTACTGCGGATCGACCGAGAATTGCCCGGCGTAGACCCGCCACGCCGGCGCCGCCGTGAAGTTGCCGTCGCTGAAATCGTCGCTGAGCAGGGGCGGCGGCGCCGTCGGGCGATCGTACTGGGCGAGAAGTGCCTTCAGGTCCTGGATAAATCGGGGATCCGCGGCGCGGGCGCGTTCGGCATCGTCGACCAGCTTGCGCAGCTTGCCGACGAGCTGCTGCACATCGTCGCCCGGAGGCGTCCACTGCTGGTAGATCGATTCCTGCGCCGCCGCCGGTCCGAAACCAAGCGTGACGGCCAGGGCCAAGGCAGCTACCGTCTGACGCATGACCTAAATCTAGCAAACCTGACGGGCGCGGCAAGCAGGTTTATTGTCGTCTGATTTCATGTCGTTAGGAGGCGGGCGGGAGTCCGGGAGGGATGGCGAAGCTCAGGCAAGGTCAGCCGTTCATGCCGGCGGACGCCTACGGGCGCTCGCTCACGGGGCTCGGGGTCAACGTCATTGTCCGCGATGTCGCCAAGGCGGTCGCGTTCTACGAGGGCGTCTTGGGCGCGACGATCGTCTATGCCGATCCGGACTTCGCGGTGGCGCGCATCGGTGCGTTGGAGTGGATGGTCCACGCCGACCACGCCTACGCCAGCCATCCGCTGTACGGCGCCTTGCGCGACGACCTGCCGCGCGGGCTCGGCGTCGAGCTTCGGCTGCACGGCGTCGACCCGGACGCCTGCGAGCGGCGAGCCCTGGCGGGCGGCCATACGGTGCTCGCGTCCTCGGCCGACAAGCCGCACGGCCTACGCGAGTGCTACGTGCTCGACCCCGAGGGCTACCTCTGGGTTCCCGACGTGCCGCTGAAGGGCGGTTCGTAAGGGTCGCGCGCGGCCCGACTCACCCGTAACCTAGGGTGACGTTCGGGGACGTGAATGCGCATCCTCTTGTGCAACGATGACGGTATCGGCGCGCCAGGCTTCCGCGTGCTTCAGGCCATCGCGCGCCGGCTGACCGAGGACGTATGGGTGGTGGCGCCGGAAGCCGAGCAGAGTGGCGCCAGCCACTCGCTCACTCTGCACCGGCCGTTGCGGGTCCGGCGCGTCAACCGCAAGCGCTTCGCGGTCGACGGTACGCCGACCGATTGCATCCTGCTCGCGCTCAACACGCTGATGAAGCAGAGCCCCCCTACGCTGGTGCTGTCCGGCGTCAACCGCGGCATGAACGCCGCCGACGACGTGACGTACTCCGGCACCGTCGCCGCCGCCATGGAGGCGACTCTGCTGGGCGTTCCGGCGATCGCGCTGAGCCAGGACTACTCCGGCCGGGTCCATTGGTCCACGGCCGAGAGCCACGCGCCGGGCCTGATCCGGCGGCTGATCGCCGCGGGCTGGCCGAAGGGCGTGCTGATCAACCTGAACTTCCCGGATGCGCCGCCCGGCGCGGTGACGGGGGTCGAGGTCGTGCGCCAGGGCCGTTACATGTTCGGCGACGCCGTGACCGAGCGCATCGACCCGCGCGGCCGGCCGTACTACTGGATCGGCGGCGAACGCAGCGACGAGGACCAGAACCTGCGCGCCAGGGAGCGCCGGCGTGGCACGGACCTGCGGGCGCTGGGGCGTCATGCCATCGCGGTGACCGCCATCGCGCTCGATCTCACCCACCGGCCGACGCAGCGGCGCCTGGAAGGGGCGCTCAACCGATGCTCGACATCGCGCGCCTCAGATTGACCATGGAGTTGCGTGGCGAGGGTGTCACCGATGCCCGCGTGCTCGGCGCCATCGAGCGCACGCCGCGCGAGGCGTTCGTGCCCGAGCACCTGACGGACCAGGCGTACGAGAACGTGGCCCTGCCGATCGATTGCGGCCAGACCATCAGCCAGCCGCTGGTGGTCGCGCTGATGACCCAGGCGCTCGACGTGGGCGAGCGCATGGTCGTTCTGGAGATCGGCACCGGGTCTGGCTATCAGGCCGCGGTGCTCGCGCTGCTGTGCCGGCGGGTCTACACGATCGAGCGTCACCGCGAACTGCACGCCCAGGCGGTGCGGCGGTTTGCCGCGCTTCGCCTCAACAACATCGTGGCGCGATGCGGCAATGGCGCCAAGGGCTGGCCCGAGGCGGCGCCGTTCGACCGTATCATCGTGACTTGCGCCGCGCCCGTCGTGCCCGAGACACTGGTCGAACAGACCCGCGACGGCGGCATCGTGGTCCTGCCGCTCGGCGCCTCCGGCCGGACCCAGGAGCTGATCAAGGTCACCCGCAAGGGCGCGACGACGACGACCGAACGGCTCGGCGGTGTACGTTTCGTCCCGCTGGTCTCCGAGGAGGAGAACACGTGAACCGCGTGACCGCCGTCCTTGCCGCGATCGCGGTGTCGGGCCTGGCCGCCTGCGGCTCCCAGGCCCCGGCGCCGGTCGTGAGCGGCACGACCGCGCTGGAGCCGGCGGCGGACGGCGCGCCGCCGCTGCCGGCGGCGAAACCGGGCACCACGGTCGGCGGCAGCGTCATCGTCGAGGCGGGCGATACCGTCTACGCGATCGCGCGGCGTTCCGGGGTATCGGTGCGGGGCCTGATCGAGCTCAACGGCTTGGTGCCACCGTATATCTTGAGCATCGGCCAAACGCTCGGGCTGCCCGAGGAGCGCCTCTACGACGTTGTGCCAGGCGATACCCTGACGGCGATCGCCCGACGGTTTGGGGTCTCGATGCGCTCTCTCGCCCAGCTCAACGGCCTGGCCGAGCCATACATCGTCAAGATCGGCCAGCGCCTGAAAATCCCGCTCGCGGGAATTGCCGTCACCCAGCCGGCCGTCGCCCAGGTGGCCGTCGCGGAGGCGGGCGTCACCCAGGCGCCAACCGAGCCGGCGCCGGCCGCGCCATCCGCCATCGAAGCCACGCCCGCGCCGCCACCCGAGCCGATCGCGTCCGAGGAAGCCGTGCCCGAGCCCGACCCGCTGCCCGCGCCGGCCCCCGAGCCGGTCCCAGAGCCGGCCCTAGAGCCGGCCCCAGAGCCGGCCCCAGAGCCGGCCCCAGAGCCGGCAACTTCCACCGCCGCCGTGCCCCAGCCCGCGCCGCTCTCGGAAGGCAAGTTCGCCTGGCCGGTTCAGGGCAAGGTCATCTCGACCTTCGGGCCTAAGCCAGAAGGGCTGAACAACGACGGCATCAACATCGCCGCGCCGCGCGGCGCCCCGGTGCTCGCCGCCGAGAATGGGGTCGTGGTCTACGCGGGGAACGAGATTCCCGGTTTCGGCAACTTGGTGCTGCTCCGCCACGCCGACGGCTGGGCCACCGCCTACGCGCACAACGAGACGTTGCTGGTCGAGAAGGGCGATCGGGTCGCGCGGGGGCAACAGATCGCCCGGGTCGGCGCCACCGGCAGCGTGTCCGAGCCCCAGAGCCACTTCGAGATCCGCAAGGGCAACGAGCCGGTCGACCCGGTGCCGTACCTGGCGGTCAACTGAACCCGCCGGCTAAACCCGCTGTCCCAGCCTGCCGGCCAGGTCCTGGACGAACTGCCAGGCGACCCGGCCGGAGCGCGCGCCGCGCGTCGCCGCCCACTCGATCGCCTCGGCGCGCAACGCATCCGGCGGGCAGGCGAGCCCGAAATGGCCGACGTAGCCTTCGACGATCGCCAGATAGATGTCCTGGGTGCAGCCGTGGAAACCGAGCCATAGCCCGAAACGGTCCGACAGCGAGACCTTCTCCTCCACCGCCTCGGCGGGGCTGATCGCCGTCGAGCGCTCGTTCTCGACCATCTCCCTCGGCATCAGGTGGCGGCGGTTCGACGTGGCGTAGAACAGGATGTTGTCCGGGCGCCCCTCGATGCCGCCCTCGAGGATCGCCTTGAGCGACTTGTACGAGGCGTCCTCGGTCGTGAACGACAGGTCGTCGCACAACACGATGCAGCGGCGCGGCGAGGCGCGCAGCAGCGCCAGCAGGCGCGGCAGGGTCGGCGTGTCCTCGCGGTGGATTTCGACCAGGGCCAGCGCGCGCGGTCGCTCGCGGTTGACCGCGTCGTGCACGGCCTTGATCAGCGAGCTCTTGCCCATGCCTCTGGCACCCCACAGCAGCGCGTTGTTCGCCGGCAGGCCGAGCGCGAAACGGCGCGTGTTGTCGAGCAGGATGTCGCGCACCCGGTCTATGCCCTTGAGCAGCGCGAGCGGCACGCGGCTGACCTCCGGGACCGGGCTAAGGACGCCGCTGTCCGCGTGCCAGATGAAGGCGTCCGCCTGCCCCAAGCCGGAGCCGACGGCGGGCGGGGGCGCCAGGCGTTCCAGCGCCTCGGCGATACGCCGCAGCACGGCGGCGTGGGATGCTTCGATGCCCGAGTCGTCCATGGTCACATCACGCCAAGCGGGACGGCAAGGCTAACACGCGTCGTTACCCGGTCCAATCCGGGCGCCGGTTGCAAAACGGCGGTGCGTGGCTATAGTCCGCACTCCGCTTTCCGAAAGAGGGTCCGCCGATGTTCATCTCACCGGCCTTCGCCCAGGACGCCGGTGCGTCTTCGGGCGATATGTTCAGCTTCGTGCTGCCGATCGCCCTGATGTTCGGCGTGTTCTGGCTGCTGGTGTTCCGCCCGCAGCAGAAGAAGATGAAGCAGCACAAGGAGATGGTCGCCAACCTGAAGCGCGGCGACCAGGTTTTGACCGGGGGTGGGCTGTACGGCCGGGTCGCCCGCATCGAGGGCGGCAACGTCTGCTACGTCGAGATCGCGCCCAACGTGAAGGTCAAGATCGCCCAGAGCACCATCGCCGAGGTCATCGCGCGGCCCGAACCCCAGGGGGCGGGCGAGGCGGAGTCCAAGGAGTCCAAGGACGGTGGCGACGAGAAAACGGTCGAGAAGTCGAACTGACCGTCCGCGGCGCGCCTGGGTCTCCTTGCGATGCTCGTCTTCCCGCGCTGGAAGATCGTCGTGGTTCTCGCGACCTGCGCGCTCGGGCTGGTCATCGCCTTGCCCAACATGTTCCCCCGCGCGCTGGTCGAGGCGATGCCGTCGTGGCTGCCGGCCAGCCAGGTTCAGCTCGGGCTCGATCTCCAGGGCGGCGCGCACCTGCTGCTCGAGATCGAGGTCGACACGGCCATCGCCGAGCGCCTGAGGGCCCTGGAAAACGAGGTGCGCAAGGCGATGCGCAAGGCGGATCTCGGCTACACCGGGCTCGGCGTGCGCGGCGGCCTCGTCGTCCTGACCTTGCGTGACCCGGGCCAGATCGAGGCCGCGCGCGAGACCATCGGCGATATCGACCCGGACGTGGACGTGGCGATCGACGACGCGGGCGGCGTCTCGATCGGGTTCACGGAGGCGGCGCTCGTGACGCGCCGGACCGCGATCGTCGACCAGTCGATCGAGATCGTGCGCCGGCGCATCGACGAGACCGGAACGCGCGAGCCGACCATCCAGCGCCAAGGCGGAGCGCGCATCCTGGTGCAGCTTCCTGGGGTCGACGACCCCGAGCGCATCAAGCGGCTGATCGGCAAGACCGCGCTGCTCGAGTTCCGCCTGCTCGATCCCACGGTCACCGTGCAGCAGGCGATGAAGGGGCAACTGCCGCTGGGCTCCGAGCTGCTGCCCTCGGAGGACGATCGCGACGCCCAGGGCAACGCCCTCATGCTCGTCATACGCAAGGAGCGCATGGTGACCGGCGAGAACCTGGTCAATGCCCAGCCCTCGTTCCAGCAGGGGCAGCCGGTCGTCTCGTTCCAGTTCGATTCCGCGGGCGCGCGTCGGTTCGGCGAGGCGACGACCCAGAACACCGGGCAGCGCATGGCCATCGTGCTCGACGGCCGGGTCATCAGCGCGCCGGTCATCCGCGAGCCGATCACCGGCGGCAGCGGCGTCATCAGCGGCAGCTTCACGGTCCAGGCGGCGACCGATCTGGCCCTGCTGCTGCGCGCTGGCGCGCTGCCCGCGCCGCTGACCGTGATCGAGGAACGTTCGGTGGGGCCGGGGCTCGGCGCGGATTCGATCCGGGCGGGCATCGTCGCCTCGATCATCGCCGTCATCCTGGTCGCCCTGTTCATGGTCGTGTTCTACGGCCTGTTCGGGATCGTCGCCGTGATCGCGCTGGGCGCGAACGGCATCCTGCTGATCGCCGCGCTGACGCTCTTGCAGGCCACCCTGACGCTGCCCGGCATCGCCGGGATCGTTCTGACGCTTGGCATGGCGGTCGACGCCAACGTGCTGATCTTCGAACGCATCCGCGAGGAGCTGACGCTGGGACGGACGCCGATCTCGGCGATCGAGGCGGGCTACCGGCGCGCCATGACGACGATCATCGATTCCAACCTCACGACCCTGATCGCGGCGCTGCTGATGTTCGGCCTGGGTTCGGGGCCGGTGAAGGGGTTCGGCGTAACCCTGTCGCTCGGCCTGGCGACGTCGGTGTTCACCGCCGTCACACTCAGCCGCCTGATCGTCGCCACCTGGCTGCGCCGGGCGCGGCCCAAGACGATCCCGATTTAGCGTTCGCCCATGTACAAGCCGATCCGACCACTGCCCGCCACGCCGAAGATCCGGTTCATCGCCCGGCGCCACGTGTTCTTCGTCCTGTCGGCCGCGGGCGCGCTGGCCTCGGCATTGCTCGTTGCCCTGGCCGGGCTCAACTTCGGCATCGATTTCCGCGGCGGCATCCTGATCGAAATCCGCGACGACGCGCCGGTCGCGCTCGACGAGCTCCGCTCGGCCATGGGCTCGATCGACCTGGGCGAGGTCGCCTTGCAGGAGTTCGGCCAGCCGACCGACGTGCTGGTCCGCGTGCAACGCCAGGAAGGCGGCGAGGAGGCGCAGCAGCGGGCGATCGAGACGGCGCGGGCCGCGCTTGTCCGGGCGCTCGGCGTCGATCTGGAATTCCGCAGGGTCGAATCCGTCGGGCCGCAGGTCAGCGGCGAGCTGGTCCAGGCGGGCGCCATCGCGGTCATCGCCTCGATCGCGGCGATGATGGTCTACATCTGGTTCCGTTTCGAATGGCAGTTCGGCATCGGCGCCGTGCTGGCGCTGGTCCACGACGTGGCGCTGACGCTGGGGCTGTTCGCGCTGTTTCAGATCGAGTTCAACCTGACCATCATCGCGGCGTTGCTGACCATCATCGGCTACTCGATGAACGACACGGTGGTCATCTTCGACCGGGTGCGGGAGAACCTGCGCAAGTTCAAGCAGATGCCTTTGCCGGACCTGCTCGACCTGAGCGTCAACGAGACGTTGTCGCGCACGATCATGACCGGCGGCTCCACGCTGCTCGCGCTCGCCGCGCTTTATGTCTTCGGCGGCGAGGTCATCGCGGGGTTCACGCTGGCGATGATCTGGGGCGTCATCGTCGGCACGTACTCGTCGATCTACATCGCGGCGCCGGTGTTGCTTTACACCGGGGTGCGGCGGGGCGCGGCGGAACCGAAGCCCGCGGCGCCGGCGTCACCGTAGGCGGCCGTGGAGATCCTTCCGCTCGGCGGTGCCGGGCGACCCGTGATCGAGAGCTATGGGGCGGGCGGGTTCCGCGTCGGCGGGCGGACCCACGTGGGTTCCGTCCTGGTGCTGCCCGATCGGATCATCGGCTGGCCGGTGCGCGACATCGCCGAGGCGACGGTGGCGAACCTCGGCCCGATCCTCGACGCCGCGGACCTCGACATTCTCGTGCTGGGCTGCGGCGCCGACGCCGCGCCGGTGCCCGAGGACATCCAGCGGGCGGCGCGAGACCGGCGCCTGGCGCTCGAAGCCATGGCCACGGGGGCGGCGTGCCGCACCTTCAACGTGCTGGTGGGCGAGAATCGGCGCGCGGCCGCCGCGCTCATCGCAATTCCCTGAGCCCGGCGGCCTCGAGCGCCGCGTCCTCGGTTCGGATGCGGTGGACCATCAGGGGAACGTGCAGGGCCGAGAAGACGAGCGCGACCGGCCACGCGCCGAGCACCATGGGCAGCGCGGCGATCTCGCCGGCGACGATCAGGTAATTCGGATGGTCGAGCCAGCGGTACGGCCCGCGCCGCACCAGCGGCCGGCCGCTGGCGACAAGAATCCGGGTTGTCCAGCGCGCGCCCAGCGTGGCGATCACCCACAACCGTCCCACCTGCAGCGCGGCGAACACCGCCAGGGCCACCGCGTCGAAGCGCGCCGTATCCAGCGCGACGAGGAAATTGGCGGCTAACCAGGCGGCATGGAATGCCACCATGACCGGGTAGTGGGCGCGGCCGGCCTCGTTCGCGCCCGCCGCCCTGAGCCGGCGCGCGTTGCGCCCGGCCAAGGTCAGTTCGGCCAGGCGTTGGGCGGCGACCAACCCGACCAGGACGATGCCCGCCGTCACCGCGCCTCCGCGACCAGGAAGGCGGCCGTGAAGCCGGGGCCCAACGACGACAGCAGCAGGCGCCCCGCCTGTCCCCGCCGCAGCGCGCGGGCCAGCACGAACAGCACCGAGGCCGCGGACATGTTGCCGAACTCGGCGAGCACGGCGCGGCTGTCCTCGAGCGCGCCGGAAGCGAGGCCGAGCGCCTGTTCCAGCGCGTCGACGACCTTGGCGCCGCCGGGATGGCAGATGACGGCATCGATGGCGTCGAACGACAGGCCGTGTCGGGCGAGGAAGGCATCGGCCACCGCCCGGTAATCGCGCCGGATCAGCGCCGGGATGTCGCGCGAGAACAGCACGCCGAAGCCGTCGTCGGTCACGGACCAGCCCATGATGTCGAGCGACCGGGGCCAGGTGTGCTCGCCCCACGCGGTCAGGCGCGGACCCTCTCCGGCGGTCGAGACGACGGCGGCCGCGGCGCCATCGCCGAACAGCGCGCTCGCGATCAGGTTGCTCTTGGACCGGTCGGCGTGACGGAACGTCAAACCGCACAACTCGACGACCAGGAGCAGGACCGTCGAACCCGGCCGGGCGAGACCGAGCGCGGCGGCGCGGGCCAGGCCGAGCACCCCGCCGGCACAGCCGAGCCCGAACACGGGCAACCGTTCCACGTCGCGCCGGAACGGGCGCTGCTCCATCACCAGGGCATCCAGGCTCGGCGTCGCGATGCCGGAGCTCGAGACTGCGACTATGGCGTCGACGCGGGCGTAGTCGAGGCCGGCATCGCCGAGCGCGCGGTCGGCGGCGCGCGCGGCCAGATCGACCGCGTGGCGCAGGTAGAGCTCGTTGCGCTCGGCGAAGCCGTGGGGCTCGAGATACCACTCGATCGGCACGGTGGAACGCCGGGTCGCGATGGCCGCGTTGTGGTAGACGGCGGCCGAGCGGTCCGGGCTGCCGAGCACACCTTCGAACAGCGCAAGACCCGCCCGGGCGACATCGTCCTGGGCCAACACATGATCCGGCGTTGCCGTCGCCAGCGCGACCAGCCGGGCAGGAGCGGGTTCGGTCACGGCGGGCACCCGATGAACCAAGGAGTTCAACGCCCAGCTTGCTACGAGGCCGCGCGTCCCGCCATAGTGGACATCGCAAAACGTCGTCACGTCGTTGTGATCCATGACAGAGAACGAGCAGCCGGCCGCGCAAGACGGTAGAGGCGGGGGCACCAGGCGCCGCCACTGGTTCCGCCTGACCACGCGGCTGAGGACGTATTTCCTGACCGGCATCGTCGTGACCGCGCCGATCAGCCTGACGATCTATCTGATCGTCCTGTTCATCGGCCTCGTCGACAGCCACGTCATGCCGATGATCCCGTTGCGCTACAACCCGGAGACCTACCTGCCGTTCAGCGTCCCCGGGCTCGGCATCCTGGTCATGGTCGTGATGCTGACGGCAGTCGGTGCCTTGTCGTTCGGCTTGCTCGGGCGGACCGTCGTGCACCTCGGCGAGCGCATGGTCCACCGCATGCCCATCGTGCGCAGCATCTACGGCGCGCTCAAACAGGTGTTCGAGACCGTGCTCTCGGAGAAGTCGCGCACCTTCCGCGAAGTGGTGCTGGTCGAGTTCCGGCCCGACATCTGGGCCATGGGATTCGTGACCGGCCGGACCATGGGCGAGGTGCAGGACCGGACGCCCGACGAGGTCGTCAACGTGTTCGTGCCGACGGTGCCTAACCCCACGACCGGGCTGCTGCTGTTCGTCCCCCGCAAGAACCTGATGGCGATGAGCATGACGCCCGAGGAAGGGATCAAGTTGCTGCTTTCGGGCGGCATCCTGACGCCACCGGACCGCCGGCCCGAGGCCCGGGGCGCCGCCGAGCCGGCGGTGACCTGACCCTAGGCCGAGGTGTCCGGGTCGAGCGGGTAGATCGGCCGCCGCACCTTCTCGAACTTGAACAGGCTCATGTCCGACGAGGTGACGCCGACCCCGTCACATTCGACGATGTGCCGGGCGATCGGGCCGAATCCGGCGCGGTAGTGCACCCGCGATTTCAGCATCAGGTACCGTCGTTCGGTCGGCTCGATGCCGACGCTGCGGAACGAGCCCAGGTCGTAGGGCTCGGTATTGCGTTCGCACACGACGATCTCGACCTCGCCGGTATCGAGCACGGCGGTGCGTCCCATGTTGATGGTGGTTCCGGTCGCCATCGGGCCGCGCACCTTGAAGCGGCCGTCGGTCACGGCGCGCACGCGACCCTTGACCTCGATCGGTTCGCCCTGGCGGCCGATCGCTGGCATGGCGACCTTGCCGCCGAGCTTCAGCTCGACCGGGTTGCCGACGCCGGCCGCGATCATCTCGCGCACCGCCGCCGGGTCGCAGATCGCGAACACGGCCACGTCCTCGAGACCTTGGCGCAGCACCTCGCGCAGCACGGTTACCGTGTCCTGGGTGCCGCCCGAAGCGCAATTGTCGGCATGGTCGATCAGCAGGATCGGGCCGCCGTCCAGCGCCTTGGCGCGCGCCACGGATTGCTCCAGGGGCTCGCTCCCGTAAACGAAGTCCGCGCGCCGCTGCCACGCCGCATCGAGCATCGCGTCGCGGGCGCCGAGCGCCGCCGCGCGATCGCCGTCCGCGACGGTCACGACGCTGAGGCCGGCGGTGGGGATGTCGGCCAACGGGAAGCCGCCGAACACGGTCGCGGCGAGCAAGCCTTGTGCCTCGGCGGCGAGCGCCAACTCGATCAAGTCCTTCATGGGCGGCACGTGGGTGGCCATGCGCAGCGTGTGGGGCAACATCGGCCGGTTGCCCCAGACCATGACCGGGCGGCACCGCCCCGCCATGGCGTCGAGCACGATGCGTCCGGCCCGCTCGCCGGCGGCGTACATGTCGACGTGAGGGTAGGTCTTGTAGCCGGCGATGACGGTGGCGTTGTCCGCCATGGCGTCCGTCATGTTGGCGTGCAGGTCGAGCGCCACGGCGATCGGCAGATCGGGCCTGAGCGCGCGAATCCGCGCCAGCAGCGTGCCTTCGCCGTCGTCGGTCGTCTCGGCCACCATGGCGCCGTGCAGGTCGAGCAGGCAGGCGTCGCAACCCTTGTCGATCGCCTCGCAAATGGCGTCGCTGAACCGGGCGTAGGCACTCGCCTCGACCGGGCCGCTCGGCGGGGCCTCGGCCGCCACCGGGGTCGTCACCGACGCTCCGGCCTGGCGCGCCAGGTCCAGGTACGCCGCGAACGGCGTGTTGGTGCCGGCGTAGGCGTCGCGCGCGGCGGCGCCGAAATGCGCGCCCCGGCCGCCGAACCGCTCGAACGGCGTCGGCACCGGCGAGAACGTGTTGGTCTCATGCTTCATCATGGCGACGACGAGGCGCATGGCGATGCTTGGCTCCAGGCTTGACCGACGCGACAGGTTATCGCGTTCCACCGACCTCTGCTAATGTCGCGCGGGAACGGTCATGGGCAACGACGCGACACTGCTTGACCGGCGCAAGGCCGGTCCCAGCCTCGATCTCGCCCAGGCGGCCTACCGGGCACGCAAGGCGGGCCGTCCGTTCCTGCGGCAGATCGTCGACATCTGCCGCTTGCGCCGGAGGCCCAGCTGGATTTCGCCGCGGGAATACTACCTGTTCCGCCTCTATGAACCGGCGCGCTCCGACGCCGACCGCCGCGCCCACATCGGGGAGCAGGGCCAGGCCGGCCTGTTTTACCGCCTGACCAACCCGACCTGGGTCGCGGCGGCCCACGACAAGCTGCTCTACTACGCGGTGATGACCGGGCTCGGCTATCGCGTGCCGCGCGTGCTTGGCGTGCTGCACCCGGACCGGCGCTATCCCGGCGCCGAAGCCCTGCCGGACGCCGCGGCGGCGGCGGCGTTCCTGCGCCGCGCCCCGTACCCTCTGTTCGGCAAGCCGGTCACCGGGCGCCATAGCGTCGGCACCGTCGCCCTCGCCGGTTATGACGCGGCCGCCGACCGGGTGCGCCGCGCCGACGGCAAGGAAGCCGGCATGGCCGGCTTTGTCGCCGAGCTCGGCGCCTTCGCCGACGGTTACCTGTTTCAGGAACGGCTCGATCCCCATCCGTTCGTGCGCGAGGCGTGCGGCGATCGCATCGCCACGGTGCGGCTGGTCATCCTGCTCGGCGCTGGCGGGCCGACGGTGTTCTACGCGCTGTGGAAGGTGCCGGCGGGAACCCACGCCGCCGACAATTTCTGGCGCGCGGGCAACCTGCTCGCGGCGCTCGACACGGCGGACGGCCGGATCGTCCGCGTCGTCCAGGGCGTCGGGCCGGCGCAACGGGAGCTCGAGAGCCACCCGGACACCGGGTTTCGGCTGCTGGGCGCGACCTTGCCGGACTGGGCCGCGGCGATCGACATGGCGCGCGGCGCGGCCAGCGCGTTCCCGGGACTTCGCGCCCAGGCGTGGGACGTGGCGCTGACCCAGGAGGGACCGCTGCTGCTCGAACTCAATGTCGGCGGCGACGTCAACCTGCCGCAATACGCCTTCGGCCGCGGCGTCTACCGGGATGCCCTGAGGGCGCTCGACGAGGAAGCGCGGGGCCGCCGCCGCTGAACCGTGCCCGAGCTATGCGACATAGCGGAGCGCCGTCATCATCCCCGCTTCCATGTGGAAGATGTTGTGGCAGTGCAGCGCCCAGTGGCCCGGATTGTCGGCGTCGAACGCGACCGTCACCGCCCCGTCGATCGGCACGAGCACGGTGTCGCGCACGGCGCCCTGGAACTCCCGGCCGTCGATGGCGACGACCTGGAAGTGATGCCCGTGCAGGTGCATCGGATGCGCCATGCGGGTCGTGTTGCGGAAGGTCAGGGCGACACGCTCGCCAAGTCGCAGTTCCAGAGGTTCGTGCTGGCCGAAGACGCGGTCGTTGAGCGACCAGACGTAGTCCGCGCCCCCGCCGGTCAGCGCGACCGCCAAGGCACGGTCCACCGGCCGCGGGCCCAGTCCCGCGACCGCCGTAAGGGTGCGTTCCAGGCCAAGGTCCACCGCCGGCGCCGTGCCCTCGGCCAGGGGGTCGATGCGCGGCACCGCGGCGCTCGCGGTTGCCAGCACCAGTCCGGTGCGTTCGCGTCCACCCTCGCGCAAGGCGAGGACGGGCCATGACCCCGACTCAGGCAACGCGAGGCGGACGTCAAGCCGCTGGGCGATGGCGAGGGGGAACCGGTTGCCCGCGACCGGTGCCACGGCGTCGCCGTCGACGGCGATGAGTTCGCCGGAAAGCTCGCCCAGGTCCAGCCACAAGTTCGTGGCCGCGCTGGCGTTGATGACGCGCAGCCGCACCCGGCCGCCGCGCTCGACCACGACGATCTCGGGGTCGTCGAGCGTCCGGCCGTTGGTCAGGTAGGCGTCGTGTTCGAAGTCGTTGAGGGCGACCATGCCATGGCCCGCGTGGGCGCCGCCGCCGGCCCGAAGCTCCGCCAGGATGTCCTCGGGCGAGCGGAAGGAGAAATCCTGCACGAAGACCACGACCTCCTGCTCGTCGCGCCCGACGTCAGCCGGATCCTCGACGATCATGGGCGCGGCGAGCAGGCTCTGCTCCTGCAGTCCGACGTGGGAATGAAGCCAGTGGGTGCCGGGGCGCGCGGCGAAGTCGTAGGCATAGCGGCCGCCCGGCGCGAGCGCGGGCTGCGACAGCTCGGGCACGCCGTCCTGGTCGGTCGGCGGGGTCTGGCCGTGCCAATGGATCAACGTGGGTCCGTCAAGCTCGTTGGCGAGGACCGCCGCGAACCGATCGCCCGCGCCGATGCGAATCCCTGCGCCTGGGAGCGACGCGAACCCCAGCGCCGTCGCCGCTCGACCCGTGATCTCGACGGTCCGGCGCACGACGCGCAGGTCCACCGGCGATGCCGCGCGCGCGAGACCGGGCAAGACCGTCGCCGCGACCGCGGCGGTCAAGGCGTCCCGCCGAGAGATGCGCAATAGCGGCATGAGCCGCTCAGGCGCCGCCCGACGCCATGGTGCGGAGCGTCCAACTCACGATGTCGCGCAGGGTCGCGCCAAGGGCGTCGTCGAACGCCGGGATGATCGCGTCCATGGAATCCGCCGCCGCCACGACGCTTTCCTCGGACGTTATGTTGCCGACGATGACCCGTTCCGGGAACTTGACCAGCTTGGCGTTGAGCTGGACGTGGACCACCGGGCCGCCGTCGTGGAAGTACTCCACCTGGAACTCGCGCAACTCGGTCACCAACACATAGTCGGCGCGCAGATTGACCGAGACGCGGCCGACACCGACGATCCGGTCCGAGTTCTCGAACGATTGGATGATCAGGTTCTGCACCATCGCCGAGGCCCGGTCGGTCCAGTTGGATCGGGCGTAGTAGTCGAGCTGCATCGGCGTGTGCATCAGGGCAATGCGTCCGGTGTCGATGCCGGCCGAGGCGAGCGGCAATTCGACGGCAAGCTGGGAACTGACCGTCGGCAGGTCGGGCTCGAACGTGCTCTTCGGCGTCAGCACGAAGAGATCGGGTCGGTCGGCCGCCTCGGGAATGAGGTTGGCCGCGGCGCAGCCGGTCAGCACGAAGGCGCCGGCCAGGACGAGCCACCGGCGCGATAAGCCTAAACGTATCGTCATGGCGCCTCGTATCCCTGCTGCTGTCCGCCCAGAAGGAACCGGGTGGGGTCGCGTTCCATCTGGGCGGCGATCTGCGTGAGCACCGCGACCAGCCCGCGTGCCTCGGTGATGAACTGCGACAGCTCATAGAGCCCGGATTCCGAGAACGCGCTGATCGGGCCGCGGTTTTCCTCGACCAGTGCGGTCATCTCGTTGGCCAGCCGTGTCGCCGCCTCGGCCGTCTCGTCGACCTTGGCGAGGGTGGCGCGCGCGTCCTGGCCGACACCCGCGATGTTCTCGTCCGCGGTCGCCGTGGTGGTCGTGATCTGGGCCAATGCCACGTCGACGCTTTCGGTGAGACGCGTCGCGCTGGTGCGAAGCTCGCCGGCCAGGGCCTCGGCCTCCTCCGCCGTGCCGCGCACCGCGACGATCGTCGCCTGGGCGTCCACCATCACGGCGTGGAAATTGTCGGTCTCGCCGGCGAGCGCGCCGGTCAGGTCGCGGACGTTGTCCAGGGTCTCGGCGAATGCCTGCTGGTTCTCGTCGTTGAGCAGGATCATCGCGCGCTCGACCAGCTCGGTGAACCTCTGGACGAGCTGGGGCACCGTCTCGAACACCCGCTCGAGCCCCGAGACGCGCGAGGCGATCACCGGGTAGCGCTCGCCCGCCTTGGCCTCGAGCGGCCCCGCCTCGTTGCTGCCGCCCGAGAGCTGCACGAAGCTGAGGCCGGTGATGCCCTGGATCTGCAGCGTCGCCACCACGTCGGCGCTGATCGGGGTCTCGGCGCCCACCTCGATGGTCACGCGCACCCGCTCGACGTTTTCGGGGTCGATCTCGATCGCGGTCACGGTGCCGACCGGCACGCCGTGGTATTGCACCACGCCGCCTTCGCGCAGACCGCTGACCGAGCCCTCGAAGTAGATGTCGTAGCTGGCGAACGCGCGGTCGATCTCGAGCTTGGCCAGCCACACGACGAAGGCCGTGGTCCCGGCGACGAGGGCCAGGACGAACGCGCCGACCAGGACGTAGCTTGCACGCGTTTCCATCTGCCCCCCGGATGGCCCCTTGGACGTCCGCCCCCTCAGGCGGTCACGGCGCGGCCACGCGGGCCACAGAAATAGGCCTGCACCCAGGGATGGGGGTTGGCCACGTGATCGGCCAGCGTGCCGACAACGGTCTTTCCGTCGATCAGAACGGCGATACGGTCGCAGATCGCATGCAGGCTGTCCAGGTCGTGCGTCACCATGAACACGGTCAGCCCCAGGCTTCGCTGCAGGTTGCGGATCAGTGAGTCGAAGTCCGCGGCGCCGATCGGATCGAGCCCCGCGGTCGGCTCGTCGAGGAACAGGATCTCCGGGTCGAGCGCAAGGGCGCGCGCCAGCCCCGAACGCTTGCGCATGCCGCCGGAGAGTTCGGACGGCATCTTGCGTCCGGCGTCCGCGGGCAGGCCGACCAGGTTGATCTTCAAGCGTGCGAGCTCGTCTTGCAGGGCGGGGGAAAGCCCGCCGCGCTCCTTCATGGGGACCTCGATGTTCTCGGCGACGGTCAGCGAGCTGAACAGCGCGCCGTCCTGGAACAGCACGCCCCAGCGCTGGCGCAGGGCGTTGGATTCGGCGCGGTCGAGCTGGGCGGTATCGCGCCCCAGCACCTCAATGGTGCCCGCCGCGGCCGGGTTGAGCCCGATGATCGTGCGCAGCAGCACCGACTTGCCCGTGCCCGAGCCGCCGACCACGCCCAGCACCTCGCCGCGCACGACGTCGAGGTCGAGGCCGTTGTGGACGATCTGGGGACCGAACCTGGTCACCAGCCCGCGCACGCGGATCACCGGTTCGTCCCCCGCCGTCGCGGTCACGGGCCCCATCGCGGTCACAGGCTCTATCGCGGTCATAGGCCCAGGTACGAGAACAGGATCGAGAACGCGGCATCGGTCACGATCACCAGGAAGATGGCCTCGACCACGGACTGCGTGGTCATCAGGCCGACGCTTTCGGCGTTGCCCTTGACCTTGAGCCCGCAGTAGCAGCCGACCAGCGCGATAATGAAGGCGAACACCGGCGCCTTGACCATGCCGACCCAGAACGTCGTGGTCGTCACGGCCTCGTTGAGTTGGCTCACGAACTGGCCGAGCGACAGGTCGAGCACGACCAGCGACATCAGGGCGCCGCCCGCCAGGCCCATGAGGTTGGCGTAGAACCCGACCAGCGGCAGGGTCAGGATCAGGGCGAAGGCCCGCGGCAGCACCAGGATCTCGATCGGGTCGAGCCCGAGCGCCAGCAGCGCGTCGACTTCCTGGTTGACCTTCATGGTGCCGATCTGCGCGGTGAACGCGCTGCCCGAGCGCCCGGCGATGATGATGGCGGCGATCAGGATGCCGAGCTCGCGCAGGATCGAGACGCCGAGCAGGTTGACCGTGAACACTTCCGCGCCGAAGCGGCGCAGCTGGTCGGCGCCTTGGTACGCCAGCACCACGCCGATCAGGAAGGAGAGCAGGCCGACGATCGGCAAGGCGTTGAGCCCGACGTGCTCCATGTGATTGACGAGCGAGACGAAGCGCAGCCGGCCCGGTCGCGCGACCGTGCGGGCGAAGACCGTCACGGTCAGCCCGAAAAAGCCCAGCAGGTCGCGCGCCTCGATCAGCGTGGCGACGGTCGCCTCGCCGACGTGCCCGAGCACGGCGCGGACCAGATCGGTTCTTGGCCGCGCCATCTCCGCCGGCCGGTCGGCGGCGGAGACCCGTTCGAGCAGACCGGCGTGCTCGGGGCGCACGCCGGCGAAGACGGCGGCGGTGCCCGTGCCCGTAAGCGCGGACCTGGTGCGTTGCAACAGCCAGGCGCCGGCGCTGTCGAGCCGCTCGATCCCCGCCAGGTCGATCGTCACCGGGCCGCGGGGCGACGCCAATGCCCCGAGGCGGGCGTCGAGCTCGGCCGCGGTTTCGAGGCACCACGGCCCGCTGGCCACCAGCGTCGTGCCGGCATCCGTCTCGCCCGCCGTCAGCTCGGCCCGACCCGCCATATTCCCCCTCGCGACATCCCGCCCCGCAACATCCACGTGACCGGACGCAGGGAGGTAGCATAGAACGGGCTGGCGCGGAACGACGGTTCGGGGCCCATGGCTGGCGAGGACGGCGAGACGGCTGGCGGCGGGGCGCGGCGGGGCGACGTGTTGCGGGTTTGCGTGACCTGCCGGTGGCGCGGGCTCGAGGTTCTGCCGGGCACCGATTCGCGCCCTGGCCAGCGACTCTACGACCTGGTCATCGAGCGGCTCGGTCCGGGGTCGTCGGTCCAGCCGATCTGCTGCCTCAGCAATTGCTTCCGGGCGTGCAACGCGGTGCTGTCGGGGCGCCGCAAGGCCGCGCTCATGGTGTCCGAGATGGCGCCCGACGAAGCCACCGCCGCGGCGCTGATCGATACCTTCGCGCGGTTCCGGGCCAGCGCCGATGGCCTGGCGGCGGCCGCGGGCGTCGTGCCCGGGAAGGTCGTGATGTTGCGCTCCGGCGCGTCCGCGCGGCGCGCCCCATGACGGCGATCGGCCAGTCGGTACGCCGGCTCGAGGATCCGCGCCTGCTGACGGGCCGCGGGCAATTCCTGGCGGATCGACCGGTGCCTGCCCTGCTGCACGCGGCATTCGTGCGCTCGACCAGCGCGCACGCGCGCATCGTTCGACTGGCGACCGGACCGGCGCTGGCCGTGCCCGGGGTCGTCGCGGTTTACACCGGGGCCGATCTGCGCGCCGGCGGCGTTCGTCTTCTGCCGTGCAACGTGCCGGTCACCAGTTACGACGGTCGGCCCATGGCGCGGCCGCCGCACCCGGTGCTTCCTGAGGCGCGCGCCGCGTACGTCGGCGAACCGCTCGCGGTCGTCGTCGCCGAGACCGTGGACGCTGCCCGCGACGGCGCGGAGGCCGTGGTCGCGGAGCTTGCGCCGCTGCCGATCGTCATGGACGTCGGCGTCGGCGGCCCGGACATCTGGCCCGAGGCGCCCGGCAACCGCGCCTTCGAGCTGCGCTGGGGTTCGCACGATGCTGTCGCGGCGGCGTTGCAGCGCGCCACCCGCCGGGTGTCCATCACGGTGCGTATCCCCCGGCTGGTGCCGAGCCCGCTCGAAACGCGCGGCATCCTGGCCTTGCCCGACGGCCGGGGCGGGCTCGTGCTCCACGTCACCAACCAGTCGCCTCATCGCCTGCGCAAGACCCTGGCAGAGTCGGTGCTGCCGGTGCCCGAGCACCGGCTCGATGTGGTCGCGACCGATTTCGGCGGCGGTTTCGGCGGCCGCCTCGCCCTGCCGCCCGAGGAGGTCGCGGTCGCCTTCGCCGCGCTGACGCTCGGTCGCCCGGTTCGTTGGCTGGCCGAACGGAGCGAGGGGTTCCTGACCGACAGCCACGCCCGCGACGTCGTCGCGGATGCGGAGCTCGCCCTGGATGCCGACGGCCGGTTCGTGGCACTGCGCACCACGGCCCGGGTCAACCAGGGCGCGTACCTGTCGCAGGCCGGGCCCGTGTGCGCTTACGAGTACGGCGTATCGATCGCCAGCGTCTACGAGTTCGGCGCGGTGGACGTGCGGGCCATCGGTTGCTTCACCAACACGGCGCCCACCGATGTCTACCGCGGCGTCGGCCGCGCCGAGGCGGTGACCGTGATCGAACGGCTGGTCGATGCCGCGGCTCGCGCGACCGGGTTGGACCGGGCCGAACTGCGCCGCCGCAACATGGTCGGGCCGATCACGACGCCCAAGGCCAACCGCGTCGGCGCGGTCCACGACAGCGGCGACTTCGCGGCGGCGCTCGACGCGGCGCTGGCACGGGCCGACGCGCCGGGGTTCACGGTCCGCCGCGCGGACACCGAGGCGAAGGGTCTGTTGCGCGGCCTCGGTATCGCCGCCTACGTCCATCCCACGGCGGGCGGCGGCTACGAGATGGAGCAGGCGCGGCTGCGCGTGCACCCGACGGGCACGGCGACCCTGTTCGTCGGCACCCACAGCCATGGCCAGGGCCACGCGACCGTCTACGCCCAGCTCGTCGCCGCTCGACTCGGGCTGCCGATCGAGGCGATCGAGGTCGCGTTCGGCGACACCGGGCGCGATCCGTGGGGGCGCGGCACCTACGGTTCGCGTTCCCTGTCGATCGCCGGACCGGCGGCGCTGGCGGCGGTGGACAAGGTGATCGCCAAGGGTCGCCGGATCGCGGCCCATCTTCTGGAAGCCAGCGTCGCGGACATCGAGTTCGCCAATGGTGCCTTCACGGTCCGGGGTACCGACCGCGCCGTGTCGTTCGGCCAGGTGGCGCTCACCGCCTACGTGCCGCACAATTTTCCGCACGAGTCGCTGGAGCCCGGGCTCGACGAGCTCGCCGCCTACGCCTCGCGCGCGTCGACCTACCCCAACGGCTGTCACGTGGCCGAGGTCGAGGTCGACCCGGAGACCGGTCGGGTGGCGCTCGTGCGCTACACCTCGGTCGATGACGTCGGCGTCGCGGTCAACCCCATGATCGTCGATGGCCAGGTTCACGGCGGCATCGCCCAGGGCGTCGGTCAGGCGCTGCTCGAGGCGGCCGTCCACGATCCGGTTTCGGGGCAGCTCCTGACCGGCTCATTCCTCGACTACGCCATGCCGCGCGCCGACGATCTGGTCGCCTTCGACACCCGGCGCATCGAGATCGCGTGCCGGACCAACCCCTTGGGCGTCAAGGGTAGCGGCGAGCTCGGGCCCGTCGCGGCACCGGCCGCGGTGGTCAGCGCCGTGCTCGATGCCCTGGCGCCGCTCGGCGTGACGAACCTGGACATGCCGCTGGGCCCCGAGCGGGTCTGGCGCGCGATCCGGGCGGCGCGCGGCGATTGATGTCGCTGGACCTGCTCGCCGCGCTGCTCGCGCTCGGCTCCGCCGTGATGCACGCCACGTGGAACGCCCTGGTCAAGGTCCGCGGCGACCGGCTGGTGGTCATGGCGCTGATGACCGGGATCGGCACCTTGTTCGGCCTGGCGCTCGTGCTCGTCGCGCCCGACATCGCCCCGGCGTGCCTGCCGTACCTGGCCGGGACCGTGGCCGTGCATACGATCTATTACTGGACGCTGCTGCAATCCTACCGCTTCGGCGACCTGTCCCACGCGTACCCCCTGGCGCGCGGCTCGGCGCCCTTGTTTCTCGCCCTGGCCGCGCCGATCACCTTGGGCGAGACGTTCAGCACGAACGAAGTCATCGGCATCGCGACGATCTCGCTCGGCGTCTTGACTCTGGTCGGCTGGCGTCGCGCGCACATCGGGGACCTTCGGTCGATCGGGTTCCCCTTGCTGACCGGCGTGATCATCGCCAGCTACACGACGCTCGATGCGTTGGGCGTGCGCGCCTCGGGCAGCCCCTACGCCTACATCGGCTGGCTGTTCCTGCTGGATGGCATCGTGTTGCCGGCCTACGCCGTCGTCCGGCGCCCGCTTGCCATGCGCGACGCCTTGCGCAGCTCGGCGCCGATGCTGGTGATCGGCGGGCTCGCCATGGTGGTCGGCTACGGCATGGTCCTGGTGGCGCTGAGCTTCGGCTCGGCCGCCCATGTCGCGTCGCTGCGCGAGACCAGCGTGATCCTGGCCGCGTTGATCGGCACCCGGTTGCTCGGCGAACCCTTCGGGACGCGGCGGGTCGTGGCCGCCGGGCTCGTTGTTCTGGGTGCCGTCGTGCTTGAGGTCGGCGGCTGAGAACTATCAGGCGACCAGGCGGCCGAGCCGGACCGCGGTCAGGCCGCGGGTCGGGTTGCGCGCGGGCATGACCAGCACACAATCGTCGTATGGGGTGCGCACCGGATCGTCGCCGTCGTGGGCGATCACGGTTCCGGCCTTGGCGACCACGTCGAAGCCGCGGAACGATTGCGCGAAGGCGAAACCATCGTTGCGGATCGTCACCGCCTGGGTGACCTCGACCACGCGTTGGGGTTCGGTCGGCCGATCCGCGCCGTAGCGCTTCGCCGTCGCCCGGTCGATCGTGCCGAAGTGGCGGAGGAACCGCGCGGCGGTCGCCAAGGCGACCTCGGCGCTCCGGGTCTCGAAGTGCGCGCCGCATTCGACCAGAAGGGCGAGGCTGGGATGGCCCGGGTCGTCGAACTTGCCGTAATCGCGCAGCCGGCGGCCGGCCTTGTGTCCGGCGTCGAGCACGACGTGCGCGGGGAAGCCGATGGCGCGGGCGAGCGTGAGGTTCTTGGGCCGGGCCCCGGCCAACAGCATCGCCGCCTGGGGCAGTTCGGTGGAATGGAGGTCGAGCAGGTGATCGGCCTGGTCGACGATCGGACGCAGCTCGCGCGCCCGCGCCAATTCCCGACTCGCGCGGGCACCGTCGAGGGTCGCCGCGTCCCACACCCGGTTGAAGTCCTCGTCCAGATAGCGCGACAAGAACGGATAGCCGGGGTCGAAGCTTTCGTAGGCGGCGACGTTGGCGAAGCTCAAGATCAGCGTGCCGGCGATCGGGCGCGGGCCGTCGTCGAGCAGCCGGGCAATGGCGTGGGCCCCGCACACCTCGTTGCCGTGGGTCAGGGCATTGACCATGACGCACGGTCCAGGCTGTCCGGACCGGAACGTCCAGACGCAGGGAATGCCGCCGTTGCCGGCGCGAAAACGCGCCAGATCGATCGGCGCCAGGTCGATCGCGGGGTGGTCGGGGTCGGCCATCGCGGCAACGTTAGCGGAAGGCTCCCCGGCGCGACAGGGCAAAGGCCGTCACGGGAAAAACTCTTGAAATCACCGAATTGCGGCCCTAAGTGAAGCCGCCACGGCAGTTGTGGAGGCGCGCATGGCGTCCGACCCGGAGTTCATCCGCCGCGTCGACGTCAAGGTACTGGCGGATGGCGCGTCGCGGACCGTCGAGATGACCGCGACGGCCGCCGAACGCGCCCTTTTGGCGCGCCGTTTCAACCTCTTGGCGCTGGACCGGCTGGAGGCGCGGGCAACGCTGACGCGCCTGGACCGGGCGGTGCGGGCCGAAATCGACATCGCCGCCGACGTGGTCCAGCAGTGCGTCGTGACGCTCGAACCCGTCGCCGCGACCGTCGTCGACCGTGTCGTCGTCACGTTCCAGCCGAAGTCGTCGTCGCCAGTCGTCGAGGCCGACGTTAATGTCGTCGTGGACGGCGACGATCCGCCGGAGCCCCAGATCGGGCGAACCGTCGATCTCGGCGAACCGGTGGCCGAGGCCCTCGGGCTCGCGCTCGATCCCTATCCGCGCAAGGGCGATGCCGCCTTCGAGGGCTGGTCGGACGGCGAGGGTCCGGCGCCCGGGGGCCCGTTCGCGGGGTTGGCCCGTCTCAAGCCCTGAGCGCCCGGCGCTGCTTGCCGGGCTGGGCCGAACTTGATACATCTGCCGCACCCGTTCCAGCCGCGCCGGAACCCGAGCCATGGCCGTTCCCAAGAAGAAAGTCTCCAAGTCGCGCCGCGACATGCGCCGCTCGCACGACGCGCTGAGCCGCCCCACCGTGGCCGAGTGCCCGAATTGCGGGGAAATCAGGCGGCCGCACCACATCTGCCGCGCCTGCGGTCATTACGGCGACCGCGAGGTCGTGAGCACCAAGGCGTCGGCCTAGCTCGGCCGGCGGGTCGGGAGCCAGCCGTGCCGGCACCACTGACCATCTCCCTCGACGCCATGGGCGGCGACCGCGCGCCCGAAATGGTGGTGGCCGGGGCCAACGAGGCGCGCGACCGGCACCCGGACCTGCGCTTCGTCCTGGTCGGCGACCCCGGCCGGCTCGCCAAGCTGCTGCAACGCTTCCCGCGCCTCGCGGCGGTGACCGAAGTGCGTTCGAGCGAGACCGTGGTTTCCACGAACGATCGTCCGGCGCAGGCGCTGCGCCAGGGCCGGCGCTCGAGCATGCGATTGGCCATCGACGCGGTGCGCGACGGCGCGGCGACGGGCATGGTCTCGGCCGGCAACACCGGGGCGCTCATGGCCATGGCCAAGACGGTGCTGAAGACCCTGCCCGGCATCAAGCGCCCGGCGATCGCGTCGATCCTGCCGACGGTGCGCGGGGAATCCGTGTTCCTCGACCTCGGCGCGAACGTCGAGTGCGACGCCGACAACCTGGTTCAGTTCGCGATCATGGGCGCCTTGTTCGCGCGCCACGTTCTCGGCATGGCCAACCCGACCGTCGGCCTGCTCAACGTCGGCAGCGAGGACATCAAGGGCCACGACGAGCTCAGGCTCGCCAACGCCTTGCTGCGCGCGGGCGACGTGCCGATGGACTACCGCGGATTCGTCGAGGGCAACGACCTGGCCGCGGGGCGGGTCGACGTGATCGTGACCGACGGCTTCACCGGCAACATCGCGCTCAAGGCGATCGAAGGGACCTCGAAGCTCTACTCCGAGTTCCTGCGCGCGACCTTCCGGCGCTCGATCGTTTCGAAGCTCGGCTATCTGCTGGCGCGGCCGGCGTTGAATGCTCTGCGCAACCGGGTCGATCCGCGCCGCTACAACGGCGGCATGTTCCTCGGCGTCGGCGGCGTCGTGGTCAAGAGCCACGGCGGCACCGACGCGTTCGGCTTCGCCAACGCCGTAGGTTTCGCCGTCGACATGGTGACCCACGGGTTCAACGACCGGGTGCGCGCGGAAATTGAACGCTGGCAGGGCAACCGCGACATCGCGCCGAAGGCCGCCGCCTTGTGACGGTCACACGTGCCGTGGTGGCCGGGTGGGGCGGCAGCCTGCCTGCCCGCGTCGTGACGAACGACGAACTCTCGCGCCGGCTCGAAACCACCGATTCCTGGATCGTCGAGCGGACGGGCATCCGTCAGCGCCACGTTTCCGCGCCGGGCGAGCTGACCTCGGACCTGGCGACCGCTGCGGCCCGGCGCGCGCTCGAGGTCGCGGGGATGGGCGCGGACGAGGTCGACCTGATCGTGCTGGCGACCACCACGCCCGACGAGACCTTCCCGGCGACGGCGACCAAGGTGCAGCGGGCGCTCGGCATGACGCGCGGCGCCGCGTTCGACGTGCAGGCCGTGTGCGCCGGGTTTATCTTCGCCATGGCGACCGCGGACAGTTTCATCCGCACCGGCCAGGCGGCGACCGCCCTGGTCATCGGCGCCGAGACTTTCTCGCGCCTGCTCGACTGGAACGACCGCGCGACTTGCGTGCTGTTCGGCGACGGCGCCGGCGCGGTCGTGCTGCGCGCCGGGGAAGGCGAGGGGACCTCGCGGGATCGCGGCGTGCTGTCGAACCATCTGCACAGCGATGGCCGCCAACACGACATGCTTTACGTCGATGGCGGCGTCTCCTCGACCGGGACGGCGGGCGTGGTCCGCATGGCAGGGCGCGAGATGTTCCGCCACGCGGTCGTGCACCTGGCCGAGGCGGTCGAGGAGGCGCTCGCCGCCAACGGCCTGACGCCCGGCGACATCGATTGGCTGGTGCCGCACCAGGCGAACAAACGCATCATCGACGCCACGCTCAAGAAGCTGGGGCTGAGCGCGGACAAACTGGTGCTGACGGTCGATCGCCACGCCAACACCTCGGCCGCCTCGGTCCCGCTGGCCCTGGCCGAGGCGGCCGACGACGGACGCATCCGGCCGGGCCAGCTCGTTGTGATCGAGGCGATCGGCGGCGGGCTTGCCTGGGGTTCCTGCGCGATTCGCTGGTAGGGCCGCGACCTAAAGTGGCGTGCGAACTCAACGGCGCGCGTCATGTCTCTGATATTGACGGTTTTTCCAAACAGAGATAACGTTGTGATCGAAGTCGCAGGCGGGGGGCGCCATGACGACCAAGACGATCACGCGCGCGGACTTGATGGAGGCCATCTACCGTGAGGTCGGGCTGTCGCGCAACGAATCGGCCGACATGGTGGAGACCATTCTCGATCACATCAGCCAGGCGCTGACCAAGGGCGAGACGGTCAAGATCTCGTCGTTCGGCAGCTTCTCGGTGCGCGAGAAGGCGCAGCGGGTGGGGCGCAACCTTAAGACCGGCGAGGCGGTGCCGATCCTGCCGCGCCGGGTGCTGGTGTTCCGCGCCTCCCACGTGCTCAAGGACGGCATCAACCGGGCCGGCTCTGGCCACGCCGCGTGAGCGACGAACTGCCGTTCGAAGGACGCAACGCCGAACCCGAGCGGTCCGTGAAGGCGGCGAGCGCGTTTCGCACGATCAGCGAGGTCGCCGAGGAACTGGGCGTGCCGCAGCACGTGCTGCGCTTCTGGGAGACCAAGTTCAGCCAGATCCGCCCGCTGAAGCGCGGCGGCGGCCGGCGCTATTACCGCCCGGACGACATCGACATCCTGCGCCGGGTCAAGAGCCTGCTCTACTCCGAGGGCTACACCATCAAGGGGGCGCAGAAGCTGCTGCGCCAGAGCAGCCAGCGCGGCCGGCCCGCCCCGCCGGTGATGCCGACACCCGCCGCGCAAGATCCGGACGCGGCCGAGACCCGGCGGCACCTCAAGGCGCTGCGCGAGGAACTGGTAGCCATCCGCCGATTGCTCGGCGAGGGCTGAGGGCGGGTTGCAACGAAAGGGGAGTCGCCCCCCTCACCCAGCTTCGGGTAGGGCGCGGCTGCGCCGCGCCAACCCTACGCAACCCTCTCCCCCCGCAAGGCGCGGGGGAGAGGGAAGTGTGAGGGGGCGGGGATGAGGATGAGGTCGTTGACGCTGACCGCTGCTCAATACGAACGCGTCATGGCCGGGCTTGACCCGGCCATCCACGCCTGCGATCAAGAAAGACGTGGATGCCCGGCACGAGGCCGGGCATGACGGTCATGCCTGCTTCTAGTCCATACATTCTCAACGGTCTCTAAGCGAACGGGGTTCGGAGCGTAGCGCAGCCTGGTAGCGCACCAGTCTGGGGGACTGGGGGTCGCGAGTTCAAATCTCGCCGCTCCGACCAATTTTCCGGGCAGGGTACGGCGTCGAGGCCGCTATCGAAACGCGGGGTGACGAAGGGCGTAGGGGCGGAGAAAAGGGAAGCGTCCCGTTTTTCCTATGCCGCGAGGACTTGGGATCGGCAATGAACGCGCTGCTCGAACGAATCACAATTGACCCGGAAATCTGCGGCGGCAAGCCATGCGTCAAGGGCACGCGCATCTGGGTCTCGCTGCTGCTTGACTTGCTCGCCGCCGGGATGACCGAGGCGGAGCTCTTGGCCGAGTACCCGCAGCTCATCCATGAGGACGTGCTGGCCGCGATCGCCTACGGCGCCGAGGTTTCGCGCGAGCGCATCGTGCCGGTACCGGTCGCCGGGCAAGCGTGAAATTCAAGCTCGACGGGAACATCGGACGCCGCGGTCTGGCGTTCTTGCGCGCTTCCGGGCACGATGTGACGACAGTACGAGACCAGGGCCTCGGGGGAGCCGCGGACTAGGAGTTGTTCGCGGCGTGCGCGAGCGAGGGCAGGGCGCTCATCACGCTCGATCGCGATTTCGGCCAGGTGACCCGATTTCCGCCCGAGCGGAGCGTGGGCGTGATTGTCCTGGAGGTTGGGCCGCGCGCCAGCGTTCCGTCCATTCTGGACCGCCTGAGGGACTTTCTGGCTGTCCTGGAGACCCGCTCGGTTGTCGGCTCGCTGTGGATCGTCGAGCCCGGCCGGGTGCGGATACACCTGCGCGACCGCGAGGAATGAGGGAGAAAAGGGTAGCGTCCCCTTTTTCCCCGCTGGCGAAACGCGGGGTGACCACCGGCCGGGCAAGCTGAAAAACGGGAAGCGTCCCCTTTTCCCCCTTTTTCCTTTTTCGTGACAGCAAGTTTGGCGTCACGCGGCGGGTGGAATGTTCTGGTTGACGCGGAACAGATTGTCGGGATCGAACTTCTTTTTCACACGGGCGAGGCGGGCGTAATTGGCGCCGTAGCTAGCCTGGATGCGACCGGCGTTTTCGTCCGCGTCCATGAAGTTCACGTACGCGCCGCCGAGATTGTACGGATGGACCGCCTCCCAATAGGCGCGTCCCCATTTTTTCAGCGCTTCGGCCTTGTTCGGGTCGGGATCGATCGCCGCGATCACCATGGACCAGGTGGCGTCGCGAGCGCTCCATGCCGTGGCGTCCGACGCCACGCGGTGAACCGCACCGTCAATGGGGTAGAGGTGCATGAGCGAAAGGGCGCCGACCGATTTCGACGACTGTTCGATATGCCTGTCGATCGCGGCGTCGGAAAGGTCCTTCACGAAATCGCCCTTCCAATACCACTGCAACCCTTTGGGCAACAGCGGATCGAACAAGCTTTGAACTGCCGTGAACGGCATCTCGCCCATCCAGTCGAACATCGGCGCCGGCAGTGCGTCGCGCACGGGCGCCATCGCTTTTTCGCCTTCGGACTTGGGGCCGTTGTAACAGGAGACCAGCGCGCAAGCAGGCTTGCCCCAGTGCTCCTCCGGGAAGGGCGCGGTCGCCGGCACCATCTTCAACCCGAGGAAGGGACACAATTTTTCCGGCGCCATCGGCAAGAAGTCGCGGTAGAAGCGCATGATCTCCTTGGCGTGCACAGCGTCCCAGAAGATCGGTCCGGCGTAGACATCCTTCACGGGGTGCGCGCGAAAAAGAAAGCTCGTCACCACCCCGAAATTGCCGCCGCCGCCCTTGAGCGCCCAAAGCAAGTCGGCGTTCTCTTTTTCGCTCGCGGTCACGAAACGTCCGTCGGCCAGAACGACGTCCGCCTCGATGAGATTGTCGATCGTGAGGCCATGCGCCCGCGTGAGATAGCCCGTGCCGCCGCCGAGCGTGAGCCCGGCGACGCCGGTCGAGCCCACGATGCCCGCCGGCACGGCGAGACCGAACGTATGCGCGGCGTGCTCCACATCGCCCTGCGTGCAGCCGGGTTCGACGCGCACGGTGCGCTCCTTGGGATCGACGCGCACACCCTTCAGGCCGGACAAGTCGACCACGATTCCGTCATTGCACGAGCCGAGACCCGGCCCACTATGACCGCCGCCGCGGATCGCGATCGGGAGCCCCTCGTCACGGCCGAAATTCACTGCGGCGATGACGTCGGCGGCGTCGGCGCAGCGCGCGATGAGCCGCGGACGCTTGTCGATCATGCCGTTATAGAGCTTGCGCGCTTCGTCATATCCGGCGTCGGCCGATTCCAGAGCGTCGCCGCGGAAGCCTTGCTTGAACGTCGAGATCGCTCGGTCGTCGGTCATGGCTTCGAGTCCTTGGACGCAAGTGTTGAACGGGTTTGCACGCTAGCGGGCCGCGCACCGCATCGCCATGACTTCGTTTCGATGATTCTTGCTGCGGCGTCCAGTCAATTGCCCTATCGTCCAAATTACTTGATCGAGCGTGCATGGCGGAGGCTTCCTTGGACGTCTTGTCGGATGTCCTGCGCGTGGTCCGCCTGACCGGGGCGGTCTATTTCGACGTCCGTGCCCGCGCGCCTTGGGTGGGGGGGACGCCATCGACGTCCACCGTGTCCGCCAAGGTGATGCCCGAATTCGAACACGTGATCGCCTTCCATATCATGATGGACGGTTGGTGCTGGGTGCAGCTGGCGGACGGTTCCGAACCGGCGGTTCGCATGGAGGCGGGCGACGCGGTGATCTTAGCGGGCGGCGACGCCCATTGCATGGGCAGCGAGCGAGGCAAACGCGCGGAGCCCGATCTCGATCTCTATTATCGGCCAACAGATAGACCTTTACCCTTCGTCTTGAACGAGCTCGGCGGCGCGGGCGAGCCGGCGCGTTTCGTGTGCGGTTACCTAGGCTGTGACGCGAGACCCTTCAACCCGATCCTGGGCGCGCTGCCTCGTCTCTTGCATCTGAGGCAACATAGCGACGATGGCCGCCTTACATCGGATCTCGTTCGCCTCGCTTTGCGCGAATGCGAAAGCCCGCACGACGGTGGTGAATCCATCCTCTCCAAATTGAGCGAACTCATGTTTCTGATGGCCATACGCCAATACATCGACGGCTTGCCGGAGCAGTCCAAGGGTTGGCTCGCGGGTCTGCGCGACCGTTCGATTGGGACGGCCCTCAAGCTGATGCACGGGCAACCGGCGGCACCGTGGACTCTCGAAGGTTTGGCGCGCGAAGTCGGCATGTCGCGAACGGCGTTTGCCGTGCGTTTCACCGAGCTGATGGGAACTCCGCCGATGCACTACCTTAGCAATTGGCGGCTGCAGCTCTCGGCGCGCTTGCTGGAACGGCCCGGCATGAACGTGGCCCAAGCTGCGGCGGAAGTGGGCTATGAATCGGAAGCCGCCTTCAATCGCGCGTTCAAAAAGACGGTAGGCGTTCCGCCCGGGATGTGGCGAAGAGCGCACGCCGCGTCGACGACACCAAGGCGCAGCCAAGAACGTTCCTGAAGCGGCGAACCGCGCGCTGGGCGCAACCTGCGAGCCCCGACCTTAATTCGTCGGCAGGTCAGAGGGTTCGGGCGCGCTTTCAGTGTTGCGCATGAACGCCTTCTTGCGCGCGGAGCAACTGCAGCCGGCGACCTGGCGCCACTTCGCCGGGGCCATGAACGTGCCCGACCACATGCCGCGCGCCGCGTCCCTGGCCGCGGCCTCGGCCGCCGCGTAGGCCGGATCGGCGCCCGGCTCGGCGAAGGCGAAGCCCGACGCCGCCATGCGCTCGGCCAGGTCGACGCCCCCCGCGGCGCATCGGGCCGCCATCGTCTGGGCGCTGATTGATTCGAGTTGACCGCAGGTCACGACGCGATCGGCGATCAGGCGGTCGAGTTCGGCCGTCGCCTCGGCGCCGCACGGCCAGGTTTCCGCGCCGCGCTGGCACGACTGGTCGCTTTCGGCCGCGTCGATGCCGCGCAGGCGCACGATCGTCTGGCCGATCACCAGCGTGTCGCCAGACGCGGCCCAGGCGGCGCCGCTGAGCGCCTCGTCGGCGCGGGCCGCGCCGGGGGCGAGGGCGAGCAGGGCGACCAGGGCAACCAGGGCTGTGGCGCGACGCATGGCAACATCCTAGCAGCTTCGCTATCGTGCAACCGAGAGAGCGATGGACGCGATCTAGGTCATGAACACGGGCGAGGCCATGGATACGGGCGAGGCCATGGATACGGTCGAGGCCATGGATACGGTCGAGAACTGGGGCGCGAGCGACGACCTGACCGTGGTCACGCGGCTGGTGCCGCCCAAGGGCCGGGCGTTCGCCGACGTGGGTTGCGGCAAGGGAGCGCTGGCGCGGGGGCTCGCACGTTTGGGCGCGACGGTCCTGGCGGTCGATCCGGAACCCCAGCAAGCCGCGGACAACGCGGCCGCGCCGGAGCCGGGCGTGCGTTTCCTGTCCGGCGTGGCCCAGAACCTGCCCACACCGGACGGCTCGCTCGACGCGGTGGTGTTCGGCAGCTCGCTGCACCATGTCCCGGTCGAGGCCATGGACGCGGCGCTGGCCGAGGCGCGCCGCGTGCTCGCCCCAGGCGGCGCCCTGATCGTGCTGGAGCCCGAGATCGAGTGCGCCTACGCCGAGGTGTCCCGGCCGTTCCACGACGAGACCGCGGTGCGCCAGGCGGCGCAGGCCGCGCTCAAGCGCGCCGAACCGCGGTTCGGACGCCGGCGCACGATCGGCTACGCCGAGACCTACCGCTATCCCGACTTCGCGGCATTCGTCGCCGAGATCGTCGGCGCCCGCTACAACGCGCTGCCGCGCGAGCGGGTCGCGTCACCGGAGGTCGAGGCCCGGTTCAACGCCCGCCGCGTCGCCGACGGCTTCGCCCTGGAGCACCGGATGCGCGCGGATGTCTTCCGTGATCCCGGCCCGGCGTGATCCCGGCCCGGGTTGAATCGCTCGCCGGGCGCCGCCCGGTCGCGCGCTCGGCGCTGCTGACGGTCGCGGACTGCACCGCCGCGGACCGGGCGGCCGCGGCCCTGGGCGTGGCCACGCTCGATCTGATGGAGAACGCGGGGCGCGCCGTGGCCGCCGCGATCCGGGTTCGCTTCGTGCCGTGCCCCACCCTGGTGCTGTGCGGCCCGGGCAACAACGGCGGCGACGGGTTCGTGGTCGCGCGCCGGCTGGCCGAGGCCGGATGGCCGGTGCGCGTCGCCCTGCTCGGCGAGCGAACCCGGCTCGCGGGCGACGCGGCGGCCATGGCGGCGCGTTGGCCGGGCGCTGTCGAGGAGCTGCACCCGCGCGTCGTCGCCGGCGCCGGGCTGATCGTCGATGCGCTGTTCGGCGCGGGGCTTGCCCGCCCGGTCGAAGGCGCGGCGGCGGCGGCGCTGGGGGCGGCATCTTCGTCGGGCCGGCCGGTCGTCGCCGTCGATCTGCCGAGCGGCGTGACCGGGGACGGCGGCGCCGTGCTCGGCACGGCGTGCCCGGCGCGGCTGACGGTAACCTTTGTTCGGCGCAGGCCCGGACATGTCCTGCTGCCCGGGCGCGAGCTTTGCGGCGAGGTCGTCGTCGCCGACATCGGCGTGCCGGACGCGGCGCTCGACACCATCGCGCCCCACGCCTGGATCAACGGCCCGGAGCTTTGGGAATCGGCGCTGCGCTGGCCCCGCGCAACGGACCACAAGTACGCCCGCGGCCACGGCCTGGTCGTGGGCGGCGGCGCGACCACCTCGGGCGCCGGGCGGCTTGCGGCGCGCGCGGCGCTGCGCGCGGGCGCGGGGCTGGTGAGCGTGGTGGCGAGCCCCGAGTCGGCCGCGGTCCACGCCGCGCACCAGACCTCGGTGATGACCCTCATCGCCGCGACCGACCAGGACTTCGCGCGCATCCTCGACGACGAGCGCAAGAACGCGATCCTGATCGGGCCGGGCGCTGGCGTAGGCAAGGCGACACGGGCCCGCGTCGAGGCGGTGCTCGGGAGCGGGCGCGCGACCGTGCTGGACGCCGACGCGCTGACCAGCTTCGCCGACGACCCGCGCGCGCTGTTCCATGTTCCAACGCCTCGGGGCCTCGGGCCCCACGTGCTGCTGACGCCCCACGACGGCGAGTACGCGCGGCTCTTTCGCCACGAGGGCGATCGGCTGGCGCGTGCAAGGGCGGCGGCCAAGGAATCGGGCGCGGTCGTGTTGCTCAAGGGCGCGGACACGGTCATCGCCGCACCCGACGGCGACGCGGTGATCGAGGCCGGCGCGCCGCCGTGGCTGGCCACCGCCGGTTCGGGCGACGTGCTGGCGGGGATCGCGCTCGGGCTGATGGCCCAGGGGCTCGGCGCGTTCACGGCCGCGGCCGCGGCGGCGTGGCTGCACGGCCGGGCGGCGACTTCGCTCGGTCCCGGCATGATCAGCGAGGACCTGGTCGAGGCGCTGCCCACAGCGCTGGCCGGGCTCGCCGCCAGAAGGTGGCCCTAGATGGCTGCCGCAAAGGTTGGGCTGCTCGACCGCACGATGCGGCGCCTGCGCGACACCTGGCGCGAGATCGCCGGGGCGACGCTACTCCGCCTGGCCGGCGGCGCGATCGGCCCGGAGCTCTCCGACGCCGACCTGGCCCGGGTGCGCCAGCGCATGCGCGACGGCATCGAGGCCAGGGGCGGTGAAGTCTCGGCGCGTGCCCTGGCCGCCGACCTGGGCCGGCTGTACCTCGGCCTCGACGAGACCGGCAAGGGGCGGTTCCTCGAGCTCCTGGCGCGCGAGTTCGGCCCGGACCGCGCCGCGATCGCCGCCGCCGCCCGCGCCTACCTGGAGGCCGGCGAAGACACGGCCGCCGGCGCCGAGGCGGCGCTGCGCGCGGCGCTGCGCGCGCCCAGGCTGCGGCTCTTGACCGGGTTCAACGACTTGCCGAACGGGGTCAAGTTCCTGGTCGATCTGCGCGGCGACGTGATGAAACGCGCCAAGGGCGACCGGGCCATGGCCGGGCTCGACGACGAGCTGCGCGGGCTGCTCGCCCAATGGTTCGACGTGGGCTTCCTGGACCTGCGCCGGATCACGTGGGAGTCCTCGGCGGCGCTGCTCGAGAAGCTCATGGCCTACGAGGCGGTGCACGCCATCCGGTCGTGGGACGATCTGAAGAACCGGCTCGATTCCGATCGCCGGTGCTTCGCCTTCTTCCACCCGAACATGCCCGAGGAGCCGCTGATCTTCGTCGAGGTCGCGCTGGTCAGGGACATGGCTGGCAACATCCAGGACCTGCTCGACGAGAGCGCCGAGCGGCTCGACCACGCCGAGGCGAGCGCGGCGATCTTCTATTCGATCTCCAGCGCCCAGCGCGGCCTGGCCGGCATCAGCTTCGGGGACGTCCTGATCAAGCGGGTGGTCGATCAGCTCGCGAGCGCGCTGCCGAAGCTGCAGGTGTTCGCCACGCTGTCGCCGATCCCCGGGTTCCGCGCCTGGCTCGACGACGCCCTGGGCACCGACGACCCGATGAGCACGGCCGACGGTCAGGCGCTGGCGAAGCTGGCCGGGGACCCGGACGGCGAAGCGCTCGGCCGGCTGCTCGCGGGGCCCGAGGACGCGCCAGCGTGCCGCGCCATGGAAACGCCGCTCATGCAACTTTGCGCCCGCTACCTGGTGCGCGAGAAGGGGCGCGACGGGCGGCCGCGCGATCCGGTCGCGCGTTTCCACCTGTCGAACGGCGCGCGCATCGAACGCCTGAACTGGCTGGCCGACCGCTCCGAGAAGGGGCTTCGGGAATCGGCCGGGATCATGGTCAACTACCTCTACAAGCAGGGCGACATCGAGGCCAACCACGAGGCCTACGCGGCCGAGGCGCGGGTCACCGCCTCGCCCGCCGTGGCGGCCCTGGCGAAACGCTGACGGAGACGGGCATGACGGACGCGAACGTGACGATCACGGACCTGGGCGTGACGATCACGGACCTGGGCGTGGCGATCGCGCGAGAAGGGGCGGCGCCCGAGCTTTACGCCGGCGCGGCGTTGCGCTCGGCGTGCGCGTGCCCGACGTGCCGGGATCCGGTGAGCGGCCAGAACTTGCTCGATCCGGCGGGCGTCGACGCGGCCGCGCGGCCGAGCGAGGCCAGGCTCGGGCCCGACGGCGTGCTCGAGCTGCGTTGGCCCGACGGGCACCGCAGCCGCTACGGGCTTTCCTGGCTCATGGCCAACGGCTCGGGCCCCGAGGCGGCCGCGCGGCGCCGGCCGCGGCCGAGGCTATGGGACTCGACGATCGACTTGCCCCGCGCCGAGCACGCCAAGGTGAGCGGCGATGCCCGTGCGCTCTACCGGCTGCTCGCCCGGGTGCGCGATTACGGCTTCGCCATCCTCTCGGGGGCGCCGAACCGGGACGCCGAGGTCGAGCGCGTCGCGGAACTGTTCTGGTACGTGCGCGAGACGAACTACGGCCGGCATTTCGACGTGGTGGTCAAGCCCGACCCGAACAACCTGGCCTACACGGCGCGCGCGCTCCCCGGCCACACCGACAACCCCTACGCCGAGCCGGTGCCGGGGTTGCAGCTTCTGCACTGCCTGGCGCAGAGCGACGAGGGCGGCGACAACACGCTCGCCGACGGATTCCTGGCCGCCGACCGGCTCAGGCGGACGGACCCGGCGGCGTTCGCCGCACTGGCGCGGGTGCCGGTCGCGTTCCGCTTCGCCGACGCCACGACCGATCTGCGCTCGCGCCGGACGATCATCGAGCTCGACGCCGAAGGGGCGGTGCGCGCCGTCCACGTCAACGACCGGGCGTTCGTCGGCCCCGACGCGGCGCCGGCGGAGGCCCAGGCGTTCTACGCCGCGTACCGGGCGTTCATCGCCCTGGTGCGCGACCCGGGCGCGGAGGCGCGCCTCAAGCTCGGGCCCGGCGACGTGCTGATCATGGACAACCGGCGGACCCTGCACGGGCGAAGCGCCTACCAGGCCGGACGCGGCAGCCGGCATCTGCAAGGCTGCTACGTCGACGCCGGCGGGCTCGCGAGCAAGCTGCGCGTGCTGGCCAGGGCGATCGGTCACGACGTCGCCGACGCCGGGCTGCCCGGCGCCGACCGCGAGAACGAGGCGGTCGACCGGCTGTTCGCGATCCTGCGCGGCCGCGGCGACGAGGCGTACCTGGGCGAGCCGGTCACCCAGCTCCAGCACGCGCTGCTGACGGCGCGGGCGGCGGAGTTGGGCGGCGCGGGGCCGGCGCTGGTCGCCGCCGCGCTGCTCCACGACATCGGGCATTTCCTGCACGATCTGCCGGAGGACTGCGCCGAGCAGGGCATCGACAGCCGGCACGAGGCGGTGGGCGGGGACTACCTGGGACGCCTGTTCGGGTCCGAGGTCAGCGAGCCGGTGCGGCTCCACGTCGACGCCAAGCGCTATTTGGCCGCCGTGGAGCCGTGGTACCACGACCGGCTCTCCGCTGCCTCGAAGTTGAGCCTGAAGTTGCAGGGCGGCCCGTATGAGCCTGCCGCGGCAGCGGAATTCTCCGCCCGGCCCCATGCCGGCGAGGCCATCGCGCTGCGCCGCTGGGACGAGGCCGGCAAGGACCCGACGGTGGCCGTGCCGGGGCTCGAGCACTACCGGGGGGTGATTACGGGACTGGTGCTGCCAAGCGCTTGAGCCGCCCTGGACTTACCCGGCGCGGCGGCCATAGCCTGAACCGGCGCGGGCGTGGCGGAACTGGTAGACGCACCAGACTTAGGATCTGGCGGGGCAACCCTTGGGAGTTCGAGTCTCTCCGCCCGCACCAGCGCGCCAAACCAAACGACCAGGCAAACGACCAGGCAAACGAAAAAGAGCCGCTTTCGCGGCTCTTCCCGTGGTTTGGCCCCGTAGGGGCCAGCGTCAGACCGGCTGGATGTTGACCGCGGAGGTGCGGCCGTTGCGCGACTCCAGCTCGTAGGTGACGCGCTGCCCCTCGGCGAGATTGCTGAGGCCGGCGCGCTGCAGGGCGGAAATGTGGACGAACACGTCCTTGCCGCCCTCCTCGGGCTGGATGAAGCCGAAACCCTTGGTCGGGTTGAACCACTTGACGGTGCCGTTAGCCATTATCGATGTCCTTTCAGGCGATAACGATGGAAATTCCGCGCGGCCGATCAGGCTCGGCGCGGGCAACCTAAGGCTTCGAGGGATGCCTTGGATCGTCGCCGGAAAGGCGGGATGGCAGGCACGTCTCAGCGTCGGATAGCGGCGCAAACATGGTCTTTCGGTCCCGCTCCGTCAAGGGCTGAACGGGGCGGGCGGGATCAGGCCAGGGCCTGTTCCAGTTCGGCCAGGCCGAAGGCGAGGCCTGCCGTCCGGGCCAAATCGCGCAGCCGGACGAGCTCGGCGCGGCGCGCGGGCGAACGGTCGCCGCGGCCCCATAGCGCCAGGGCCCGCCCCCGGTCGGCCGTGTAGCACGGCAACGCCAAGGGCTCCGCGGCAACGTATGCGACCAGCCGGTCGGCATGGCGGATGGCGGCATCCCAGTCGCCGGTGGCGAGGGCGTCGTCGATGGCGACCTCGCGATAGAAGAAATGGTTGTGCGAGAGGGAGCCGCCAGCGAGCAGGGCCTCGGCTTCGGCGTGGGCCGCCGCCTTCGTCCCGGGGTCGCCGGCCAGGCGCGCGTGCCAGCCGAGCACGACCGGCCCGTAGAAGGCCATATCGGATCGCCGCGCGAGCTCAAGGGCGGTGGCGATCGAGGCGCGCGCGGCATCGAGCTCGCCAAGCCCAAATTCCGCCATGGAGCGGTGCTGCAGGGCTTCGGACTCGAACCGGGCGGTACCGAGTTCGCGCGTGATGGCGATTTCCCTTTCAGCCTGGTCCCGCGCGCGCCGGGCGTCGCCCCGGTACACGGCGACCATGACGGCGACGTGCACGCCGATCATTTCGGCGCGCTTGTGCCCGATGTGCCGGGCGGCCGCGAGGGCCAAGCGGTCCTGTTCCTCGGCGTCGTCGAGCCGAAGCTGGCTGAACAACCCGATCGCGTACATCGGCCGGTACGACGCTTCCATGCGCGCGAAACCATGGGCGCGGCACAGCGCCAAGAAGTCCTCCAGGTGTCGGCTCGCCGTGACAAGCCGGCCTTCGGCGTAGGCCGCGTCGGTAAGCCCGCCCAGGGCGCGCGCCTCGTCTTCCGCCGATCCGGCCGCGCGCGCCGCCTCGAGCGCCCGCTGGTGCGCCGCCCGGCAGTCCGCGATGCGGCCCAGGAGGAAGTAGAGGTTGCCGCGCAGACTTTCGATGCGCGCGAGAGTCGCAAGGTGCCCGCCCGTCCGCGCCAGGGGCTCGGCCTCGGCGAGCGCGGCGAACGCGCCGTCGTGATCGTCGATCAGCCGGCTGGCCTCGGCGAGGCCGATCAGGGCGCGGGCGCGAACGCCGGCATCGCTCGCCTCGATGCCGGCCTTGAAGGCGTCGCGGGCGGATTCGGCCCGACCGAGATCGAGCAGGATCTGGCCCTGGACGAGCGCGATGGCGTGGCGCATGGCGTCATCGGTGGCGCGCGCGATTCCCGTGTTGGCCAGCCCGAGCGCCGCGTCGAGCCGGAACGCCCGAGCCTCGTGCTCCGCCGCGGCCAGCAGGGCCTGGGCGGCCGCCGGGTGCCGGGCGGCGGCGAGGTGCCGGGCGTACAGCACCGGATCGTCCGCGCCGTACCAGGCCGCGGCACGTTCGTGCAGCTCGCGGCGCCGCGCCTTGACCAGCGAGCCGTAGACGCCGTCGCGGATGAGCGCGTGGGCGAACAGGTAGCCGTGCGCGTCGTGCCGCAGGAGACCCTGGCGCACGAGCGGTTCCGGCGCGTAGCCGCCATCGTCGAGCAGATGGCGCAGCGCTTCCAGCCGGAACTTCTGGCCGAGCACCGATGCCGCCTGAAGTCCGCGCCGGTCGGCGGCGGCCAGGCGATCCATGCGCGCGAGAACCAGGCTCTGGAGCGAGCCCGGAATCTCGTCCTCGGCGGCGTCGATGCCGTGACGCAGGAGTTGGATCAGGAACAGCGGATTGCCCTCGGCCCGTTCGACGCAACGCGCGACGATGCCTTCCGGCGCCTCGACGGTCGAGTGAGCCAGCGTATGGGCGTCCTCGGGGCGCAACGGCCCGAGGTCGAGGGTGGTCGAGACGGTGGCGCCGATCATGGCGCGCCAGGCGTGATCGAAGCGGTCGCCCTCGACCCGCGTCGTGGCCACGAGCACGGCGGGGATTTCGGCGGTTGTCCGCGCCAGCGCCGCCATGTCGCCGAGCGTCGAGGCGTCCGCCCAGTGCGCGTCCTCGATGACAATCAGCCGCGGCACCCGCGCGGCGGCGGTGCGCAGCAGGGCGGCCAGGGCGTCGCGCCGGCCCTGGGTCCGGGTTTCGACGTCGAGCGCATCGAAGTACGCGGTGCGAACAGGGTCGGCCGGGAGGTCCAGCAGGTCGTCGACGTGTGCCCGCGTCGCGTGATCGAAGTCTTCGCGGGCGGCCACGGCGCCCAAGGCGGCCACGCGCGCGCCCGGGTCGGCGTCGGCGTCCAAGTCCAGAAGCCCGCGAACCAGGGTGCGCGCGGGGTCCTGGCCCCGGCCGGTACCGAAGTCGAGGATTTCGACCCGCAGCGGCGACAACCCGCGGCCCGCCGCTTCGTCCGCGATGCGCTCGACGAGCCGGGTCTTGCCTATCCCCGCCTCGCCGCGAAGAACAACGACCTGGCCTCTCTGTTCCGCCTGGCACGCCTCCAGGATGCGCTCGACCTGGGCGAGCTCCGCGCGCCGGCCAACGAACGGTCGATGCTCCGAAAGGGCGTCGCCGCCGGGCCGCCAGGTCGCGATCGGCTGGTCGAAACCGCGCAGCTCGGCGACGGGGCCCGGTCGGGTCGGGAAACGGTGGGCCACTTGGTCGCGCACGGCGGCGGTGAACAGGGTTTCGCCCGCGCCGGCAAGCCCGAGCAGGCGCGCGGCGACGTTGACCGACTCGCCGATCACGGTGTAGTCGGAACCGGCTTCGCCGACGGCCCCGGCGACGACCTCGCCGGCGGCGATACCGACGTGCGCCGCGAGATCTAGACCGGTTTCCGCGGCCAGGGCAGCGACGCCCCCGTGGATCGCCTCGGCCGCCCGCACGGCCCGCAAGGGATCGTCGTCGTGAGCGACCGGCGCCCCGAACAGCGCCATGACGCCGTCGCCCATGTGCTTGTCGACCGTGCCGCCGTGCGCTTCGACCGCGCCGTCGAAGACGCGGAACACCTTGCCGACCAGGTCGCGCATGTCCTCGGCATCGAGCCGGCGCGTGAGTTCGGTCGACGCGCACAGATCGGCGAACAGGATCGTGACCTGTCGACGGTCGGCTTCGGGGCGACGGTCGGTTGCCTGCCGCGCGGGGGTGCCACCCAGCTCACGCCCGCAGCCGCCGCAGAACCGGTCGTCCGCGGCGTTGCCGAAGCCGCACGCCGGGCACGGCACGGGCAAGGGGGCGCCGCAGCCCCGGCAGAACCGGCGGTCGTCCGCGTTATCGGTGGTGCAGCGTGGACAAAGCATGGCCTGGGCCGAGCGCCGTTCCGCCGCGCCCGGTTAGCAGGCTGTTGAAAAACCCTCGGCATCGTCATCGCGAGGCCACGAAGTGGCCGTGGCGATCCAGGGGCAACCGCAGAGATCGGCGGAATTCTGGATTGCCGCGTCGGGCTTCGCCCTCCTCGCAATGACGCTCCGGGAGTTTTTCAACAGCCTGCTAGATCCGCGTAGGGGCGATGATCTTCAGTCACGCCCAGGGGAGCCAGGGACGCCAAGCCGAAGTGTCAGGCCCGGAGCGCGAGCCGATGGAACGCGCTCGGCTATACCGTGCCGTATTGGCTGACCACGTCTTCACTGCTGCGGCTCGGCCGACGGGCCTTCGGCTTGATGTAACGCACGGCGTCCTTGCGTATGACCATGAGCGAACCGTCGCTTGCCTCGAAGGGTATGAACGCCCGATCGTCATTGAAGGCGTCGACGATGCGCTGGTCGAGCGTGAGGAAAGACATCCCCGTAATGGATGAGCCGTCCAGGAACACGATTTCGACCTCGGTCTTGACCTTCGATCGGAAATTGAGTGGCTTGACCATGCTTCAAAATCTCCTCGATCCCCGGCCATGGCACTGCCGTGCGCGTGGCCGTTACCCCGGACGACAATGTCCTCCAATCGGCGGCGTTTCGCAACGCCGGCGAGGCCTACCCTGGGCCAATTTCTCGATTAGTGGACGGCCGGCACGGCCTGAACACAATAGTTAACCGGGCGCGGCCCGGCGAACCCATCGCGCCGATCACAGCCTTCCGAAGTATAAGGGCGCGTTCTCGGCTTGCTGCGTCGTGGCGTCCTTTGGCCTGATGTAGCGGATGGCTTCCTTGCGTATCATCATGAGCGAACCGTCGCTTGCCTCGAAGGGTATGAACGCCCGGCCGTCGTTGAAGGCATCGACGATGCGCTGGTCGGGCGCGAGGAAGGACATCCCCGTCACCGACGTGCCGTCCAAGAACACGATTTCGACCTCGGTCTTGAACTTGGACCTGACGGTAAGCGGTTTGGTCATGCACTTGCCCCCTTCTCGTCCGAGAGGCAGACGCACGCCCCCAGCCGCCTCCCAGGCAGCAATTGCCACGATTCGGGTTCGAGTTGCAATGACCGCGCGGCTTGACCCTGGGCCAATTTCTCGATAGGTGGACGGCCACCGCGCCCTGAAACCTAACTATGGCAGGGGCGCCCCGCCCGCCGGCGAGGCGCGGAGACACTCATGCAGGTGACCGAGACCCGCAGCGAAGGCTTGCGCCACGAACTCAAGGTCGTGGTCGCGGCGGCCGAGATCGCCGAGCGCGTGGCCGGCCGACTGGCGAAGCTGCAGCGGACCGCCCGGTTGCCCGGGTTCCGCCCGGGCAAGGTGCCGCTCGAGCTGCTGCGCAAGCGCTTCGGCGCCCAGGCGATGGGCGAGGCGGTGCAGGAGGCGGTCGGCGAGACCTCGAGCAAGGCGATCGCGGAGCGCGGACTGCGTCCGGCGCTGCGCCCGCAGATCCGCATCACCAACCTCGCCGAAAGCGCCGACCTCGAATACGAGCTCGCCATCGAGGTCATGCCCGAGTTCGATCCCGGCGATCTGGGGACCCTGGAGCTGACGCGGCCCGTGGTCGAGATCACCGACGCGGAGGTGGACAAGGCCCTGAAGCACCTGATCGAGCGCCACCGGCGGTTCGTCGCCGCGCCCGAAGGACACAGTTCGGCCGAAGGCGACCAGGTAGTGATCGATTTCACCGGTGCGATCGACGGCGAGCCCTTCGCCGGCGGCACCGGGACCGATCAGGAAATCGTCGTCGGCGCAGGCCGGCTGCTGCCCGCATTCGACCGGGCGCTGGCCGGGCGCGCCAAGGGCGCCAAGTTCAACATCGACGTGACCTTCCCGGCCGACTACCCGCCCGAGGCGCTGCGCGGCAAGACCGCGATCTTCGAGGTGACGGTCAAGGACGTGCGCCGTCCCGATGACCTGGCCGCCGACGACGCGTTCGCCAAGACGCTCGGGCTCGACGACCTGGCCGGCCTGCGGGCGGACATCCGCAAGCGTCTGGCCGAGGATTATGGCCGGATCAGCCGCGAGCGGGCCAAGCGGGCGCTGCTCGACAGGCTTGCGGAGCGCCATGGTTTTCCGGTGCCGGTCGGCATGGTCGACGGCGAGTTCGCGGCCATCTGGCGGCAGGTCGAGGCCGAGTCGGGCCAAGACCACGCCCATGACCACGATCACGCCCATGACCACGATCACGCCCATGACCACGATCACGCCCATGACCACGAGCACGGTCACGAGCACGAGCACGAGCATGGGGGCGTGCCCGACGACGAGCAAACGGCCAAGCTCAAGGCCGAATACCGGGGGATCGCCGAGCGGCGCGTGCGACTCGGCCTGGTGCTTGCGGAGATCGGCCGGCGTCACACTATCGATGTCACGCCCGAGGAGATCAACCGCGCCATTCTCGCCCGCGCCCGCCGATTTCCGGGGCAGGAGCGCAAGGTGTTCGAGTACTACACGAAGAATGCCGTGGCGATTCAGGAGCTGCGCGCGCCCCTGTTCGAGGACAAGGTGGTGGACCTGATTCTCGCCCAGGCCAAGGTGACGGACCGCGCCGTTACGATAGATGAGCTGATGCGCGACCCCGACGAGCCGGACGCGGCCGGCTGACGGCGATCACGGAAGCGTTTACAATCCCCGCCATGAGCAACGACATCCAGATGAACAACCTCGTGCCCATGGTCGTCGAGCAGACGGCCCGAGGCGAGCGTGCCTACGACATCTTTTCGCGGCTGCTCAAGGAGCGGATCGTCTTCCTGAACGGGCCGATCAACGACTCCGTGGCGAGCCTGGTGTGCGCCCAGCTCCTGTTCCTCGAGTCGGAGAACCCGACCAAGGAGATATCGTGCTACGTCAATTCCCCGGGCGGCGTCGTGTCCGCGGGGCTCGCGATCTACGACACCATGCAGTACATCCGCCCGGACGTCTCGACCCTGTGCCTGGGTCAGGCCGCGTCGATGGGCTCGCTGCTGCTGTGCGCCGGCGCCAAGGGGCGCCGGTTTGCCCTGCCGCACGCCCGGGTGATGATCCACCAGCCCTCGGGCGGCGTGCAGGGCCAGGCCACGGACATCGAGATCCAGGCGCGCGAGATCCTCGAGATGCGCAAGCGCCTGAACGAAATCTACGTCCGGCACACCGGCCAGGCCATGGACGTGATCGAGAAGAAGGTCGATCGCGACACTTTCATGTCCGCCGAGGAGGCCAAGGTCTTCGGCCTGATCGACGAGGTCATCGTCAGCCGGCCACCCCTTCCGGAGGGCGAAACGGCCCGCACCTAGGGCGCCAAGGGGGGCCTTAACCGTTTGTTCGCGCCCTTCGGGCGACCATGTTGCGTCGCCGAAAGGCGGCGGCTGGCCTTCCACGAACTGTTGTATCGGCCAACCCGTTATGGCTAACTTGCCTTGCGAGGCACCCGAGTCCTCGACGGAGCCGAGATGACCAAGCCCGGCGGCGGCGACGCGAAGAGCACCCTCTACTGCTCGTTCTGCGGCAAAAGCCAGCACGAAGTCCGCAAGCTGATCGCGGGTCCCACCGTGTTCATCTGCGACGAGTGCGTCGAACTGTGCATGGACATCATCCGCGAGGAGCACAAGAGCTCGCTGGTGAAGTCCCGCGACGGGGTGCCGACGCCGCGCGAAATCTGCAAGGTGCTCGACGACTACGTGGTCGGCCAGACCTACGCCAAACGCGTGCTGTCGGTCGCCGTGCACAACCATTACAAGCGGCTCAACTCCGGCGCGCGGGCCTCGGACGTCGAGCTCGCCAAGTCGAACATCCTGCTGATCGGCCCGACCGGAACGGGCAAGACGCTGCTGGCCCAGACGCTGGCGCGCATCCTCGACGTGCCGTTCACCATGGCCGACGCGACGACCCTGACCGAGGCGGGCTACGTCGGCGAGGACGTCGAGAACATCATCCTCAAGCTGGTGCAGGCGGCCGACTACAACGTCGAGCGCGCCCAGCGCGGCATCGTGTTCATCGACGAGGTCGACAAGATCGCGCGCAAGGGCGACAACCCCTCGATCACCCGGGACGTGTCGGGCGAGGGCGTCCAGCAGGCACTGCTCAAGATCATGGAGGGCACCATCGCCTCGGTGCCGCCCCAGGGCGGTCGAAAACACCCGCAGCAGGAGTTTCTCCAGGTCGACACGACCAACATCCTGTTCATCTGCGGGGGCGCCTTTGTGGGGCTGGAAAAGACGGTGGAGCGGCGCATCGGGCAGAAATCGATGGGTTTCATCACCGATAAACCGGAGGTGACACCCTCGCGCCGCAACACGGCCCTGCTGGAGCGGGTGCAGCCGGGCGACCTGATCCGATACGGGATGATCCCGGAGTTTGTGGGGCGGATGGCGGTGGTGGGGGTGTTGAGCGACCTCGACCGGGGGGCGCTGGTGCGGATTCTGACGGAGCCGAAGAACGCCTTGGTCAAGCAATACCAGCGGTTGTTTGAATATGAGAACGTGCGGCTGCGGTTCACGCCGGGGGCGCTGGAGACGGTGTCGCGGCTGGCGCAGGAACGCAAGATGGGGGCGCGCGGGCTGCGTATGATTCTCGAGGATTTG
>CAZGYG010000006.1:0-69976 GCA_964530335.1 uncultured Rhodospirillaceae bacterium | reverse complement strand
CGCGCGCCCAGGCGCCGGCGTCGCCGGGCAGCGTCGAGGCTCCGGCGGTGATGTCCGGCACGGCCGCCAGCGCCGCGACCATGGCGTCGGCGAGGGCATCGGCGGCGCGCGGCGCGCACACCACGACCGTGCCCACGGCGTGCGCACCGCCCGGCTGGTGCGGCCCGAGGCACTCGGCCCCGGCGTCGTAGTTGTCCGTGAAGGCGCGGGCGCCGTCCGGCCAGCGCACCTCGAGCCGGCCGGCGATGCGGCCAGGGGCGAGTTCCATGTTCGGTTCGCCGCCGGCGGGCTCGTGACCGAAGAAGCCATCGGCGAGGATGAGGGTCGCCGCGCGGTCGAGCGTGATCGCCGTGGTCACGGTCACGTCGGCGCCGGGGAACAGGATGATCGGATCGGGCAGGTATTCGAGCCATGCCCCCGCCGCCGCCGTCAGGCTCTGGCCGAGCGTCGCCGGCCGGCCGGGCATCCGGTGCGCCACCGTCGCCGCCTGGGTCGTGACGTGGGCGTGGGCGCCCGCGGCGCAATCGATGGCCAGCGTCAGGACGTCGCCCTCGACAAGGCCGCCGCCGACCGATTGCAGCACCAGGGTCGCCATGCCGCCCGGGTCGCCGTCGTAGGCGTGGGTGCGCGTGATGCTGAACGGGTATGCGACGCGCTGGCGGGCGAGGAAACTCGGCCCATCGGGAGCGCGGGCGAACCCCAGTTCGATCCGGCCAGTCCCGCCGCCGTCAGCCATCGAACAGGACGTCGCGGACGATGCGCGCCACGACCGCGTCGATGCCCTGGTCGTGCCGGCAGTCCGTCAGCAGGATCGGCCGCCCCGAACGCACCTGCTCGGCCTCGGCCACCATGCGCGGCAGATCGACGCCGACATGGGGCGCCAGGTCCGTCTTGTTGACGATCAGCAGGTCGCACTGGACGACCCCGGGCCCGCGCTTGCGCGGGATGTCGCCGCCGCCCGCCACGTCGATGACGAACAGCCAGTAGTCGACCAGGTCGAGCGAGAAGGTCGAGGCCAGGTTGTCGCCGCCGCTTTCCAGCAGGACGAGCTCCAATCCGGGGTGGGCGTCCTCGAGGGCGTCGGCCGCCTCCTGGTTGAGCGTCGGGTCCTCGCGGATCACCGTGTGCGGGCACGCGCCGGCCTCGACCGCGATCACGCGCGAGGGCTCCAGCAGGTTCGCGCGCCGGATGCGCTCGGCGTCCTCGCGGGTGACCAGGTCGTTGGTGATGACCGCCAGGCTCGTGCCGCGCGCGACGAAGCGCGGGATCATGCGTTCGAGCAGCGCGGTCTTGCCCGACCCGACCGGCCCGCCGATGCCGACCCGCGCCGCGGTGCGGGCGCTCATCGCAGCAGATAGCGCCGGGCCAGCGCCACCTCGCTGGCCGGTTCGCACCAGGCAGGTTCGCCGTCGACCGTGACCTCGAAGGTCTGCGGATCGACGCGGATTTCCGGGCAGGTGTCGTTATGCAGCATGTCGCGCTTGGCAAGCCGCCGCGTGCCGCCGAGCGGCAGCAGGTTGACCGCCAGATCGTGCCGCCCGGCCAGGTCGTCCTCGATCGCCGAGGGGTGGACGAACACGGCGGCATGGGCCGCGGGCGCGTCGCCGAAGGCGCCCCACATCGGGCGCATGATCCGGGGCTCGTTGATGGCTAGGCACGCGGCGGCGTCGCCCATCGGCCCCCACACCGGCATGCCGCCCTTGATGACCAGCGTCGGCTTGATGCCGAAGAACGCCGGCCGCCACAGCACCACGTCGGCCATCTTGCCCGGTTCGAGCGAGCCGATGTGGCGGTCGATGCCGAAGGTGCGCGCCGGGTTGATCGTCAGCTTGGCGAGGTAGCGCTTGACGCGCTCGTTGTCCGCGGCGGCGGTGCGCTCGGCGGCAAGTCGGCCGCGCTGGTCGCGCATCTTGCTGGCGAGTTGCCAGCAGCGCGGCACGACCTCGTTGATGCGCCCCATGCCCTGGCTGTCGGAGCCGAACATCGAGATCGCGCCCAGGTCGTGCAGGATGTCCTCGGCGGCGATGGTCCGCGGCCGCACCCGGCTCTCGGCGAAGGCCACGTCCTCGGGGATGTCCGGGCGCAGGTTGTGGCAGAGCATGACCATGTCGAGGTGCTCGTCCGCCGCGTTGACCGTGAACGGGTTGGTCGGGGTGGTCGATGACGGCAGGCAGTTGGGCTCGCCGTTGCAGCGGATGATGTCGGGCGCGTGGCCGCCGCCGGCGCCTTCCGTGTGGTACATGTGGATCGTGCGCCCGGCGATGGCCGCCATGGTCGTCTCGAAGAACCCGGCCTCGTTGATCGAATCGGTGTGGAGTTGCACCTGGAAGTCGAGCTCGTCGGCGACGGCGAGGCAGGTATCGATCGCCGCCGGCATGGCGCCCAGGTCCTCGTGGATCTTGACCCCGATGACGCCGTAACGGATCTGCGCCGCGATGGTTTCGCCGCGGTGCGAGCTTCCCTTGGCGAACAGGCCGAAGTTCATGGGGAACGCCGCGAGCGCGCGCAGCATCGCCACGTTGTTCCACTCGCCGCCGGAATCGACCGCGAAGGCGCCGGGGAACCCGCCGCCGATCATCGTGGTCAGCCCGCTCGACAGCGCATGCCCGACTTCCTGCGCGCTGATGTAGTGGACGTGGACGTCGATCGCGCCCGGCGTCGCGATCAGGCCTTCGGCGGAGAGCGTCTTGGTCGTCGGCCCGATGACCAGGCGCGGGTCCACGCCGTCCATGATCGCCGGGTTGCCGGCCTTGCCCAGCGCGACGATGCGCCCGCGCCGAATCCCCAGGTCGCCCTTGACGATGCCGAGTACCGGGTCGAGCACGAGCACGTTGTTGAGGATCATGTCGCACGCGCCGGCTTCCTCGCTGTGCCACGAGGCGACCGCCAGGCCATCGCGCACGGTCTTGCCCGCGCCGGTCAGGCATTCCTCGCCGGGCACGGCGTGGTCGTGCTCGACCTCGACCACGAGCGAGGTGTCGCCGAGCCGCACCCGGTCCCCGGCGGTCGGGCCGTACATGGCGGCGTAGGCGGCGCGCGTCATCGTCGCCATGGTCACGCCCCCTCGAAGCCGGCTTCGCGCGCCCGCTTCAGCGCGGCGGCGCGCACCGCCGGGTCGTGGACCGAGCCTTCGGTCAACCGATTGAGCCCTGTCACCTCGCCGCTGCCGCCCAACGCCACCAGCGTCACCTCCTTGCTCTCGCCGGGCTCGAAGCGGGCCGAGACCCCCGCTGGCACGTCGAGCCGCATGCCGAACGCGGCGTCGCGGTCGAACGAAAGCCGCGCGTTGGCCTCGAAGAAGTGGACGTGGCTGCCGACCTGGACCGGCCGGTCGCCGGTGTTGAGCACGCGGACCGTGGCCCGCCTGCGCCCGGCGTTGATCTCGATAGTGCCCTCGGCGGGCAGGATTTCGCCCGGCTTGACGGTTGCCACCGGTTCCCGCCCGGGGCGGATCGGCTCGTGGACCGTGATCATCTTGGAGCCGTCGGGGAACAGGCCCTCGACCGCGATCAGGGGCACCAGTTCCGCCACCCCCGGCAGCACGTCGTCGGTGGTCAGCAGCGTCGCGCCCCAGCCCTTGACCTCGGCCAGGGAGCGGCCGTCGCGCGCCGCCTCCAGGAGTTCGTCGGCGATGTAGGCGACCGCCTCCGGATGGTTGAGGCGGAGCCCACGCGCCTTGCGCCGGCGCGCCAGCTCGGCGGCGGTGAAGATGACCAGGCGCTCCATCTCGGTCGGGGTCAGCAGCATGGCGGTCTCCGCGGGCGTGACGCGTCAGTTGGCGAACAAGCGGGTGAACTGGCGCTCGTGACGCATCATGGCGATATCGGCGGCGGGGGCGAAGGCCGTGGGGGCGAAGGTCGGCGCCACGGGCAAGCGGGCGAGGCGGGCGATGAGCGGCCGCGACCCGGTCACGATCCTCTGCGCGTCGATGTGGCTGATGATGCCGAGACGCAAGGCGGCGCTGGCGCAGCCCACGACCAACTGGTGGCCGGAGGCGAGGACGGCGGCGGTCTCGCCGATTCCCGCCGCGCGCCACACCAGGCCCTGGACGACGGCGCCGTGACCGAACGCGGCACCGGCGCGGATGCGCGCGCGGTACGCGGCGGCGCCGGGTGTGCCGAGCCGCGCGTGGCTGCCGAGGAGCGCGCGGCCGGCGCGGCGCGAACCTTCACGCAGCTCGCGTGCCAGCGCCGCCGCTTCGAGGGTCGCGTCGAGCTCCGCGACCCGGTCGAGGTCGCCGGCGGCGCGGTGGGCCAGCACGAGCGCCGGCCGGTCGGTGGTCGCCCAGCGCCGCTCGATCTGCTCGGCGGCGAAGCGCGCGACCCCCTCGGCGCCCCGCACGTGGCCCTCGGCGGCCAGCGTCTCGAGGCCCCACGAGAACGCGAACCCGCCGGCCGGAAAGAAGCTGTCGGCGTGCTGGAGCAGCGCCAGCAGGCTGTCAGCGTCGGTCATCGGGAACGCGCGCGACGCGGCCGTCGGCGAGCGCCGGCGCCACGCGGTCGAGGTACGCGGCCTCCGGGCCTTCCAGGGCCACGGCCATCACCGCGCCCTCGAAGCGCACGCGCCAGTGCAGGTTGCCGGCGTGGTAGCCGAGCTCGAGCGCCGCCGCGGCGTCGCGCGGGCGTAGCCGCAGCCAGGTTTCGTCGGCCATGCGCACCACCACCGCCCGCGCCTCGTCGAGCACGAGCACGGCGCCGTCGGCCAGGCGCTGGTCGCGGGCGAGCGCGATGGCGAGCTCGGTGCCCCGGTCGGTCCTCGCGCGCAGCCGGTGGCGCAACGTGTCCTTGCGTTCGAGCACCAGGGTTTCGATCCGGCCCGCGTGGCCCAACGCGTGCAGGCGCTCGGCCACCGCCGGGTCGGCGGCGAAGCCGAGGATGCGTTCGACGCGGATCACCGCCGGAAGCCAGACGGCGGGGCCGGCCTAATTCATTGGCTTGATGCCCAGCTTGCCGCGCGCCTCCTTGGGCGTCACGGCCCGCGCGCCCAGCAGCTCGATGATGCGCACGGCCTTCTCGACGAGTTGGGCGTTGGTCGCCAGCTTGCCGCGTTCGAGGTACAGGTTATCCTCGAGCCCGACGCGCACGTTGCCGCCCAGCAGCACGGCCTGGGCGACGATCGGCATCTGCATGCGCGAGATGCCGAACCCGGCCCAGTAGGCGCCCGGCGGCAGCGAATCCCGCATCGCCTTCATGGTCGTGGTGTCGGCTGGCGCGCCCCACGGGATGCCCAGGCAGAACTGGAACATCGGCGTGCCCGCGATCAGGCCTTCGGCCACGAGCTGCTTGGCGAACCACAACTGGCCGAGCTCGAACACTTCCATCTCGGGCTTGACGCCAAGTTCCTTCATGCGCTTGGCCATGCGGCGCAGCACGCTGGGCGTGAAGATCGCCATGCCGTCGCTGTCGCCGAAGTTCATGGTGCCGCAGTCGAGCGTCGCGACCTCGGGCATGCACAGTTCCAGGTGCTCGATCCGCTCGTCGGCCGAGGCGATGTCGGTGCCCTTGGGGTCGAACTTCATGGGGTCGTCCTTGTCGAGCGTGAGCTCGCCGCCCATGCCGCACGTCAGGTTGATGATGACGTCGACGCCCGAATCCCGGATGCGGTCGCACACTTCCTTGTAATACTTGGGCTTGCGCGCCGGCTTGCCGTCGGGCTCGCGCACGTGGCAGTGGACGATCGAGGCGCCCGCCTTGGCGGCGTCGATGCCAGCCTCGGCGATCTGCTTGGGCGTGATCGGCACCAGCGGGCTCTTGCCGGTGGTGTCGCCGGCGCCGGTCAGCGCGCAGCTCACGACGACTTCGGTGTTCATGGCTCGTCCTCCCCGTGTCGATTTACGTCTTCGTATACCAGCGCTCGCGCAGCAACTCCATGATGCCGATCAGCACGTCGTCGCGCTTGCGTTCGAGCTCCTTGACCGTGAGACCGGCGGCCTGATCGCGGGTGCCGATCACGAGTCGTTCCACGAGATCGCGCGACATGGCCGGTCCCTTGTGGTTGGTCCACGGCAGCTCGAGCGCGGGCCCGAACTGCTCGATGAAGTGGGCCATGCCGGCGTCGCCCCCGGCCAGGTGATAGGTTAGGAACGAGCCCATGAACGCCCAGCGAAGGCCGGGGCCGAAGCGGATGGCGTCGTCGACCTCGGCGGTCGTGCCGATGCCGTCGTTGACCAGGTGCAAGGCCTCGCGCCACAACGCCTCCTGCAGCCGGTCCGAGATGAAGCCCGGCACCTCCATGCGGCACTTGAGCGCGCGCTTGCCGATGGCGTTGTAGAACGCCACCGCCCAGTCCTTGGCGTCCTCGCTGGTCTGGGCGCCGCCGACCACCTCGACCAGCGGCAGCAGATAAACCGGGTTGAACGGATGGCCGACCAGGATGCGCTCCGGCTGCTTCGCCAGGCGCTGGAACCGGCTGGGCAGGAGACCCGAGGTCGACGAGGCGATGACGACATCGGGTGGCGCCGCGGCGTCGATATCGACCATCAACTTGGTCTTGAGGTCCTCGTTCTCCGGCGCGCTTTCCTGGATGAAATCGGCGCTCGCCACGGCTTCCGCGACCGTCTTGGCGTAGCTCAACCGGCGCGCATCCGCGCTGGGTGCCAGGCCCATGCGCTCGAGCGCCGGCCAGGCGTTGGCGACCGCGGCGCGAATCCGCGCCTCGCCGTCCGGGTGCGGGTCCGTGGCGATGACGTCGAGCCCGCGGCCGAGGAAGTACGCGGCCCAGCCGCTGCCAATGACGCCGCCGCCGACGATCGCGACGCGCTGGACGCCGTAATGCTGAGGCCTGGGCAAGGGCGGGACTCCGCGCTGCGCGATGCGAGCGCCACAATGGGCCAGGCCGTAGCCTTAGGCAACGACAGGCTAATCGGTGCCGGTCAGCGCCCTTTCCGGTTCCGTCCCGGCGCGCACCTCCGCCTCCTGCTGGCGGCGCCACATGGTGGCGTAGAGCCCATCGCGGGCCAGGAGCTCGGCGTGGCGCCCGCGCTCGACGATGCGGCCGCCGTCGAGCACCAGAATCTCGTCGGCGTCGATCACGGTCGACAGCCGGTGCGCGATGACCAGGGTCGTGCGCTCGCGCGACACCTCGTCGAGGCTCCGCTGGATTTCGCGTTCGGTGCGGGTGTCGAGCGCCGAGGTCGCCTCGTCGAACACCAGGATGCGCGGATCCTTGAGGATCGTGCGCGCGATGGCGACGCGCTGCTTCTCGCCGCCCGAAAGCTTGAGCCCGCGTTCGCCGACCCGGGTCGCGTAGCCCTCGGGCAGCGCCTTGACGAAGTCGTGGACCCGGGCGAGCCGCGCCGCCCGCTCGATCGCGGCCGCGTCGGCGCCCGGGCGGCCATACGCGATGTTGTAGCCGATCGTGTCGTTGAACAGCACGGTGTCCTGGGGGACGATGCCGATGGTCGCGCGCACCGAGGCCTGGGTCGCGTCGCGTATGTCCTGGCCGTCGATACGGATCGCGCCGCCGTCCACGTCGTAGAAGCGGAACACCAGCCGCGCGATCGTCGACTTGCCCGCGCCGCTCGGGCCGACGATGGCGACCTTGCCGCCGCCGGGCACATGGAACGACACGCCGTCGAGCAAGCGCCGGCGGCCGGCGTAGCCGAAGCTCACGGCGTCGAACTCGATCGCCCCGGGGCCGGGCGCCAGCGGCCGGGCGTCCGGCCGGTCCACGATCTCGGGCGCGATCTCGCCCAGGCGGAACATTTGCTCCATGTCGATCAGCGACTGCTTCACCTCGCGGTAGGCCATGCCCATCATGTTGAGCGGCATGTAGAGCTGGATCAGGTAGACGTTGACCAGCACGAAGTCGCCGAGCGTGAAGCGGCCCGCGACGATGCCTTTGGCCGCCATGGTCATGATCAGGATCAGCCCGGCGGCGATGATCGCGCTCTGGCCGACGTTGAGCAACGACAGGCTCGCCTTGCTCTTGATCGCGGCGGATTCGTAGGCGGCGAGCGCGTGGTCGTAGCGCCCGGCCTCGAGCTCCTCGTTGCCGAAGTACTTGACCGTCTCGTAGTTGAGCAGGCTGTCGATCGCCTTGGTGTTGGCCTCGCCGTCCATCAGGTTCATGGCGCGGCGGAACTTGGTGCGCCATTCGGTGATAGCGATCGTGTAGCCGACGTAGACCCCGATGGTGACGAAGGTCGCCGCGGCGAAGCGGGCGCCGAACAGGTACCACAGCAGGCCGCACACCATGGCGATCTCGACCAGCGTCGGCACGATGCTGAACACCATGAACGACAGCAGGTACTCGATGCCCTTGACGCCGCGCTCGATGGCGCGGTTGAGCCCGCCGGTCTGGCGGTCCAGGTGGAAGCCGAGCGAAAGCGCGTGCAGGTGGCGGAACGTGGCCAGCGCCGTCGCCCGGATCGCCCGCTGGCCAACCCGGGCGAACACCACGTCGCGCAGCTCGGCGAAGGCGAGCGCCAGCGAACGGATCAAGCCGTAGCCGACGATCAGCCCGAGCGGCACCACGAGTACGCCCTGCGCGCCCAGCGCATCGACCGCGTGCTTGTAGAGGATGGGCACGTAGACGTTGGCCAGCTTCGCCCCGAGCAGCAGGGCGAGCGCGAGCACGACCCGGGCCTTGATGCCGGGGTTGCCCTTGGGCCATAGGTGCGGCGCGAGCGTGCCGAGCGTGCGGAACGAGCTCCAGTCCCGCGTGAGCGGCGTCGTCGGGTCGGGCGGCGGGCGGCGGTTGGGTCGGTACATGCGCTCTGGCGGGAATGGGCGTTCGGCGGCAGCATAGGGCTAGGAAGGGGGCCGCCGCACCCCCACATGAGCCGTAACTAAGGAGGCCCGCCATGGACGACAAGACCCGCACCGAGATCGAGGCGGCGGTGTTCCGCCGCATGGTCGATCACTTCCGCCAGCGCACCGACGTGCAGAACATCGACGTGATGAACCTGGCCGGGTTCTGCCGCAACTGCCTGGCCAAGTGGTACGCCGCCGCCGCCCAGGAGCGCGGCCAGGCGATCAACTACGATGGCGCGCGCGAGACCATCTACGGCATGCCCTACAAGGACTGGCAGGCCAAGCACCAGAAGGAAGCGAGCGCCGAGGCCAAGGCAACCTTCGCCGCCGCCCAGGCTAAGGCCGAGGGCCACTGACCGGTGCCTCGTTGTCGGTGTCCGATTATGGGCTGCCGTCGGCGAGTTTCAGTCCGCAATGCCGCGCGAAGGATTTGAAGTCGTCATCGCGGGTGAGAAGCGGCAGGTCGTGGTCGAGGCAGGACTGACATATCAACGTGTCGGCGATGGCGGCCCTCATCCCATGGCTTAGCAGCTTGCTTCGCGTTCGCCCGGAACGTTCCCAGAATCCATCGATCACCGCGAGCTTGGGCAGCCGGCGCAGCAGATCAACCATCTGAGTCGTCACGTCCGGGGGACTCAAGACTTCGGTAACGACGACCGGAGGCAGCCGCGCTTCACGGTCAGCGAGTGCTCGATCAAGCGCCTCCACGTCGTCGCCGGGCTCGCCCGCCAGAAACGCGATCAACGTGCTGGTGTCGACGGCGATCAACGCCTGTCCTTGCGCAACTCGCGCAGGTCGATCTTGAGGTGGACTTTGCCGCGCAACGCACGAAGTTCGTCGGCCGCCTGCCCCTCCACGAGCATGTCAAGCGCGCGGCGCAAGGTTTCCGTGATCCCCGTATGGGTCACCGCCTGCGCGCGCCGCAGCAACTCCATCGGGAGGTGAGCCGTAACCTTCTGCGTATCATTCATACGGCATATCGTGCCGTATCCAATTGCCGTAGTCAAGCGAGAAGTGTTGGCGCCCGCCTAGAACTTCTCGACCCACGGGCGCGCGTCGAGTTCGAGCGTCCAGGCGCTGCGGTGCTGGCGGTGCAGCCCCCAATAGATGTCGGCGAGCGCGTCGGGTTCGAGCAGGGCGTCGGGGCCGCGCTCGGCCTTGAGCTTCGCGTAGTAGGGGCCGGCGATCTGGCCGTCGATGATGACGTGGGCGACATGCACGCCCTTAGGCCCAAGCTCGCGCGCCATGCTCTGGGCCAGCGCGCGCAGCGCGAACTTGCCGACCGCCAGGTTGAAGAAGCGCGCGCTGCCGCGCAGCGAAGCCGTCGCGCCGGTGAAGACGATCGTGCCCGCGCCGTGTTCGACCATGCGCCGGGCCGCCTCGCGCCCGACCAGGAAGCCGCCCAGGGCGCCGGTGCGAAAGCACGTCTCCACGTCCTCGACGGTGGTCTCCAGGATCGACTTCGGCCGGAACGCGCCGGCGTTATAGACGACCAGCTCGGGCACGCCGCACTTCGCCTCGGCCGCCTCGAACAGGCGGCGCACGTCGGCCTCGTCGGTCGCATCCGCCTTGACCGCGTGCACGCTCTGGCCCGCCTTCTTGGCCGCCCGGGCCAAGGCTTCGATGGTATCGCCACTGCGCGCCGAGGCAACGACCGCCAGGCCCTCGGCGGCGAAACGGCGGACGAGCGCGGCGCCCAGCCCACCGCCGACGCCGACGACGATGGCGCACCCCTTTGTCTTGGCCGCGGCCATAGCGCTTCTCAGTGCGCCCGCTCGACGACGAAATCGAGCAGGTCGAGCAATGCGCCCTTTTCCACGCCGTCCTCGAACAGGGCCAGCGCGTCCTTGGCCACCTTGGCGAAATGCCGCGCCCGGTCGATGGTGTCGGCCGTGGTGCCATGCCCTTCCAACAGGCGGATCGCCTCGGCCAGGTCGGCGTCGTCGATCTCGCGGTCCTCGAGCGTGCGGCGCCAGAACCGCCGCTCGGCCTCGCTGCCGCGCCGGTACGCCAGGACCACGGGCAGCGTGATCTTGCCGTCGCGGAAGTCGTCGCCGATGCGCTTGCCGAGCTCGGCCTCGCGCGCCGAGTAATCGAGCGCGTCGTCGACGAGCTGGAACGCGGTGCCCAGGTTCTGGCCGTAGCTCTGCAACGCCTGTTCCTCGGCCGCCGGGCGGTCGGCGACCACGGCGCCCAGCCGGCACGCCGCGGCGAACAGCTTGGCGGTCTTGGCGCTGATCACCGCCATGTACGCGTCCTCGTCGGTGGTCACGTCGTTGGCGGTGGTGAGCTGCAACACCTCGCCCTCGGCGATCACCGCCGCCGCGTCGGCCAGGATGCCGAGCACCTTGAGCGAACCGTCCTCGACCATGAGCAGGAACGAGCGGCTGAACAGGAAATCGCCGACCAGCACGCTCGCCTTGTTGCCCCACAGCGCGTTGGCGGTGGCGCTGCCGCGTCGAAGATCGCTTTCGTCGACCACGTCGTCGTGCAGCAGCGTCGCGGTATGGATGAACTCGACGCACGCCGCCAGCGCGACGTGCCGGCGCCCGCGATAGCCGCACAGCCGCGCGGACAGCAGGGTCAGCATCGGGCGCACGCGCTTGCCGCCGGCGGCGATGATGTGCCCGGCGAGCTGCGGGATCAGGGCGACCGGGCTGTGCATGCGCTCGAGGATGACGCGGTTGACCGCCTGCAGGTCCTCCGCCACCAGGGCGTGAAGCCGGTCGAGCGTCGCGGCCGTCGCGGCTCGCGTGCGCCCGTCCTCGGCGGTCTCGATCACGGACACGCTGGACCCCCTTCCGTGCCGACGTATGCGGCCCCCACGGCGACGCCAGCATAACAGAGGGACTTGCGTCCACAAGGCCGCGCCGGTTTCCTGTCGGCGCCATGATCGAACTCCTGCGCACCAACGATCTCGTCCGGCTGTCGTGGCTGATCGCGCTCCTCAAGGACGCCGGGATCGAAGCCACGGTGCTCGACGGTCACACCAGCAACCTCGAGGGCAGCATCGGCGCGCTGCCGCGCCGGCTCGTCGTCGGTGACTCCGACGCGGCCGCCGCCCGGCGCGTGCTCGACGCAGCCGGCGAGCTCGACGGCGCCCCGTGACGCGCGGTTACACATTGCTCGGCGGCCGGGTCGCGATCACCGAGCCCGATGGCGCGCTCGCCGCCACGACGGATACGGTGCTGCTCGCCGCGGCGGTGCCGGCGCGCGCGGGCGAACTCGCCCTCGACATCGGCTGCGGCGTCGGCGCGGCGGCGCTCTGCCTCGCCCGGCGCGTGCCCGGCGTTCGCGTCGTCGGCGTCGATCGCGACGCCGCGCTGGCGCGCATGGCGCGCGCCAACGCCCGGCGCAACGGCGCGGTCGACCGGGTGCGGTTCAAGGTCGGGGTCGTCGGCGGCCGCTGGCCCGCCGCCCTCGGCCCGGGCTCGGTTGATCACGTGCTGACCAACCCGCCGTACCTGCCGCCCCAGCGTGCCGCGCGAACCCGTCGGTCCGCGGCCACCGTCGAGCATCCCGATGTCGGGCTCGCGCGCTGGGTCGAGCATTGTCTCGCGCTGGTGCGGCCCGGGGGCACGCTCACGGCGATCCAGCGCGCCGATCGGCTCGACGACGTGCTCGCCGCGCTCGCGGGGCGGGCAGGGTCGATCGTGGTGTTTCCGCTGTGGCCGCGCGACGGCGCGGCGGCGAAGCGGGTGCTGGTGCGCGCCCGCCCCGGGCGGCGCGCGCCGCTCGTGCTCGCGCCCGGCCTGGTCCTGCACCGGGCCGACGGGCGCTACACCGAGGCCGCCGAGGCGATCCTGCGCGACGGGGCGGCGCTCGACCTCGCCGGCCCGCTTGGCTAGGGCTTGCCGCCGGGGTACTCATGGAACCGGCAGGGGGGAGGCAGCGGGCATGGCGGGCGCGAGTCTGACGCGCGAGGGGACCGTCGCGGTCGTCACGGTGGACAACCCGCCGGTCAACGCCATGAGCCCTGGCGTGCCCGGGGCGATCATCGCCCGGCTGAACGAGGCGCTTGCCGACGGTCGCGTGAAGGCCATCGTGTTCCGGGGCGGCGGGGCGGGCACCATCGCCGGCGCCGACATCCGCATGTTCGGCAAGCCGTGGCCCAAGGGCGAACCGACGCTGCGCGACGTGATCGTCGCGTTCGAGGCCAGCCCCAAGCCCGTCGTCGCCGCCCTCCGGGGCAGTTGTCTCGGCGGCGGCATGGAGATCGCGCTCGGCTGCCACTACCGGGTGGCCAGTCCCGACGCCGCGGTCGGCCAGCCGGAGGTCAAGCTGGGGTTCCCGCCAGGCGCCGGCGGCACCCAGCGCTGGCCCCGCCTGGTCGGGGTCGCGGCGGCGCTGCCGGTCATCGTCGAGGGCAACCCGGTGCCGGCGGCGAAGGCCCACGCCATGGGCGCCATCGACGCGGTGATCGATGGCGATTTCCAAGCGGGCGCGGTCGCCTTCGCCGAGGCGCGGGTCAAGGCCGGCGGGCCGCACCCGCGCGCGCGCGACCGCCAGGCGGCCGCCGCTCCCGACGCGATCGCCGCCATGCGCGAGCGCGTGGCCAAACGCGCACGCGGCCAGCGCGCGCCGTTCGCGTGCATCGAATGCGTCGAGGCCGCCGTCGACCGGCCGTTCGACGATGGCGTCAAGCGCGAGCGCGAGCTGTTCGAGGCGTGCATGGCGTCGGACGAATCCCGCGCGCTGCGCCACGTCTTCTTCGCCGAACGCGCGGTGGGCAAGGTGCCCGGCGTCGCCAAGGACACGGCGCGCAAGCCGATCGCCAGGGCCGCCGTCGCGGGCTCGGGCACCATGGGCGCCGGCATCGCCATGAACTTCGCCAACGCGGGCATCCCGGTGAAGCTGTTCGACAGCGACCCGGCGGCGCTCGCCCGCGGCATGGCGACCATCGGCAAGAACTACGCCGGGTCGGTGGCGCGCGGTTCGCTGGCCAAGGACGCGGCGGACAAGGCGCTCGCCCTGATCCAGCCGGTCTCCGACCTCGCGGCCTTCGCCGACGCGGACATGGTGATCGAAGCGGTGTTCGAGGACATGCCGATCAAGCTCGACGTGTTTCAACGTCTCGACGCCACGTGCAAGCCCGGCGCGATCCTGGCCACCAACACCTCGTACCTCAACGTCGACGATATCGCGGCGACCGTGCCGGGCCGCGCCGGCGACGTGCTCGGCACCCACTTCTTCAGCCCAGCCAACGTCATGCGCCTGCTCGAGATCGTGCGCGCCAGGACCGCGAGCCCGACGACGCTGGCCACGGTGATCGAGCTCGGCCGGCGCATGCGCAAGGTTCCCGTGGTCGCCGGGGTGTGCCACGGCTTCATCGGCAACCGCATGCTCGAAGGCTATTTCCGCGAGGCCGCGTTTCTCCTGGAGGAGGGCGCCTCGCCCACGCACGTCGACGCGGCGATCACCGGCTTCGGCTTCCCCATGGGGCCGTTCGCGGTCGGCGATCTGGCCGGGCTCGACGTCGGCTGGCGCAAGCGCAAGGCGAACGCCGACAAGCGCGACCCATCGAAACGCTCCTCGCCGGTCGCCGATCGCCTGTGCGAGGCGGGCCGGTTTGGCCAGAAGACCGGTGCCGGCTACTACCGTTACGAAAAGGGCGACCGCACGCCGATCCCCGATCCGTTCGTGGACCAGGTCATCGCCCAGGCGGCGAAGGAGCGGGGCATCCAGCGCCGCGACGTCTCCGGCGACGAGATCGTCGAACGTTGTCTCTATCCGCTGGTCAACGAAGGCGCGCGCATCCTGGACGAGGGCATCGCGCTGCGCGCCGGCGACATCGACATCGTCTGGATCAACGGCTACGCCTTTCCGGCGTGGCGCGGCGGGCCGATGTTCTGGGCCGACACGGTCGGGTTGCCCAAGGTGCTGGCGGCGATCGAGCGGTTCGGCAAGAGCCACGATTACTGGCAGCCGGCGCCGCTGCTCGCCCGGCTCGTGGCCGAGGGCCGGCGCTTCGCCGACCTGGACAACAAGGGGGAGGGCGCCGATGCCTGAAGCCGTCATCGTCTCGACCGCGCGCACGCCGATCGGCAAGGCGTTCCGGGGCGCGTTCAACCGCACCCACGGCGCGACGCTGATGGGCCACGCCATCCAACACGCGGTCGCGCGCGCCGGCGTCGAGCCCGCCGAGGTCGAGGACGTCATCGTCGGCTGCGGCCTGCCCGAAGGGGCGACCGGGTTCAACCACGCCCGCCAGGCGGCGCTGCGCGCCGGGCTGCCGGTGACGACCTCGGGCACCACGATCAACCGCTACTGCTCCTCGGGGCTTCAGGCCATTTCGTGCGCGGCGCACCGGGTCATCGTCGATGGCGTGCCGATCATGGTGGCCGGCGGTATCGAGCAGATCAGCCTGGTCCAGCCGGCCACCAACGCGACGCACCGCGAGGAACCGTGGCTCGCCCTGCACGCGCCCAACCTGCATATGCCGATGATCGACACGGCCGAAATCGTCGCCAAGCGCTACGGCGTCGGGCGCGAGGCGCAGGACGCCTACGCGCTCGAAAGCCAGCGGCGGACCGCGGCGGCGCAACAGGCCAGGCGGTTCGACGCCGAGATCGTGCCCCTGCCGACGGTCAAGGAGGTCGCCGACAAGGCGAGCGGGACCACGCGCCTCGAGGAGGTCACGCTCGGCAAGGACGAGGGCAACCGGCCCGACACCACGCCCGAGGGCCTGGCCAAGCTCGAACCCGTGCGCGGGCCCGGTTACACGATCACGGCGGGCAACGCCTCGCAATTGTCCGACGGCGCCTCGGCGTGCGTCGTGATGGACGCCAAGCTCGCCGAAAAGCGCGGGCTCGAGCCGCTCGGCGTCTACCGCGGCATGGCGGTCGCCGGGCTCGAGCCCGACGAAATGGGCATAGGCCCGGTGTTCGCGGTGCCACGCCTGCTCGAACGCCACGGGCTTGGCATCGACGACATCGACCTGTGGGAGCTCAACGAGGCGTTCGCCGTGCAGGTCGTTTACTGCCGCGATCGCCTGGGCATCTCCGCCGACGTGCTCAACGTCGATGGCGGGGCGATCGCCATCGGGCATCCGTACGGCATGTCGGGGGCGCGCATGACCGGGCACGCCCTGATCGAGGGCCGCCGGCGCGGCGCGAAGCGCGTCGTCGTCACCATGTGCATCGGCGGCGGCATGGGCATGGCCGGTCTGTTCGAGGTGCGTTGATGGCCCGCGATCCCCGCTACGACGTGTTGTTCGAGCCGGTGCGCATCGGCCCGGTGACCGCCAGGAACCGCTTTTACCAAGTGCCGCACTGTAACGGCATGGGCCGCCACTACCCCACGCCCATGGCGGTCATGCGCGGCGTCAAGGCCGAGGGCGGCTGGGCGGTGGTATGCACCGAGCAGTGCGACATCCACCATTCCGGCGCGACGACCCGCGAGATACGCCTGTGGGACCGCAAGGACATCCCGACCCTCGCGCGCATGGCCGATCAGGTCCACCAGCACGGCGGGCTCGCGGGCATCGAGCTGGTCCACATGGGCTACTACGCCTCGAACGTGGAAAGCCGCGAAGTACCCTTCGCGCCCACCGGCAAGCCGATCCACTACATCAACCCGGTCCACGCCCGCACCGCCGACAAGACCGACATCCGCAACTACCGCCGCTGGCACCGCAAGGCGGCGCTGAATGCGCGCGCCGCCGGCTTCGACATCGTCGTGGTCTACGCCGGCCACGACCTGTCGCTGCCCATGCACTTCCTCGCCCGCCGGCACAACCACCGCACCGACGAGTACGGCGGCCGGCTCGAAAACCGCGCCCGGCTGTTGCGCGAGGTGATCGAGGACACCAAGGCGGCGGTCGGCGACACCTGCGGCGTCGTCGTGCGCTTCGCGGTCGAGGAACTGCTCGGCGAAGGCGGCGTCACGGTCGGCGCCGAGGGCCACGACGTCGTCGCCATGCTGGCCGAGCTTCCCGACCTGTGGGACGTCAACTGCGCGGCGTGGGAGAACGATTCGATCTCCGCCCGCTTCGCCGACGAAGGGTTCCAGGAACCCTACATCGACTTCGTCAAGAAGCTGACCACCAAGCCCGTGGTCGGGGTCGGGCGCTACACCTCGCCCGACCGCATGGTCAGCCTGATCCGCAACGGCGTCATGGACATGATCGGCGCCGCGCGGCCCTCGATCGCCGACCCGTTCCTGCCCAGGAAGATCGAGGAAGGCCGCATCGACGACATCCGCGAGTGCATCGGCTGCAACATCTGCGTCGCGTGGGATTCGTTCTACGCGCCCATGCGCTGCACCCAGAACCCGACCATGGGCGAGGAATGGCGGCGCGGCTGGCACCCCGAACGCATGCCTCCCAAGGACACCGATGACACCGTGCTCGTGGTCGGCGCCGGCCCGGCCGGGCTCGAGGCGGCGCGCGGGCTCGGCCAGCGCGGCTACAAGGTGACTTTGGCCGAGGCGGAACGCGAGCTCGGCGGCCGGGTGGCGCGCGAATGCCGGCTGCCGGGGCTCGCGACCTGGGGCCGGGTGCGCGACTGGCGGGTGGGCCAGATCAACAAGATGACCAACGTCGAAGTCTACCCGGGCAGCCGCATGGCCGCCGAGGACGTGCTGCAATCCGGCGCGTCCCTCGTCGCCATCGCCACCGGCGCGACCTGGCGCAAGGACGGCACCGGCCGCACGACCGGCTTCCCGATCCCGGGCAGCGACGGCGCCAACGTCGCCACGCCCGACGACGTGATGGCGGGGCGGGCGCCCGAGGGCCCGGTCGTGGTCTACGACGACGACCACTACTACATGGGCTCGGTGATGGCCGAGGCGCTGGTGGCCGCGGGGCGCGCCGTCGTCTACGTCACGACGCAGGCGACGGTCGCGGCCTGGACCGCCTACACCCTCGAGCAGGGACGCATCCAGAAGCGGCTGATCGAGCTGGGCGTCGAGATCGTCGCCGGGCATTCGCTCGCCGCCGTCGCACCCGACGCGGTCGAGCTCGCCTGCGTCTACACCGGCCGCGTGACGCGCCGGGCGTGCCGCTCGGTCGTCATGGTCACGGCCCAGGCCCCGGACGACGCGCTCTACCACGCGCTCATCAAGAAGCCGTCGCGCCTGAAGGCGGCCGGCATCAGGCGGGTCGCGCGCATCGGCGATTGCTACGGGCCCGGCATCATCGCCGCGGCCGTGTGGCAGGGCCATCGCTTCGCGCGCGAGCTCGGCGCCCCGATGCCCGACACGACGCCCTTCAAGCGCGAGAACGTCAAGCTAGCAGCCCTTTGAGGACGCGATGACCGAACGACCCGACCCGGCGGACCTGGCCGAACGCCTCGGCGCGTTCATGGATGCGCACGTGTTCCCGGCCGAGGCGGTGTTCGAGCGCGAGCTCGACGAACGGGGCCGCTGGACCCAGCCGCCGGTCATGGAGGCGCTCAAGGCCAGGGCCAAGGCGGCCGGGCTGTGGAACCTGTTCCTGCCCGAGTCCGAATACGGCGCCGGGCTTTCGAACCGCGACTACGCGCCGCTGTGCGAGATCATGGGCCAGAGCCCGATCGGCCCCGAGGCCTTCAACTGCTCCGCCCCCGACACCGGCAACATGGAAGTGCTGGCGCGCTACGGCGACGCGGCGCAAAAGGCACGCTGGCTCACGCCGCTGCTCGACGGCACGATCCGTTCCGCGTTCTCGATGACCGAACCGGACGTCGCCTCGTCGGACGCCACCAACATCCGCGCCAGCATCGCGCGCGACGGCGACAGTTACGTCGTCAACGGCCGCAAGTGGTGGAGCTCGGGCGCCGGCCACCCGCACTGCCAGATCCTGATCGTCATGGGCGTGACCAACCCGGACGCGCCGAAGCACCAGCGCCACGCCATGATCCTGGTGCCGGTCGATACCCCGGGGGTGCGGATCGTGCGGCCGCTCGGCGTGTTCGGCTACGACCACGCGCCCCACGGCCACATGGAGATCGCGTTCGACAACGTTCGCGTGCCGGCAACCAACCTGCTGCTCGGCGAGGGCCGCGGCTTCGAGATCGCGCAAGGCCGCCTCGGGCCGGGGCGCATCCACCACTGCATGCGCCTGATCGGCACCGCCGAACGCGCGCTCGCCGCCATGTGCCAGCGGGTCAAGCAGCGCGTCGCGTTCGGCAAGCCGCTGGCCGAGCAGGGCACGATCCAGGCCGACATCGCGCTCAGCCGCATCGAGATCGACCAGGCGCGGTTGCTCGTGCTGCACGCCGCCGAACGCATGGACGCGGTCGGCAACAAGGAGGCGCGGCGCGAGATCGCGGCGATCAAGGTGGCCGCGCCGCGCATGGCCCAGGCGGTCATCGACCGGGCGATCCAGGCTCACGGCGCCGCCGGGGTCAGCCCCGACTTCGGCCTCGCCCACGCCTGGGTCCAGGCGCGCGTCACGCGCATCGTCGATGGCCCGGACGAGGTGCACTTGCGCGCCATCGCCCGGCTCGAGCTCGCGCGCAACAGCGGGCGCGGCTGGCGCCATGGCGACGGCTGACGATCCCGAGACCATCGACGTCCGGCCCGACGAGCGGCTCGACCTCACGCGCCTCGAACCCTGGCTGCGCGCCCATCTTGAGGGCGCCGAGGGGCCGCTCGCGGTGCGCCAGTTCGGCGGCGGCCACGCCAATCTCACCTATCTCCTGCGCTTCGGCGGGCGCGAGTTCGTGCTGCGCCGCCCGCCCCACGGCACCATCGCGCCCTCGGCCCACGACATGGCGCGCGAGCACCGCGTGCTGGCCCGGTTGTGGCGCGCCTACCCCCTGGCGCCGCGCAGCTTCGTTCATTGCGCCGACCGAACGATCATCGGCGCCGAGTTCCACGTCATGGAACGAAGGCACGGCGTCGTCGTGCGCGAGGCCAACGCCGACCGCCTGCTCGCCGACCCCGAAACCTGCGCCCGCGTCGGCGCGATGATCGTCGACATCCTGGCCGACCTGCACAAGGTGCCCCCGGCGGACGTTGACTTGGCCGACCTGGGTCGTCCCCAGGGCTTCATCGAACGCCAGCTCGAAGGCTGGGAACGGCGCTGGCAGGCGGCAAAGGACGACGCCGCGCCCAATCTCGGGGCGCTGATCGCCTGGCTCCGCGCCGAGCGGCCGGCCGGCGCCGTCCACGCCCTGGTCCACAACGACTTCAAGCTCGACAACGTGCTCGTCGCCACCGACGACCCGGGGGTCGCCACCGCCGTGCTCGACTGGGACATGTGCACCCAGGGCGATCCGCTGGCCGACCTAGGCACCCTGCTCAACTACTGGAACGAAGGCGACGACCCGGAAGGCTGGGGCACCGCCACCGCGATGCCCTCCGACCGGCCCGGCTTCCCGACCCGGCGGGCGGCGGTCGAGCGCTACCTGGCGCGCACCGGCTTCGACGGCGCGCGCGTCGATTGGTACTGGTGCTTCGCCACCTTCCGCACCGCGGTCATCCTGCAGCAGATCTACATCCGCTGGCTGCGTGGCGAGACCGCCGACGCCCGCTTCGGCTCGTTCGGCCAGAGGGTCGCGAGCCTCGCCGCCAAGGCCGAGGCGATCGCCGGCGCGACTCTGCCCAAGGCGCGTTTGCTCGGGTAACAGGGTGCTGAAAAACCCCCGATGGTGTCATTGCGAGGAGGCCGAAGGCCGACGCGGCAATCCAGAATCGCGCGGAATTCCGCCATTGCCCTGGATCGCCACGCCGCCTACGGCGGCTCGCGATGACGATGATGGGGGTTTTTCCGCAGCCTGCTAATCGCGGCCGGCTCCCCGCTCACACCGTGCCGGCGAACAGTCGGTGCCCGACCTTGTCGAGCAATGCCAGCGACGGGTAGTCGGTGATCGCCATGCCGCCGTCGACGATCAACGTCTGCCCGGTCACGAACGAGGCTTCGTCGGAGGCCAGGAACAGCACCGCCGCCGCGATCTCCCCCGGCGTGCCCATGCGGTCGAACAGCGAGGGCTTCATCTGCCAGCCGCCCGCGTGCCCCGAGGCGGGCTCGTCCTTGTCCTGATCGGTGGCGATCCAGCCCGGGCTGACGCCGTTGGCGCGCACGCCGAACGGCGCGCCTTCCGCCGCGAGCGAACGGGTCAACCCTTCGACCGCCGCCTTGGCCACGCAGTAGAGCCCCCAGTTGCCGTGGATCGTCGCGGTGGACGAGATGTTGACGATCGCGCCCTTGCCCGACTTGGCCAGCCACGGCATGGCGTAGGCGGCGACGAAGAACGCGGCGTCGATGTTGGACCCGCGCAGCTTGTCCCAGCGCGCGCCGGGCGTGTCGTCGTCCAGCACGCCGCCGCGCCGGCTGCCCGCGCCCGCGTTGTTGATGACGATGTCGAGCCCGCCCAGGCGCTCGGCGGCCTTGGCCACCATGTCCTTGACCGCCGCCTCGCGCGCGAGGTCCAGGGCGTAGAACGCGCCGTCGCCGCCCAAGCCCTTCACTTCGGCCAGCACCTTATCGCCCTTGGCCTGGTCGCGGCCGCAGAACGCCACCCGCGCGCCTTCGGCCACGAAACGATGGACGATGCCCCGCCCGATCCCCGAATTGCCGCCGGTGACGAGCGCGCGCTTGCCCTGCAACCTCATGTTCGGTCTCCCCGCGATTGAACCGGCCCAAGGTAGGGCGAATACCATTCAAAGGGAATCGTCATGCCCGGCCTTGAGCCGGGCATCCACGCCTTGAAACGTAAGTGATTCAAAGATGTGGATGGCCGGGTCAAGCCCACGGCTGTCCGGTTGAGCGCCCATCCAATTGGCGGAAACGCCCGGACCGCTGCGACACTCCAGGGGCTACCGCTGGAGAGGACACGGTCGCCGCATGAAACCTTCTCCCGGGGGGAGAAGGTGGCGAGCGCAGCGAGCCGGATGAGGGGCAGCCCATGTTGGTTACGGTGGCGACGGACAGAGGGTGCCCAAACCTGCCTCGGCGCGCAGCGTCGCCGCCGCCCCTCACCCTCCTTCGCCCTTTGGGCTTCGGAGGGCAAGCCCGCCGAAGCCTTGGCGAAGGCGGGCGACCTCTCCCCCAGGAGAGGTTTTCCAAGGATCGCGCGCCAGAACTTTCGGCGGCGAACCGGACAGCCGTGGGACACGCCCGGCCATGGCGCCTTCATGGATCACGTTGTGCAGATTGCGCCCTAGCAGGTCGCCCGGCCCCCTGCTAAAGCCCTGCCCATGACGGCTTCGATCCTGACGCTCAACGCCGGCTCGTCGTCGGTCAAGTTCGCGCTCTACGCCCGGGGCGGGCCGACCGAGCTCGCTCGCGGCCAGGTCGAAGGGCTCGGCGCCACGATCCGGATCCAGTTCCGGGCCGGCAAGCGGGCGCTCCACGACGGCGCCTGGGGTGCCGCCATCGCCGACCACCGGGCGGCGCTCGGCGTGGTCATCGCCCTCTTGTCCCGGCATTTCCCGGATCAGGGCATTGCCGCCGTCGGCCACCGGATCGTCCACGGCGGCGCGACGTTCGCGGCGCCCGTCGTCCTCGACGACGGCACAATCGCGACGCTCCATCGCCTCGAATCGCTCGCGCCGCTGCACCAGCCGCACAATCTTGCCGGCGTGGCGGCGGCACGAGCCGCGTTCCCCGACGCGCCGCAGATCGGCTGCTTCGACACCGCGTTCCACCGCACCCAGCCGTGGGTCGCCGACACCTACGCGCTTCCCCGCTCCTACTACGACCGGGGGATTCGGCGCTACGGCTTCCACGGGCTCTCCTACGAGTACCTGGCGGCCGAGCTTGGGCGCGTGGCGCCCACAGTCGCGGCCGGGCGGGTGATCGCGGCGCACCTCGGCAACGGAGCGTCGCTCTGCGCCATGCGCGCGGGCCGGGCCGTGGCCACGACCATGGGGTTCTCGCCGCTCGATGGGCTGCCCATGGGCACCCGCTGCGGCCAGATCGACCCCGGCGTCCTGCTCTACCTGATCGAGCACGACGGGCTCGATGCGAAGGCCCTCGGCGACCTGCTCAACCGGGAATCCGGGCTCAAGGGGCTGTCGGGCCTCGGCCACGACGTGCGGGTTCTCGAAGCCGCCGGCACGCCCGAGGCCTCGCGCGCGCTCGACTATTTCGTCCACCGCATCGTGCGCGAATGCGGCGCGCTGGCGGCCGAGCTCGGCGGCCTCGACGGCGTGGTCTTTTCCGGCGGCATCGGCGAGAACGCGGCTGGCTTGCGCGGCCGCGTCGCCCAGGGGTTGAATTTCCTCGGCCTCGCGCTCGACCTACGCGCGAACGAAGCCTCGGATACCGTGATCTCCGCGCCGGGCTCGGCGGTCGCCGCCTACGTGATCCGCACCGACGAGGAAGCCATGATCGCCCGCCACGTCGAGCGCCTGCTGGCGGCGCGCGCTTGACCGGCCGGCGCCTCAGCCGCGCAGGCGCTTGGCGTCGGGGTCGAACAACGGCCGGGTGATCATGCGCGCCGGGCGCAGCTCGCCCAGGATCTCGATCTCGACGTTCTGACCCTCGGCGACGAGCTCCACGGGCAGGAAGCCGAGCGCGACCGATTTTCCGACGTAGTGCGCGTAGCCGCCCGAGGTGACGAAGCCGACCACCTTGCCCTGGTGCCAGATCGGCTCGTAGCCCGCCACGTCGGCGTCCTTGGCATCGACCACGAAGGTCGCCAGCCGGCGGCTGGGCCCGGCCGACTTTTCCTTCATCGCCGCGGCCTTGCCGATGAAATCGACCGGCTTGTTGTAGGCGACGAAGCGGTCGAGCCCGGTCTCGGCCGGCATGTATTCGGGCTTGTATTCGCGCAGCCACGAACCGAACGACTTCTCGAGCCTCAGGCTCATCATCGCGCGCATGCCGAACGCTTTGAGCCCCAGGTCGGCGCCCGCGGCGGTCAGGATCCCGTAAAGCGCGACCTGATCCTCGGCCGGCACGTAGATCTCGTAACCGAGGTCGCCGGTGTAGGACACGCGCTGGACCAGCGCCCGGCACACGCCGATCTCGAGCTCGCGCACGGCCATGAACGGGAACGCCGCGTTGGACACGTCGGCGCGCGCGACCCGGGCCAGCAGATCGCGCGCCTTCGGCCCGGCGATCTGGAAGCCGAGGCGCCGGGTCGACACGTTCTCGACCGCCACGTCGCCCGCGGGCAGGTGCCGTTCGAACCAGCGCGTGTGGAACGCCTGGGCGCCGAACGAGGCGGTGAGCTGGAACGTCGTCTCGGCGATCCCGGAGACGGTGAAGTCGCCGATGATCCGGCCCTTCGGGCTCAGCATGGGCGTCAGGCTCAGCCGTCCAATCGCCGGCAGGCGCCCGGCCATGATGCGGTCGAGCCAGGCGCGCGCGTCCTTCCCGGTCACCAGGTACTTGCCGAAGTTGTGGATCTCGTTGAGGCCGACGCCCTCGCGCACGGCACGGCATTCCGCTCCGGTCGCGGCGAAGGCGTTGGAGCGGCGGAAGCTCGGCGTCTCGAACAACGCCTCGCCCTCGGGCGCGAAGTAGTTGACCGCCTCCATGCCGTAGGCGGCGCCGAACACCGCGCGCCGGCCCTGCCACAGGGCGTAGGCCGGCGTGGTGCGGAACGGGCGCGCCGCCGGCAGCTCCTCGTTCGGGTACGACACCGAGAACCGGCGCTGGTAGGTCTCGCGCACCTTGGCGCGGGTGTAGCCCGGCGTGATCCACGGCCCGAAGCGGGCGACGTCGGCGGCGAACACGTCGCGCGACGGCTCGCCCTCGATCATCCACTCGGCGAGGCTGAGCCCGACGCCGCCGCCCTGGCTGAACCCGGCCATGACCGCGCACGCCGACCAGTAGTTGCGCAAGCCCGGCACCGGCCCGACCAGCGGGTTGCCGTCCGGCGAGAACGTGAACGGGCCGTTGATCGTGCGCTTGATGCCGGCGCGCTGGAGCACCGGGTAGCGGCGGAACGCGAACTCGACCGCGTCGCCGATGCGGTCCGGCTTGTTCTCCAGCAGCTCGTGGCCGAAGCCGGCGGGCGTGCCGTCGACCGACCAGAACTCGCAACCCTGCTCGTAGAAGCCGATCACAAGGCCCTGGCCTTCCTGGCGCAGGTAGCTCTCCCCCTCCGGGTCCAGAACGTGGGGCAGCTCGTGGTCGCGCTCGTAGACCTCGGGCGTCGCCTCGGTCACCAGGTACTGGTGCTCCATGGGATGGACGGGGAAGTAGACGCCGGCCAAACGGCCGACCTCGCGCGCCCACAGGCCGCCGGCGTTGACCACGTGCTCGGCCTGGATCGTGCCGTCCCGCGTCACCACGTCCCAGCCGCCGTCGGCGCGCGGGTTGGTCTCGACCACCGGGTTGCGCAGCACGATCTCGGCGCCGCCCATGCGCGCGGCCTTGGCGTAGGCCTGGGTCGTGCCCGCCGGGTCCAAATGCCCGTCGAGCGGGTCGTACAAGGCGCCGAGCACGCCCTCGATGTTGGTGATCGGCGAGAACTTCTTGACCTCGTCCGGCCCGATGATCTCGGTTTCGAGCCCCATGTAGCGGTGCTTGGCGCGCTCGGCCTTGAGGTAGTCGAAGCGGTCGCGCGTGGTCGCCAGCGTCACGCCGCCGACGTGGTGCAGGCCGCACGACTGGCCGGAGATCTTCTCGAGCTCGCGATAGAGCCGGATGGTGTAGCCCTGCAGCGCCGCCATGTTGGTGTCGGCGTTCAGCGTGTGAAACCCGCCCGCCGCGTGCCAGGTCGAGCCGGACGTGAGCTCGGAGCGCTCGACCAGCATGACGTCGCTCCAGCCGAGCTTGGTCAGGTGGTAGAGCACCGAGCAGCCAACGACACCGCCGCCGATCACGACCACGCGGGCGTGGGACTTCATGCGTGGGCCCCCTTTACTATTGGTGCGACACCGACGGATGCAAACCCGGAACCGTCATGCCCGGCCTCGTGCCGGGCATCCACGTCTTCTCTGGTCCAACGGCGTGGATGACCGGGACTTCGCCCGGTCATGACGGCTGAACACGTTAATGGTCCCGCTATTCTCGCTCGGATACTCAGAACACTGCGGCGTCGAGCCCGGCCGCCATCGCCGCAACGGAGGGTCATCGCTCTCGCTCGAACCGCGACGTGGCCCACCCGTCCGCCAAGCCATAGAGCAGTTTCGCGACCTCTTCGTCGGGGAGGGCCTTCCTTAGACAGACGACCGCGGCGGTGAGGATCCCTCGACCCACCTCAACCGCGGGGTGGCCCTCCCGACCCACCATCTCGTCGACGACATCGTGGACCCTGGAGAAAGCTCCTTGCTCAGCGGCGGTAGGCTCGCTGCTGTCGTCTTCGCTCATGTGGCGTCGCTCCTCCGCTTCCCCGCAAGCCGCACCCCCGGTACCGTAGCTTTCCGACCACCGCCGCCGATCACGACGACGCGGGCGTGGCTCTTCATGCGTGGGTCCCCCGTTGTACAGCAGGTTTCGATCCCATGGGATCACCGGGGTGCGTGACGCAGTCCGTGGTTCGAGACGGCGCTTCGCGCCTCCTCACCACGAACGTCTGTTTCTCTTGCCCGTTCGCCCTGAGGTGTGGGGGCGGGAGCAACCGCCGCCACGCCCGCAGGGCCGCGTCTTGAAGCCTGTCCTGAGCGACGCCGCAGGCGGCGTCGAAGGGGGTGGACGGAGCACGCTTCCACGCGATCGGAATGCGCATTAGGAGGTTCAGCCGAGCACCGAGAAGCTCGAGTTGGGATTGACCTCGCGGTTGCGCGAGAAGAACCCGACCGTGACGTCGTGGCCGATGTGGTCGAGGTGGAACACGACCGGGTCGCGGTCGTGATCGTGGCCGGCCTCGCACGCCTCGATCAGCCGCGTCATCATCTTGCCGGCGACCGGCGCGTTCTTGAACTGGTTGCCGCTGGTGCCGATGGCGACGTAGAAGCCGTCCAGGTCGGTGCGGTCGTAGATCGGGATCCAGTCCTCGGTCACGTCGTAGAGGTCGACCACGCCCTTCATGCGCGAGGGGATGGGCAGCTCGGGGAAGCGTTGGGCCAGGCGCAGCGCCTGCACGCGCCACTGCTCGGTGAACTCGCGGTTGAAATCGTCCGGGTCGACCCATTCGCGCTTGTCGCACGCCGGGTCCTCGGACCCGATCAGGATGTGGTTGCCGAGCTCGGGCCGGCAGTAGGTCGCGATGTCGCTGTCGGAGTAGACCATGCCGCGCGCCTCGAAATCGAAGCCCTGGGGCGAGGGCACGTGGGCGACCTCGTGGCGCAGCGCCCGGGTCTTCATCTTCATGGCGTCGAACACGCCGGCCATCTGGTTGATCTTGGCCGAGTGCGGTCCCGCGACGTTGACGACCACGGGGGCGTCGATCTCGGCTCCGTCTGCCAGCGTCACGCCGGCGACGCGGCCCTTCGCCCGGCGCACCGCGACGACCTCGGCGCGGTAGCGGAACTCGGCGCCCTTGGACTTGGCCGCGCATTCCGCGTTCTGGGCGCTGAGCGCCGGGTCCGACACGTAGCCGCCGCGCGGAAAGAACACGCCGCCCGCCAGCAGCCCGCCGCTCGGCTCGCCGAACCCCGGGTCCTCGGGGCGCTTGGCCGGGCCGAACTCGTGCAGGTCGATGATCGGCAGGCGCGCCTTCATCTCGTCGGGCGTCAGGTGTTGGTAGGGGCAGCCGATGCGGTCCATGATTTCCGCGATGTGGCCGAGCCCCTTGTTGTGCCCGGTCTTGACCACCAGGCAGCCGGTGTCGTGATAGACCGCCATGCCGCGCGGGTCGGCGACGCCCAGGTAGCCGGGCCAATCCTTCCAGTAGAACCAGCCCTCGTACGAAATCGCGCAGGTCTCGTAGACCGAATAGTAGGTGCGGATGATCGCGCAACTGGCCGAGGTCGAGCCGTAGCCCGCGCTCGCGTTCTTGTCGACGCTGAGCGTCTTCCAGCCCTTCTTGGCCAGCTCGAAGGCGACACAGGCGCCGATCACGCCGGCCCCGATGACGATGGCGTCGTAACGCTGGTTCATGGCGGCAATCGTTCCTTCCGGGTGGCGCGGGCGAGCACCATAATCGATCGCCCGTGCCAAGGGCGAGGGGGTTTCAGAACACCCCGGCGTCGAGCCCGGCGGCCATCGCGGCGCCGAGCTCCCGGCAGGGCTCGAGGAACGCCTCCTGCCACGGGCCCCTCAGGACCACGGGCTCCTGCACCGCGCGCCAGCGCAAGCCCGTCACGATGGTCTCGACGCCGCGCCGCGTGCCGGTGCCGTCGTGCCCGGCGCGGATGACGAGCGCGTAGGGCAGTCCCTGGGTGTGCTCGAGGCACGGGTAATAGACGCGGTCGAAGAAGTCCTTGAGCGCCCCGCTCATGTAGCCGAGGTTCTCGGTCGTCCCCAGGATGATCGCGCGGGCGCCGCGCACGTCGTCGGGCCCGGCGTCGAACGGGCGCATGACCCGCCAGCGCACGCTCGCCGCCTCGGCCGACCGGATGCCGTCCTCGACCGCCTCGATCAGCCGGCGGGTGTTGGCCGACGGCGCGTGGGCGACGACCAGGAGCTGCCGGTCGCCGTCCATGCGTTTGCCGCTACAGGCTGCCGACGATGCGCTTGTAGCTGTCCTCCGAGAACGCCCTGAGCGTCGTTGTGCGCACGTTGCCCGCGCCGCCGATGCTCAGGAGGAACTTCGCTGCCGTCTCGGCGTCGGGCGCCTTGATGAAGGCCACCATGTCGTAGCTTCCGATCGTCATGTAGAACTTCGTGAGCTCGCAGCCGAGCTTCTTGGCGACGGCCCGCGCCAGTTCGGAACGCTTGGGCGATTCCTTGACGGTCTTGATGCCTTGGTCGGTCCAGTTCATCAGGGCGATGTACGTGGCCATGGCTTACTCCCATGTTGGGTTCACCCGGGGCGTGCGCGACGCCCCGGCCGGGCCATCATGTCACTTCGGGGTCGGTTGCGCGACCGGGTCGGTGGCAGGCTGGGACTCGAGGCGCCAGTCGCGCCGCACCTCGGCGAGGCTCAGCTCGCGAAGCGGCCGGCGGCCGGGCGGTGGGCGCCCGTCGAGCCACAGCGGCAAGAGGACCTCGGCGGTCGGGTCCTGGCCATCGGACGTTTCGACCATGCGCCGGGCCTGTACGTGCGGATGCCGCATGAGCTCGGAAAACTCGAGCACCGGGTGGTAGCAGGTCTCGATCGGATCGAGCAGCGCGTTCCATTGATCGAGCGTGCGGGTACCAAATAGCGCGGCGACCTCGGCGATCAGGGCATGCTGCGGCACGGGCTCGGCCTGACGCTCGACCCACGAGGGTTGCCCAACGGCCGCGCAGAAGTTGCGCCAGAACTTCGCCTCGATGATGCCGAGCGTGACGAACCGGTCATCGGCCGTGCGATAAATCTGATAGCAGGCGAGTCCACCGTTGTACGTGCTTGCCGCGCGACGCGATTCGAACCCGGGCCGCAGCTCGCCGGTCAGATCGAAACTCAGCCAGGACATCACGGCCTCGGCCAGGCTCACGTCGAGGAAGCAGCCACCACCGCTCCGCCGCCGACCGGCGAGGGCCGCCAGGATCGTCGTCGCCGCGAGCAATCCTCCGGCCCAGTCGGCGACCGTGAGGTGGCTGATGACCGGGGCTTCCGCCGTGCCCGACGCAACGAGCCCGCCACCGAAGGCGATGTAGTTCAGGTCATGGCCCGGGCGCAGGCGGTAGGGGCCGGTCTGCCCCCATCCGGAGAGCGCGCAGTGAATCAGGCCGGGATTGAGCGCCGTGATGCGGTCCCGCGGAAACCCCAGGCGCGACAGCACATCGGGTCGATAGGATTCGACCAGGACGTCGGCGCGTTGCAACAGGCGCGCGAAGACGTCCTTGCCCTCGGCCGACTTGAGATCGAGCCGCACCACGTCCTTGTTGCGGTTGATCAGCTTGTACCAGACCGACAACCCATCGCTGTCGGCCGGCCCGTCGGTGCGCTGCGGATCGCCGGCCGGAGGCTCGACCTTCAGGACCGTCGCGCCGAAGTCCGACAGCAGAAGCGTCGCGTAGGGCCCGGGCGTGAACTGCGTCAGGTCCAGAACCCGGGTGCCCGTCAGAAACCCGGTGCCTCCCGATTCGATCATCGCGCCCCTCGCGCTTCCCGATTCCGTGCTGCGCCGCCGGTCCCGTCGACAATCTACCGACCCGATTGCCAGCGCGGAAGGTTTCTGCATTAGTAACGACGTCGTCCAGGGGCAGGGAATCGGCGCGGGCATGGAACGGCGCATCCACGATCCGAGCGTCGAGGGACTGACTCGGGATGCGTTGCTCGCGCTTCAGGCGCGGCGGCTCATGCAGCTTCTGCGCAAGACCTGGCACGAGAACGAGTTTTACCGCGAGGCGTGGCGGAAGGCGAAGGTGACGCCCGATCTCGTCGCGTCCGTCGCCGATTTCCGCCAGCGCGTTCCGACCGTCGAGAAGAAGGACTTCATCGCCGACCAGGAGAAGGCCCCGCCCTTTGGGTTGCGGCACAGCCATGCCCTGGGCCTCGGTTGCCCGCTCGTCATCGCGAACACGAGCGGGACGACCGGACAGGGCGTCGAGGTGCACGTCCAGACCGCGGCGGAATTCGAGCAGACCGGCCACATCTACGGGTTTCATGTCCGCTGGTCGGGACTGAAGCGGGGGGATGGCGTGTTCCTGACCCTGCCGGTCACCATGATGGCCGGAGGCCGCTGCGAGTTTCAGGGCGCGGTGGCGTCGGGCCTCACGGTGTTCCCGGTCGGCAATTACGATGTCCGCAAGAAGATCGAGCTGATCGAGCGCTATCGCCCGCGCGCCTTGTTCGGCACGACGTCCTACTTCGGGCACCTCGCGGCGGTTTGCCCGACTGACCCATCGTCGCTCGGGATCGAGGTGCTGCTGACGGGCGCGGAAGGCTCGGGCTATCCGTGGCTCGAGCGCCTGGAGCAGGCCTTCGGCGCCAAGGTCTATGATCGCTACGGCTCGACCCAGTCGGGCAACGACCACATGTTCAGTTGCGAGCATGGCATCGGCACGGCGGCGCGGCCCGGGATGCTGCACAACATCGATTCCATGGTCTTGACCGAGGTGATCGATCCCGAGACGGGCCGCCATGTCGAGGATGGCGAGGCCGGCGAAATCGTCATCACCAGCCTCTATCACACCGACACGCCGCTGGTGCGCTGCCGCACCCGCGACCGCGGTATCTTTCGGTCCCACGCTTCGTGCGCCTGCGGGCGGCCCTTGTCCGGCGTCGAGGTCGCCTCGATCAGCCGGCTCGATGACATGAAGAAGGTCAAGGGCGTCAACATCTGGCCCCAGGCCATCGACGATGTCGTGTTCGCCGACGCGATCGTGGATGAGTATCAAGTCGTGCTCACGTCCGACGACCGTCATGCCGACGTGGCGACGCTTCGGGTCATGCCCAAGCGGTCCTTGGCGCGGGACGAGATCGGCGGCTACGAGCGGCACCTCGCCGAAGCCGTGCAGCGCAAGGTGGGCATCCGCTTCCTGGTCGATGTGCTGGCGCCGGGCGATCTGGCGCGCAGCGAGTACAAGGCCCGGCGCTGGCTCGACCAGCGCGCGCACGCGCGCTAGGCGATGGCGGAAGGACCCGTGACCATCGTCACGGCGGCAAGCCGGGGGATCGGCGCGGCGCTCGCGAACGGTTTGGCCGAGCGCGACCATCGTGTGGTGCTCATGGCTCGTTCCGCGACCGTGGTCGAGCTTGCCCGCGAGCTCGGCGGGGTCGGCATGCAGGGCTCGGTCACCGAGCCCGACGACCTCGAGGCCGTGGTCCGGCTCGCGCTCGCGACCTACGGGCGCGTCGACGGCGTGGTCAACAACACCGGCCGCGACAACCAGAGCCTGCACGTCTCGGGACCGGCCTACGACCCCGACCTCGAGCGGTCGCTCGTGGACATTCCCGACGAGGCGTGGCTGTTCGGGGTCGAGCTTTACTTCCTCAACGTCGTCCGCATGGCCCGCGCCGTGACCCCGGTCCTTCGGGAGCAGCGCGGCGGGTCGATCGTCAACGTTTCGACGTTCGTCGCGCCCGAGCCGCGGCTCATCTTCCCGGTTTCCGGGACGCTGCGCATGGCGCTCGCCTCGTACACGAAGCTGTACGCGGACCGCTACGCCCGCGACGGCATCCGCATGAACAACCTTCTGCCGGGATTCGTCGAGAACTGGCCGCTGAGCGACGCGGTACGACGGACGATTCCCATGGAGCGCGCGGTGACCATGGCGGAGCTGGCGGCGACCGTCGCCTTCCTGCTGTCCGCCGACGCGGGCTCGATCACCGGCCAGAACCTGCTGGTCGACGGCGGCGTCAACCGCGGTCTTTGAGGGGCGCGATGAAGGTCATCGATATTCTGTGCAACGACTTCTCGCCGGCCGGCATCCGCAAGAACTACCTCGAGAACGAGGAGGAGCACAGCCGCTGGGAGCAGGTCGGCCGGGTCGGGAACTTCGTCGGCTACGAGACGCCCGAGTTCATGCGGCGGATGGACGATCTGGGGGTCGAGAAGCTGCTGATCTGCGCGGTCAAGACCTGGTCGATCCAGCAGCAGCGCCTGCTCGAAAACACGACCGTGGCGGAGGTGGTGGCGCTCCAGCGCCAGGCGCCGGGCCGGGTCTTCGGCCTGTTCGGCGTCAACATCTACGAGCGCATGAAGGGCGTCCAGGCGCTCGAGGTAGCGGTGCGCGAGCACGGCTTCAAGGGGCTGCACATCCACCCCCACGGCTATCGCGTCCCGCCCAGCCACGCGCACTACTTTCCGTACTATGCCAAGGCCCAGGAGCTCGGCGTCCCGGTCGTCATCTCGATGGGTACGACCCTCGACTTGATGCCGATCGAACCCGGGCGCCCGGTCTACCTCGACGAGGTCGCGCTCTATTTTCCGGACCTGGCCATCGTCTGTACCCATACCGGGTGGCCGTGGACCGAGGAGGCGATCGCCATCGCCCGCCGCCACGCCAATGTGTTTCTGGGAACGTCCGCGCACGCCCCGAAATACTGGAAGCCGGAGCTGGTCAAGTTCATCAACTCGTTCGGGCAGGACAAGGTTATGTTCGGCACGGACTATCCGCTGATCGGGCACAAGGAGGCGCTCGACCAGATCGCGGCGCTGGGATTCAAGCCGCGATCCATGGAAAAGTTTCTTTACGAAAACGCCGCCCGCGTGTTCGGGCTGTGAGGGAGGGTGGAATGGCGGAGTCCAAGGTTGCGTTGGTCACGGGTGGCGCCGGCGGCATCGGTCAGGCGGTGGTCGGCCGCTTGCTCGCCGATGGCTTCAAGGTCGCGGTCATGGACATCAACCAGGCCGGCTTGGCGGAGTTGCGCGGGAAGGTCACCAAGGGCGCCGATCGGCTGACCTCGTGGCCCTGCGATCAAACGGACGAGCGGGCCGCGCGCGAGACGGTCGCGCGCGTCGAACGGGACGTGGGACCCATCGAGGCGCTGGTCAACGTCATCGGCTGGGTCGGCACGTCGCGCTTCGTCGACGAGGACTCGGCCTATTGGCGCAAGGTGATCGCGATCAACTTCGAATCGGTCCTCTACGTGACCCACGCCGTGCTGAAGGGGATGGTGGAACGCAAGCGCGGCAAGATCGTGCACTTCGCGTCGGACGCGGGGCGCGTCGGCACCAGCGGCGAGGTCGTCTATTCGGCCATGAAGGGCGGCATCATCGCCTTCGCCAAGAGCCTCGCCCGCGAGCACGCGCGCCACAACATCAACGTCAACTGCGTCTCCCCCGGGCCGACCGAGACCCCGCTTTTGAAGGCGGAGATCGAGGAGGACCCGGAGCTGATCCGGCGCATGGTCCGCCTGATCCCGTTCCGCCGGGTGGCCCAGCCGGAAGACCAGGCCGGCGCCGTGAGCTTCCTGCTGTCGCGCGACGCCGACTACATCACCGGCCAGACCATCAGCGTCAGCGGCGGGCTGGTGATGATCTAGGCGGGTGTCGTCATGGACAGGGAGCAACAGCGCCAAATCCTCGCGACGGTCGACCGGTTCGCGCGCGACAAGGTCGCGCCGCGCGCCGCCGAGATCGACCGCACCGGCGCCTTTCCGCGCGACCTCTACGCCGAAGCGGGAAAGCTGGGCCTGTTCGGCTTGTGGATACCCGAAGACTTCGGCGGCAGCGGGCTGGACGTGGTCACGCCGCTCCTGATCGCCGAACGCCTGGCCCGCGACAGCGCGACGTTCTCGCTGATCTATTCCAACTGCGGCGACGCGACCACGCCGATCGTGCAGGCCGCCTCCGAGGACCTCAAGCGCGCATACCTGCCGCGGATCGCTTCCGGCGAGATCGTCCCGGCCTTCAGCCTGTCCGAGCCGGCCGCAGGGTCCGACGCGGCGAGCATCACGACCTTCGCCGAGCGACGCGGCGACCACTATGTCCTCAACGGCCGTAAGGCGTGGTGCACCAATGGCGCCGTCGCCGAGGTGTTCGTGGTCTTCGCCAAGACGGATCGCGACGCGGGCCACAAGGGGATCTCCGCCTTCCTGGTCCCGCGCGATACGCCAGGCTTCACGTGGGGACCCGACGAGGACCTTCTGGGCCTGCGCGGCAGCCCCACGACCCCATTGTTCTTCGACGACGCCCCGGTGCCCTTGGGCAACCGGCTGGGCGAGGAGGGCGAGGGCTTCAAGGTCGCGATGATCACCCTGGACGAGGCGCGGCTCAACTGCGCCGCCATGGCCATCGGGGTCGCCACGGGGGCGCTCAGGCTGGCGGTCGCCTACGCCGGCGAGCGCGTGCAGTTCGGCAAGCCGATCATTCAGCACCAGGGCCTGCAGTTCCTGCTGGCGGAGATGACCGCGCGGCTGGCCGCGGCGCGCAGCCTGTGGGAATCCGCCATGGACCTGCTGGCGAACGACCATACCCGGCGCGCCAGCACCTACGCGGCCATGGCGAAACTGGTGGCGACCGAGGCGGCCATGCGCATCACCACCGACGCGGTTCAGGTGCTGGGCGGCAACGGGCTCAGCAAGGCGTATCCGCTCGAACGGATGATGCGCGACGTCAAGGCGTTCGAGATCTTCGACGGTACGAACCAGATCCAGAAGATGCTGATCGGCCGCTACCTCGAGAAGCAGGGCCTGCCCTTCATCCTCGACGCCGGGTGAGCGCCGTGTCCGGGGTCGCGACGAAGATCGACGGCAAGGTCATCGAGATCACGATCGACCGGCCCAAGGCCAACGCCATCGACGCGGCGACCAGCCGCGCGCTCGGCGAAGCCTTCGCGCGCCTGCGCGACGACGAGCGGCTTCTGGTCGGCATCGTCACCGGCGCGGGCGACAGGTTCTTCTCGGCCGGCTTCGATCTCAAGTCTGACGCCGATCCCGAGAGCTTCGCCGACCTGCGTCCCGGCGGCCCGTTCGGCGTCGGCGGCTTCGGCGGCATCACCGAGCTGCCGGGCCTTTACAAGCCGGTCATCGCGGCGGTCAACGGCATGGCGTTCGGCGGCGGCTGCGAGATCGCGCTGGCCTCGGACATCGTCATCGCCGCCGACCACGCCACGTTCGCCGTGCCGGAAGTGAAGGTGGGGCTGCTTCCCGACGCGGGCGGGGTGCAGCGGCTCGCCAGCCGCCTGCCGCGCAACATCGCGCTTGAGATGCTGCTGACGGGCCGGCGCCTCACGGCCGCCGAGGCGCTGCATTTCGGGCTGGTCAACGCGGTCGTCCCCGCGGCGGACGTGATGACGCGGGCGCGCGAACAGGCGGCCAGCATCTGCCAGGGCGGTCCGCTGGCCGTTCAAGCGATCAAGCAGATCGTGACCGAGAGCGAGGGGAGCCATCCGATCGCCATCTTCGACGCCATGCGCCGGGGTCGGTTCGCGCTCTACGATCGGGCGCTGCGCTCCGAGGACGCCAGGGAAGGCCCCGAGGCTTTCGCCGCGAAGCGACCGCCCCGCTTCAAGGGTCGCTGACGTTGAACGTGGCGTCCCCAAGGGGAATCGAACCCCTGTTTCCGGCGTGAGAGGCCAGCGTCCTGGGCCGCTAGACGATGGGGACGCGGTCCACGACCTACTTAGACGACGGGGCCACGGCGGTCAACGGCGCGGCGGGCCCGCGATCCTTCACCGAACCTTAAGCACGTTCGCTCACCATCGGGCCATGTCGCGATTCACGGCCTTCGCGCGCGCGCTTGTGCTCGGCGTCTTGTCGCTCGCCCTGCTCCAGGCGCCCGCCGCCGCCGGATTGCCGGCGTGGCTGGCGTCGCTCGGCTTGGCGCTCGATCTCGGCGAACTGTTCGCCGACATGGCGCCGGTCGAGGCCCCCGAGCGCAGGTTTCTCGACGAGGGCCGCGCCGCGCTCGACGCCGGCGACATCGCGGCGGCCGCGCTCGCCTTCGAGGCGGCGCTCGCCGCGAACCCCGACAGCGTCGAGGCGCTCGTCCTGCTCGGGCTGATCCGCGAGCAGCAGGCGCGGCCGGGACACGCCGCCGCGCTCTATCGCCGCGCGCTCGATGTCGCCGAACTGCGGCGCACGACCGCGGCCATGACTTCGCCCGTTCCGGCGATCGCCGGCGCGCGCACCGGCGCGGCGCCTGCCGAGCGCGGGCTTCCCGCCTGGGTCAAGTTGGCAGACTTGGCCGCGCAAAGACTGGCGGCGATGAGCCCGGCCGCGCCGCCGCCGGTCGATCCGAGCGATTCCCTTGCCGGCCGGCTGGCCGTGCTCGACGCGCTGCTGGACGCCGGCTACATCGACGTGGCCGAGCACCAGCAGCGCCGCGCCACCAGCCTCGGCGCCTGGCTCGTGCGCTCCGCTCCGCCACCCAGCGCGGTGCTGGCGCAACCGTCGCCCGCGGTCCAGGACGTGCTCGACCGCTTCGTCCAGCTCGACCAGCAGCGCACGCGCGGCGCCGCGACCGAGGAACAGTGGCGGCGCGAACGGCTCGCGATCCTCGACGCGCTCTTGCCGCTGGATGGGCCGCGGCTCGTTTCCCTTCCGCCGCTCGACGAAGCCGCGCTTGCGGCCCTGGTGCAGGCCGGCGGGCTGGCCGAGGCCGACGCCCGGGGCGAACTCGCGGGTTCGGTCGCGTTCGCGGCCGCCGATCCCGCGCCGCCAGCGAAGCCGGTTGCGGCTCCGCCGTTGCCAGCCCTCAAGCCCGAACGGCCAGCGACAGCCGCGCCGGCCGAAGCCACGCCGGCCGAAGCGCCTGTCGCCGCGCCGAGCCTCGACGGCGCCGGCACGACCGAAGTTGCGTCGGCCGAGCCGGATGTTCCGCTTCCCCTGGTGCCGGAGTCCGCGACGATCGACCAGGGCGGCATCGGGATTCACGTGGCGTCGTTCCGCACGCCGGAGCAGGCGCAGCAGGGCTGGGAACAGCTCTTGGCCGCGAATTCGGACCTTCTGGGCGGGTTCGAGGCGCACATCGCCGCGGTCGACCACGGCGATCGCGGGGTCTACTTCGAGGTCTCGGCCGGGCCGATGACCGACGCGACCCAGGCCCTGCAAATCTGCGCCGCGCTGGTCGCGCGCGGCCTGTTCTGCGCCACCACGGTCTACTGACCGGGCGCGTGGCGCCGCGCGGCTTGGATCAGCCGCGCCACGTCCTGCGGCTTGGTCGCGAACGAGCAGACGAAGCGCACAACGTCGGGCCGTCCGGCCTCGCCGGCGAAGAACCGGAACCCGTCCGCCTCCAGCCCCTTCAACACCGCCTCGGATAAACGCGCGAACACCATGTTGCCCTCGACCGGCGCGAAAGGCTCGAGCCCCGGCACCTGGGCCAGCCCGCGCCCGAGCTCCGCCGCGCGCGCGTTGGCATGGCGCGCGGCGCGCAGCCACAGGTCGTCGGTCAGGAAGGCGTCGATCTGGGCGGCGACGAACCGCATCTTGCTGAACAGTTGCCCGGCGCGCTTGCGCCGGAACGCGAGCTCGGTCGCCAGCCGATCGTCGAACAGGACGATAGCCTCGGCGGCCATGGCGCCACCTTTGGTTGCCCCGAGCGACAACACATCAACGCCGGCTCGCCAGGTCATCTCCGCCGGGCGGCAGCCGAGGAACGCGACGGCGTTGGCGAAGCGCGCGCCATCCATGTGCAGCCGCAACCCGTGGCGGCGCGCGACCTCGGCTATGCCCGCGATCTCGGCGGGCCGGTACGCGGTGCCGAGTTCGGTGATCTGGGTGATGGTCACCGCCGACGGTTGCGGATGGTGGACGACGCCGAACGGCGCGTGGGCCAGGGCCGCGTCGAGATCGGCGGCGGCAATCCGTCCGTCGGCGCCGTCGAGCGGGCGCAGCTTGGCGCCGCCGCTGAAGAACTCGGGCCCATTGGCCTCGTCGACGTCCGCATGGGCCAGCCGGTGGCAGTAAACCATGCCCCACGGCGGGGTGAGCGCCGAAAGCGCGAGCGCGTTGGCGGCCGAACCGGTCGCCACCGGGAAGACCCGGACCTTGCGCTCGAACAGTTCGGACGCGCGGGCCTCCAGACCCGCGCTCACGGCATCCTCGCCATAGGAGGCGTCGGTGCCCACGTTGGCGGCGGCGAGCGCCGCCATGATCTCGGGCAGCACGCCCGCGGTGTTGTCGCTGCGGAAATCCAAGGGCGTTTCCCGGGTCAAGCTGCCTGGCCGACGTGGCGCTGCCAGGTCGCCAGGTCGATGTTCGAGCCGCACACGATGACGACGACTCTTTGCCCGGCGAGCCGCGCCCGGAGCGGCCCGAACAGCGCCGCCGTCGCCGCCGCGCCCGCGGGCTCGACCGCCAGCTTGGCCTCGTCGAACAGCAGCGCCATGGCGCGGCGCAGCGCGTCGTCGTCGACCAGCACGACGTCGTCGAGAAAACGCCGGCACAGCTCGAAGCTCATCGGCATGGCGCGCGGCGCGCCCAGGCTGTCGGCGATGGTCGTCACCTTGTCGATCGCCATGGGCCGGCCGGCGTCCAGGCTGAGTCGCATGCTCGCGGCACCTTCGGGCTCGACGCCGTAGACCGCGGTCCCCGGGCTCGCCGCCTTGATCGCGGCGGCCACGCCGGCGGCCAGCCCGCCGCCGCCCACCGGCACGATCACCGCGTCGAGGTCCGGCGCCTGCCGCGCGACCTCGAGCCCGAGCGTCGCATTGCCGAGCGCCGTCAGCGGGCCCTCGTAGGGATGGACGAACGTGCGGCCTTCGGCCTCGGCGATGCGCTCGACCTCGGCGAAGGCGGCGTGCACGTCCTCGGCCAGGATGACCTCGGCGCCGTAGCCCTTGGCCCTGGAAATCCGCACCGGGCTCGCCGATTTCATCATCACGACCTTCGCCGTCGTGCCCAGCACGCTGGCCGCGTAGGCCGTGGCGATGGCATGGTTGCCGGCGCTGACCGCGACGACCCCACGCCCGAGCGCGTCGGGCGCCATGTCGAGCATCACCGTGAGCGCGCCGCGGGGCTTGAACGTGCCGGTCACCTGGAGGAGCTCGAGCTTGAGCCGGACGTCGCTCTCGGGCCCGAGCCTGCGGCCGACCTCGGGGCTGGTCCAGCGCACCGTCGGGGTCTCGACGATGTACGGGGCGAGCCGGGCGCGCGCCGCCTCGATCGCCGGGACATCGAGAACCGGAAGCTCGGTCACGGCCTTTTCCCCAGGCTCAGGGTGCCGAGCACCTGGCCACTGCGGCGATCGACCGTGACCAGGCTTTGGGCGCCGTCGGCGGCCTCGACCAGCAGCGTCAGCGCGTTGCCGTCGCCTGCCAGATCCAGAACCCGGCTTCCCTCGGGCAGCGGCACCGTCGCCGTGGCATAGTCCCCGCCGATGCCGAAATCCGCCTCGCCGCCGCGCTGGACGACGGTGACCGCGAGCACGGCGATGCCCGCGACGATCAGGACGGCCATGACGATGACCAGAATCTTCAGCCCGGCACCGACGACGATGGCGGGCGGCTGACCATGACGAAGGGGGTCGTCCATCACGATGTCCGGATCGGGGCCGAGGACGCCGGCGGGCGCATCGACAAGGTTCTGGTCGCCCGGCTGCCCGAGTTGTCGCGCGCCCGCCTCCAGGCGCTCATCCGCGCGGGCCGGCTCGTGGCGGGCGGCGCGACCATAACGGACCCTTCCCACAGGGTCAAACCGGGTCAGACCTACCGGCTCGCCTGTCCGCCGGCCACGGAGCCCGAGGTCCGGGGCGAGGCGATCCCGCTCGTCGTGGTCTACGAGGACGACGAGCTGATCGTGGTCGACAAGCCGGCCGGCCTGGTCGTCCACCCGGGCGCCGGCAACCCGCGGGGCACCCTGGTCAACGCCTTGATCGCCCATTGCGGCGGCCGGCTTGCGGGCGTCGGCGGCGTGCTGCGGCCGGGCATCGTGCACCGCATCGACAAGGACACCAGCGGGCTCTTGGTCGCTGCCAAGTCCGACCGGGCGCATCACGATCTGGCGCGGCAATTCGCTGCCCACGCCATCGAACGCGCGTATCTGGCCGTCGTGCGCGGCCGGCCGGCGCCGGCGACCGGCGAGATCACGGGGGCGATCGGGCGCGATCCGGGCCAGCGCAAGCGCATGGCCGTGGTTCGCAAGGGCGGCAAGCCGGCGCTGACGCGCTACCGGGTGTTGCGCGCCTTCGGTGCTCACGCGGCCCTGGTCGAATGCCGGCTCGCCACCGGGCGGACGCACCAGATCCGGGTCCACATGGCCGGCGCGGGCCATCCCCTGGTGGGTGACCCGGTCTATGGCCGTTCGCGCGGCACCGCGAAGCCCGGATCGGCGTCGAGCCTGCTCGCACGCTTCGCGCGCCAGGCGCTGCACGCCCACGTTCTCGGATTCGACCACCCGGCAACCGGAAAAACCATGATATTTCAGAGTCCTATGCCAGAAGACATGGAGCGGCTCCTGACCGCGCTCGGAGCGATGACAAGTCGATGACAAATAGTTGACTTCCCAAGTCGGGTATTGACTGTTCGCGTGTTGTTCGCTAGACTCCCGCCACGCTCCAACAACTTCAGACAACAGCGGCGCTTCCGCGCCGAGACAACCTAACCATGGTCGAACGAACTTCTTTGCCGGCGCTCGCCTCCGACGCGGGCCTCAGGCGCTACCTCCAGGATGTCCGCCGCTTCCCCATGCTGGAGTTGCAGGAGGAGTACATGCTGGCCAAGAGCTGGCGCGAGCACGGCGACATCGACGCCGCCCATCGCCTGGTCACCAGCCATCTGCGCCTGGTCGCCAAGATCGCCATGGGCTATCGCGGCTACGGCCTGCCGATTTCCGAGCTGATCTCCGAGGGCAACGTCGGCCTGATGCAGGCGGTCAAGCGGTTCGAGCCCGAGCGCGGGTTCCGCCTGGCGACCTACGCCATGTGGTGGATCCGCGCGTCGATCCAGGAATACATCCTGCACTCGTGGTCGCTGGTGAAGATCGGCACCACGGCGGCGCAGAAAAAGCTGTTCTTCAACCTGCGCCGGCTCAAGGCCCAGCTCCAGGCGATCGACGACGGCGACCTGAAACCCGAGACGGTCAGGACGATCGCCGAGCGCCTGGACGTGCCCGAGGACGACGTGATCCAGATGAACCGGCGGCTTGCCGGCCCCGACCATTCACTCAACGCCCCGCTCCAGGCCGGCGGCGAAGGCGAGTGGCTGGACTGGCTGGTGGACGAGACCGCGAACCAGGAAACCGCGATCGGCGAAGCCGAGGAACTCGGTCAGCGCCGGGTCCTGCTCGACCATGGGCTGGCCAAGCTCAATGCGCGCGAACGCCACATCCTTGTCGAACGACGGCTCACCGAGGAGCCCAAGACCCTGGAGGAGTTGAGCCAGCACTACGGCATCAGCCGCGAGCGCGTGCGCCAGATTGAGGTCCGCGCCTTCGAGAAACTTCAGCGCGCGGTCAAGAACGCGGCCGCCGAGCAGCGCCTCGCGAGCTGAGCGCTAGCCTAGCTTGCCGCCCACCCGAGCTTGCCGCCGACGAAGGTCATGGCGACGGCCGTGTCCTTGATGGTCTCCGGGCTGGCGCGGAACGGATCGGTCGCCAGCACCGCCAGGTCGGCAAGCTTGCCCGGCTCGATCGAGCCCTTGAGGTCTTCCTCGAACCCGGCCCAGGCGCCCAGCGTGGTGTAGGCGGCCAGCGCCTCCTCGAGCGTGATCGCCTGACTGGGTCCGAACGAGGCGCCGGAATCGGTCTTGCGCGTGACCAGGGCCTGGAGGATCGGCCACGGGTTGGTGCCGCACACCGGCGCGTCGGAGTGCCCCGGCGCCGGCACGCCCGCGTCGATCAGCGCGCGATGGGGGAACATCCAGTGCATGGCCTGGCTGCCGCGCGCCGCGACGTAGGCGTCGCCCAGCGACCACATGAATCCGGTAGCCGAGGAATCGACGCAGCCCAGCGCCTTGATCCGCTCGAGCAGGGGCGGGGTCACGTAGCAGCAGTGCTCGATCCGGCTGCGGTGATCCGCGCGCGGGTGGGCCTTCAGCGCCGCCTCGATGACGTCGAGGGCGAAGTCGATGCCGCGGTCGCCGAGCCCTTCGACGCACACCCTGAGTCCCGCCGCGTGGGCGCGCGCGACCTTGGGCGCCAGTTCCTCCTTGTCGTAGAGCAACATGCCGTAGTTGGGCACCGGTTCGCCGGGCACGGGTTCGCCGACGTAGGGCTCGTAGTAGGCCGCCGTGCGCCCGCTGGTCGAGCAGTCCGGGCACCACTCGACGCCGATGACGCGGATCCATTCGTCGCCGAACCCGGTGCGCACCCCCGCCGCCAGGTGGCTCGCGACCAGGTCCTCGTCGCGCCCGTCGAGGATGATGCCGATGCGCATGGGCAGCCGGCGCTGTTCGCGCAGGCGCTGGTAGGCGATGACCGCCCGCCCCTGGGTCAGCGAGTTGTGCAGCGAGGTCACGCCGTGGCGCAGATAGTCCTCGAACACCAGCGGCAGCCCACGCTCGTACTCCTCGACCGTCGTGGTGCGCTTGTTGATCGCCAGGTCGATGTCCCACGCCGCCATCTCGCGCAGCAGCCCGGTCATCCGCCCGGCCGCATCGCGGTCGTAGCGGCCGTGCGGCGGGTCCGGCGCGTCCTCGCCGATGCCGGCGAAGGCGAGCACGGCCGAATTGACCACGGCGATGTGCCCGTCGGTGCGGTAGAGCCAGACTGGGCGGCCGTGGCCCACGGCGTCGATCTGGTCCCGCGTCGGGTAGCCGCCGCACTTCCGGTCGTCGTAGCCGAAGCCCAGGAACCATTGACCGGGCGCGAGCTTGGCCGTCGCCCGCTCGACCAAGCCCAGCACGCCCGCGACCGAGCGAACCGTCGGCCAGCCGATATCGTGCCACTTGACCTTATGCGCGGCGTGGCTGTCCGGATGACAGTGGGAATCGACGATGCCGGGAATGACCGTGCGACCGGCCAGATCGATCACCTCGGTGCGCGGCCCAGCCAGCGCACGGATGTCGGCGTCGTCGCCGACCGCCAGGATGCGGTCCCGCCAGAGCGCGACGCCCTGGGCGACGCGGCGCTCGCCGTCCATGGTGACGACCTTGCCGTTGACCAGGATGGTGTCGGCGACGGTCGCCATGGGCCCCTCGCGTTCAGCCTCTCGTCATACAAGCGATCGTTGACCTTGACCCGCCCGCAAATTTCGAACCGTCTTCGCGAGCCGAAGGCGACCTTCCTTCGCCCGCCGAAGCGTGAAGCCGCCGCTATGGTGCGTGAAGGCGGGCTTCGCGAAGGCGGGAGCGATCCAGGGCGACCGCTCGTGCGCTTGCCCTGGATGGCGTCGTCGGGCTCCCGCCTTCGCGAAGCCCGCTTCGGCGGGCGAAGGAAGGTCGCCCTCCTCGCCATGACGGGTTCGTTGTCGGCAGGAGTAAACGTCAACTTCCTCTGCCCTCAGGCAATCGCACGCGGACAGCACGCGGCGCCGCACGAAGGGCGGGAGCTCGTCAACCGTGCCCTTCACGGCACGGGCTGCCACTCGGCCGTCAGCCGCTGCGCCTCCGCCACCTGATCCGGGGTCATCTCGGCCGCGACCGCGTTGCGGTTCTCCAGCGCGAGATCCTGGTCCTCGCCCGGCGGGAACTCCGACGCCGCCAGGTCGAACCAGAGATGGGCCTGGACGAGATCCTGCTCTACGCCTTCGCCGTTCTGGTACCTGACGGCGAGGTTGAACTGGGCTTCGGCCATCCCCTGATTGGCCGCAAGGCGGAACCAGCGCGCCGCCTCGGCGTCGTCCATTGGCACGCCCTCGCCGTTGCGGTACATGAGCCCGAGGTTGAACTGGGCTTGGGCCATCCCCTGTTCGGCCGCAAGGCGGTAGAGCCGCACCGCCTCGGCGTCGTCCATTGGCACGCCCTCGCCGTTGTCATACATGAGCCCGAGGTTGTACTGGGCACCGGCGTACCCCTGCTCGGCCGCCAGGCGGTAGAGCCGCACCGCCTCGGCGTCGTCCCGTGGCACGCCCCTGCCGTTGTCGTACATGAAGCCGAGTTTGAACTGGGCTTGGGCCATCCCCTGGTCGGCCGCCAGGCGGAACCAGCGCGCCGCCTCGGCGTCGTCCCGTGGCACGCCCTTGCCGTTCCGGTACATGAGCCCGAGGTTGTACTGGGCTTCGGCGTCCCCCTGGTCGGCCGCCAGGCGGAACAAGCGCGCCGCCTCGGCGTCGTCGCGCGGCACGCCCCAGCCGTTGCGGTACATGAGCCCTAGGTTGTACTGCGCTTCGGCCATCCCCCGGTCGGACGCCAGGCGGCTCCAGCGCGCCGCCTCGGCGTCGTCCTTTGGCATGCCCCTGCCGTTCCAGTACATGAGCCCTAGGTTGTATTGGGCTTTGGCCAACCCCTGGTCGGCCGCCAGGCGGTAGAGCCGCGCTGCCTCGGCGTCGTCCCGTGGCACGCCCCGGCCGTCGAGGTACATCGTACCGAGGTTGGTTTGGGCGGCGGCATCCCCCTGATCGGCCGCCAGGCGGTAGAGCCGCACCGCCTCGGCGTCGTCTTGTGCTACGCCCTTGCCGTTGTCGTACAGCACGGCGAGGTAGTACCGGGCTTCGGCCATACCCTGCTCGGCCAGCGGACGCCACAGCTCCGCCGCCGCCGCATAGTCGCCACGCTTGAACGCCGCAAGGCCTTCCTTGAAGGGGTCGAAAGGGATCAAGTCCGATCCTTGCTGGACAATCGCGGTTGAGGTGCGGTCACGTAAGCGCGGCGGTCGCGGTAAGCGCCGCGCCCGGCACCGGCGCGTTCAGCCGCACCTCGGATCATCGTACGCCGAGGCGGTGGCCGCGCACGATGGGCCGGCGCTCATTCACTCCACGGGCTGCCACTCGGCCGCCAGCCGCTGCGCTTCCGCCAACTGATCCGGGGTCATCTCGGCCGCGACCGCGTCGCGGTTCTCCAGCGCGAAATCCAGGTCCTCGCCCGGCGCAAACCCCGACGCCGCGAGGTCGTACCAGAGGTGGGCCTGAACGAGGTCCACCTCTGTGCCCTCGCCGTTCTGGTACAAGTAGCCGAGGTTGCTCTGGGCCTTGCCGTGTCCCTGCTCGGCCGCTTGGCGGTACCAACGCACCGCCTCGGCGTCGTCTTCCGCCACGCCATCACCGGTTTCGTACATCCAGCCGAGATTGTTTTGGGCCCAGGCGTCGCCCTGCTCGGCCGCCAGGCGGTACCAGCGCACCGCCTCGGTGGCGTCCTCCGCCACGCCCTCGCCGTGGGCGTACATGTAGCCGAGGTTGTTTTGGGCTTCGGCGAACCCCTGCTCGGCCGCCTGGCGGTACCAGTTCACCGCCTCGGCGTCGTCCAGCGGCACGCCCCGGCCGTAGTCGTACATGAGGCCGAGGTTATTCTGGGCTTCGGCGTACCCCTGGTCGGCCGCCAGGCTATAGAGCCGCACCGCCTCGGCGTCGTCCTCCGGCACGCCCTCGCCCCTGTCGTACATGTAGCCAAGATTGTTCTGGGCTCCCGCATCCCCCTGCTCGGCCGCCAGGCGGTAGAGCCGTACCGCCTCGACGTCGTCCAGCGGCACGCCCCGGCCGGTGCTGTACATGACTCCGAGGTTGTTCTGGGCGTCGGCGTCCCCTTGCTCGGCCGCCAGGCGATAAAGCCGCGCCGCCTCGGCAAGGTCCTGCGCCACGCCCAGACCGCTCTCGTACATGTAGCCGAGGTCGAACTGGGCATTGGCGAGCCCCTGCTCGGCCGCCAGGCGGTACCAGTTCACCGCTTCGTTGTCGTCCTCCGCCACGCCGAGGCCGTATTGGTACATGTAGCCGAGACTGTCTTGAGCGTCGGCGTCGCCCTGCTCGGCCGCCTGGCGGTACCAATTCACCGCCTCGGCATAGTCCTGTGGCACTCCCAGGCCGTTCTCGTACAGGTAGCCGAGGTTGTCTTGGGCGTTGGCGTTCCCTTGCTCGGCCGCCAGGCGATAAAGCCGCGCCGCCTCGGCATGGCCCTGCGTCACGCCCAGGCCGCTCTCGTACAGGTAGCCGAGGTTGTCTTGAGCCGCGTCGTTCCCCTGGTCGGCCGCCAGGCGGTAGAGCCGCGCCGCCTCGGCATAGTCCTGCGTCACGCCCAGGCCGTACTCGTACATGTAGCCGAGGTTGAACTGGGCCCAGGAGTCGCCTTGCTCGGCCAGCGGGCGCCAAAGCTCCACCGCCGTCGCATAGTCGCCCTGCTCATACGCCGCGACCCCGTCCTCGAGCGGTCCCGCGGTCGCGGGAAATCCGAGGAGGAGGGCCGCCGCGACGACGACCGGCCTAGGGAATCGCAGCATCCACGACATGGTTACCTCCTCCTTAGTGAGCACCCTTCATTCTCAGCATCAGGCGACCAAGCCGGGCCCGCATCTTCGTGCGCCACGACGGCACTCCGACCGCCCCCCTCACGGTAGCGGTTGCCACTCGGCCGCCAGCCGCTGCGCCTCCGCCACCTGATCCGGGTTCATCTCGGCCGCGACCCCGTCGCGGTTCTCCAGCGCGAAATCCTGGTCCTCGCCCGGCGCAAACCCCGCCGCCGCCAGGTCGAACCAGAGATGGGCCTGAACGAGATCCTGCTCTACGCCTTCGCCGTTCAGGTACATGACTCCGAGGTTGACCTGGGCATAGCCGTCGCCCCGGTCGGCAGCCATGCGGTACCAGTGCGCGGCCTCGACGAAGTCCTGCGCCACGCCCCGGCCGCTGTCGTACGCGAGGCCGAGGTTGTACTGGGCGCCGGAGTGCCCCTGGTCGGCCGCCAGGCGGTAAAGCCGCACCGCTTCGGCTTCGTCCTGCGCCACGCCCCGGCCGTTGGCGTACATGGCGCCGAGATTGCCTTGGGCGCCGGCGTGCCCCTGATCGGCCGCCAGGCGGTACCAGTTCACTGCCTCGGCGTCGTCCTGTGGCACGCCCCGGCCGGCATCGTACATGATGCCAAGGTTGTTCTGGGCGTCGGCGTCACCCTTCTCGGCCGCCTGGCGGTACCAGTTCACCGCCTCGGTGTCGTCCTGAGGTACGCCCCAGCCGTTCTGGTACATGTAACCGAGGTTGTTCTGGGCCAAGGCGACGCCCTGCTCGGCCGCCAGGCGGTAGAGCCGCGCCGCTTCGGCATCGTCCTGTGCCACGCCCCGGCCGTCGTAGTACATGTAGCCGAGGCTGGTTTGAGCACCGGCGTGCCCCTGGTCGGCCGCCATCCGGTACCAGCGCGCCGCCTCGGCGGCGTCCTGCGTCACGCCAAGGCCGTTGTCGTACATGTAGCCGAGGTTGAACTGGGCCCAGGAGTCGCCTTGCTCGGCCAGCGGGCGCCAAAGCTCCACCGCCGTCGCATAGTCGCCCTGCTCGTACGCCGCGACCCCGTCATCGAGCGGTCCCGCGGCGGCGGCGAAACTCAGGAACAAACCCACCGTAACGATGGCGAGAAGTCCGGGAAATCGAAACGCCCGCGGCATGGTTGCGCCCTGTGTTCGTGACCGGTGCGTAAGGTCCCTCATCCGGCTCGCTCCGCTCGCCACCCGCGACGGCGGGAGCATCCGCCGTCGCGCCCGCAGGGAGAAGGTTTACCGCAACTTACCGCGTCAAGTAGTCGTAGGCCGAGACGACGTGCGTGCGCACGACGTGCAGGAACTCGTCGATCTCGACGTGCTCGTCGGCCGCGCCCATGTTGGTCGGCATGGGGCCGTAGACGTAGGCCGGGATGTTCCGCAGCCGCCACAGCCGGGCGTCGGTGCCGCCCAGGCTGATGATCGGCGTCGGCCGGAACCCGCGCAGGCGCTCGACGTTGTCCTGGAGAATCCCGACCATGTCGCCGTAGGGGTCGCACCATGACGGCGGCTGGCTGTTGATCTCCTCGACGCGGGCCTCGGGGAAACGGCCGACGATGCGGTCGACCTCGGCCATGATCAGCTCCTTGGTCGCGCCCACCGGCAGGCGTACGTCGAGCTCGAAGCGGCAGGTGCCGGGGATCATGTTGACCTTGAGCCCGCCTTCGATCTTGCCGATGTTGACGGTCACCTTCTGCACGATCTCGGCGGCGCCGGCGCCTTGAGCCTTGTCGATCGCCTCGCGGGCCTGGGTCAGCGCGGTGGCGACGTTGTGCGGCGCCTCGACGGAAATCGCGGTCAGGGCCTCGAGCTCGCCGATCAGCCGGGCGGCGATCTTGGTCGCGCTGGGCGAGGCGTGGGTGTAGGCGCCGTGGGCGCCGCGCGTCGTCACCGTGATGGCCAGCCAGATCGGCGATTTCTCACCGAATCTGATGGTAAACGGGCTCGACGGCTCGCCGTTCAGGCAGCAGTCGCCGTGGACCTCGGGGTGGTTCTCCATCAGGTAGCGCGCGCCCCACGGCCCGAAGTTCTCCTCGTCGGACACGCAGGTGAGCGTCAAGCGCCCCTTGAGCTCGTCCTTCACCCTGTAGAGGTAAGCGAAGGTGAAGATCGAGGCCGAGGTGCCGCACTTCATGTCGCAGGCGCCGCGCCCCCACACCTTGCCGTCGGCGATGGCGCCCGACCACGGGCCGTGGCTCCACGGCTCGTCGCCGACCGGGAAGACGTCGATGTGGCCGTTGAGCACCAGGTGGCGGCCCGGGCCCGCGCCCGAGCCCGAGCCCGAGCCCTCGAACGTGCCGACGACGTTGGGGAACCGGGGTTCCGGCGCGATCACCCGGTAGGGCAGGGCGCGATCGTCGAGAAACCGGCGGATATGGGCCACGGCCTCGCCGGTATCGCCCGGCGGGTTCGGGGTCTTGGCCCGGACGAACCCGGCGAAGAACTCGATCAGCGTGTCGCGGTCGGCCTCGATCCAGTCGAGCAGTCGGCTTTTCGTGTCGGCCATCACTTACCCCCGCCGGTTGCCGTGTGATCTTTGCTGTCATGGCGACGGGACGCAAGACACCGGACATGAAACCGATAGGGCATCGGCATTTCCAGATTCGCGGCGGTGCTGGCAGCCTCGATCTGTCACCGGCGCGCCACGGTTGCGCCGATATGTCGCCCGAGTGGCGCCGGATTTACCGCTCATTAGTTCCGGCGCGGGCATAACGGATTCGCTCGCCGAACGACACGACAATCAAGGAAACGCCGCCATGGCCACGTCGCGCACCGAAGGGACTGAACCGGACTTCGCCGAGCCGATCGGGTTCGAGCGCGAAACCGCCGCCCGTGTCGCGCCGCTGCGGATGGGTCCGGCCACGGCAACGCTGGTCTGGCTGGCCGCTTGCGCCGGCATGTGGTTCCTGGTCAGCGAGATCGCGGTCGTTCTCTAGCCTTCGGCCCGGCGGCCGCTTGCGCCCCCGCCACCCGCGGCCTTAGACACGTCCGGCCGGCGACCCAGCCGGCTGAGGGGGCCGACCGGACCATGACACGCACGTCCGTGGCGTCGCGATGAGCGATGCGAGGGTCTACGCTCCCGACGCGCCGCTGCGCGGGATCGCCTGCCTGACGCTCGGCGTCTCCGTCTTCGTCGCCCAGGACGTCATCATCAAGCTGCTCTCGGGCAGCTACCCGCTGCACGAGATGCTGTTCATCCGCAGCATCACCGGCCTGCCGTGCATCCTGGCGATCGCGCTGTGGCGCGGCGATCCGGCGGCGTTTCGCCTGCATGGCGCCGCGGTCGTGCGCGCCGTTCTGCACTTCGTGTCGTTCACCTGCTACTACCTGGCGCTCGCGGCGTTGCCGCTGGCCGAGACCTCGACGCTCTATTACGCCAACCCGCTGTTCATCACCGCGCTGTCGGTGCCTTTCCTGCACGAACGCGTGGGGCCGCGCCGCTGGGCGGCCGTGCTGGTCGGGTTCGCCGGCGTCGTCGTGGTGCTGCGCCCGGACGTGACGGCGGTCGATCCGGCCATGGTGCTCGCGCTCGGCGCGGCGTTCTTCTACGCCTGTTCCATGCTGGTCACGCGCCGGGCTGGCGGCCGGGTGCCGGCCACCGGCTTCGCGATCCACTCGGTCGTGCTGCTGCTGGTCCTTTCCGGCGTCGCCGGGCTGGCCATGGGCGACGGCCGGTTCGAACAGAGCGGCACGATCCTCGGCTATCTCCTGCGCGCCTGGTCGCTGCCCGTGTGGCTGGACCTGGCGCTGCTCGCGGCGACCGGGCCGATCTCCGCCGCCGGCTTCCTGCTGCTGGCCGAGGCGTATCGCACGGCCCCGGCCAGCCTGGTCGCGCCGTTCGAATACTCGAGCCTGCCGTTCGCGGTCGGGGCCGGGTACCTCGTGTTCGCCGATCTTCCCGCGCCCGCGACCTGGATCGGGCTCGCGCTCATCGTCGGCGCCGGGCTCTACATCGTCCACCGCGAGACCGTCAGGGGCCGTCGACGCGGCTGACGGGTGTTCACGCCATGCCTGCCAGGCGCTTGACCACGGCGATGCCCTCCGACCGGTCGTAGACCTTGTAGAGCTCCTCGCGCAGCGTCGAGGCCGCGTTGACGTTCTCGAAGATGGCGACCCGTCGTCGTCATCGAGAACCCTACATTGGACCCATCATTCCGGCAGGCCAGCCGCGCGGAGACCGTCGAGCACCATGTTCAAGAATTCCTGGTTCCTGATCGGAAAACGCCGGCGGGTACCGGACACCGTCATTCCGGGTGTCAGGGCCACGAGCCTGGCAAGCGCGGCCTGCGCCTCCCCCAGATTGCCGAGTTGGACATGCGCGGGGACCAGGAGCCAGTAGGCGGTGTCCCAGTCGGGGTAAAGGGCCGCCGACTTCTTGCCCAGTTGCAAGGCCTGCTCGGGGCGGCCGTTCGCGAGGTGGGCAAGACCGGCGATGGCCAGGTACATGAAAAAGCCGGGATCCAAGGGGCTGAGGGCCATGGCCCGTTCGATATGGACCAACGCCTCGTCCGCATTGCCACTGAACAGCAGCGCGCCGCTCGAGACGAACGTGACGAACCCGGAGCCGGGGTTGAGCGCGAGCGCGCGGCGCACGGCGTCGAGGCCGGTGTCATAGTCCCGCGCCACCATCACCAGGACAAACCCGGCGGCGACCAAGGCCATCGCATCGCCACTACCGGCGGCGACCGCCCGTCGTGCGAGGGCGATCGCCGTGCCTGTGTCGTCCTCTCCGATCGGCGGCCAGCCCCGCACGATGCGCTGTTCGAGGCACCAGGCGGCATAGGCCAGCGCCGGCGCATAGGTGGGATCGAGGTCGATCGCCTTCAGGAGCAGCTCGAAGCCCTGGCGATTGTCGTCTGGGCGAAACGCGTAGACGTGCGGCAAGGCGCGAAGATAGAGATCGTAGGCATCGAGGTTCTCGATGGGCCGGCGCCGTGCGCGTTCGATCTCCACCTTGCGCAGGGTCGGTTCGATCGCCCCGACGACGCTTGCGGTGATCTTGTCCTGGAGGTCGAAGACGTCCTCCAGGCCACCGTCGAACCGGTCCGCCCAGAGATGGGCGCCGGTCGCGGCATCGATCAACTGCCCGGTGATGCGCACGCGGTTGCCCGCCTTGCGCACGCTGCCTTCCAGCACGAAGCGCACGCCCAGCTCCTTGGCCACCTGGCGCACGTCGACCGCCCGGCCCTTGTAGGTAAAGCTCGAGTTGCGGGCGATCACGAACAACTGGTTGAACCGGGACAGGGCGGTGATGATGTCCTCGACCATGCCGTCGGCGAAGTATTCCTGCTCGGGATCGCCCGACATGTTGGTGAAGGGCAGGACGGCGATCGAGGATTTGACCGGCAGCGACGGTGCGTCCGCCACACCCGCGGCCGGGCCGGTGACGGGCTCCTTGGCCACGATGCGATAGGCCTTGATCGGCCGGGCGATGTTCTTGACCTCGCGCTCGCCCATGTCCTCGAAATCGAACGCGAGCTTGTCGCGCACCTGCTCCCGAACCGTGCGGCCGACCCAGACTTCGCCGGGCGCGGCGAGGGTTTCCAGGCGCGCCGCGATGTTGACGCCGTCGCCGAAGATGTCGTCGCCGTCGATGATGATGTCGCCGACGTTGATGCCGACGCGGAACTCGATGCGCCGATCGGGCGGCACGTCGACGTTGCGCTCGACCATGCCGCGTTGAATTTCGGCGGCGCAACGCACGGCGTCGACCACGCTGGCGAACTCCACCAGCATGCCGTCGCCGGTGGTTTTGACGATCCGCCCGCGGTGTTCCGTGATCTTGGGGTCGACGAGGGCGCGCCGATGGCCCTTCAATTGCGCGAGCGTGCCCTCCTCGTCGACGCCCATGAGCCGGCTGTAGCCGGCCACGTCGGCGGCCAGGATCGCGGCAAGGCGGCGCTCGACCCGGCGCTCCCCTCCTGATTCCATGACTTCCCCTCGCGAATCGGCACGCCGGCGGGATACTATGGCTCCGGAACGAGGGGGATCAAGCCATGCCGGCCAGGCGCTTGACCACGGCGATGCCCTCCGAGCGGTCGTAGACCTTGTAGAGCTCCTCGCGCAGCGTCGAGGCCGGGGTCGCGTTGACGTTCTCGAAGATGGCGACGCGCATGGCGTGGGCGCTGCACGTCAGGTCCCAGATCAGGTTGAACAGCCGGTTCTTGTCGCGCGCGCTGGTCTCGAACCCGGGAAGGAACTCATCGAGCATGGGGCCGAGGTCGGCGCGCTCCCAGGTCTTGCGCGGCACGCGGCTGACCAACCCCTGGCCCGACAGCTCGCGCAGCACCTGCATGACGCGCGGGTACTCGACGATCGAGTGCAGCCGCCCGGCGGTGACCAGCGCGTGGTCCGGCAGCATCACCCCGGTCTCGGTCGGGCTCGCCTTCTCCTCGGCGGCGACCATGAAGGCGCGCAGCGCGCTGGCGTAGCCGATCACCTCGGTCACGGCGGCGCGCACGGCGGGGACGTGGTCGGTGCCCAGCACGTTGACGATGAGCTGGACCGCGCCGGCGAAGATCTCGGCCCGGTAGCCGAGGCGCGACGCGATGTTCCAGAACGCGAGCTGGCCGATCAGGTGGTAATACTCGAGCACCTTGCGGTTGCCGACGCTGAACACGTACTCGTCGGGCACGAACACCCGGTCGAAGATCAGGATTCCGTCGGCCTCCTCGCCCTGGGCGTCGAGCGGATGGTCGTCGGGATCCTCGTCGCCCCGGGTCACGGCCTCGCGCAGCAAGAGCTTGAGTCCCGGCGCGTTGGCCGGCAGCGCGGCCAGGATCGCGCAGTCGTCTGGCAGCGTCGGGTTCAGGATGGTGGCGAGCGAACCCATGTTGCCCTGGGCCAGCACCGAGTTGCCGGCCTTGGCGCCGTACAGCACGACGCCGTCCTTGCGCCGCTCGATGACGCGCAGCCGGCCCGGCAGCTCGGCGCCCGTGAGCTTCCGGTTGGCCTGGACGTCGACGATGATGTCGGTCGAGACCAGGTTGTGGCGCTGGCCGACGCGCACGCAGCGTTCGATCTTGGCGCGCGCCTCGCTGTCCTCCTTCGCGATCAGGTGGGCGAAGGCCAGGAAGCCGATCGGGTTGACCGTGCCGTAATCGGGCGGGCGGCCGAACACCCCGAAGGTGCGCTGGGTCGAGAACTTGATCATCCGGCTGCGGCGCTTGAGATCGTCGACGGTGCGCGGCACCAGCCAGCCGGTGGCGATGCGCTCGCCGCTCTCGGGGTCGATCGCCGTGGTCACGTCGCGGTGCACCGGATCGAACTGCGCGTCGAACAGCCCGGCCAGGGTATCGATGCCGCGCTTGAGCCCCGGTTCCGCCGTCACGTCCGCCACGTCGCGCCCGGCCACGATCACCGTGCGCCCGTCGCGGAGCGATTCCCGGTACTGCGCGCCGTCGCGCAAGTAAGGGTCGGCGCCCGCGCGCGGCACCGGCTTGCCGACCAGAGGGTCGGGGGTCTTCCACGGAAGTTCGTTGGGCATGGGAAGAGTCCGGAGTGGGTTACGGGAGTCGAGCCTTAAGACTCGCAGCATCGGATCGTATCTGTATGGCGAGCGGAATAACTGCGGAGATGAGTGGCAATGTCGATCCGACGCCGTAGGCCCGGTCAACGTCGAGATCGTGGACTATCACCGATGAAGGGAAAGACCGTGTTGAGGGTAGGAATTCACCCAGGCGTGGTGCTCAAGGACGAGTTGGGCGAGCTTGGCATCACGCCGACCGAGCTCGCCCGCCGGCTCCGAGTACCGCCCAACCGAGTGACGCAACTGATTCAGGGCAAGCGCGGCATAACCGCGGACACGGCCTTGCGCCTCGGGCATTGGTTCGGGACCAACCCCCAGTTCTGGATGAACCTGCAAGCCCAGCTCGACCTGGTGATGGCCGAGCGCGCCGTGGGCAAGGAGATCAGGGGCTTGCCAAGGGCCGCGGGGGCGGCCGCCTAAGGCGAGGTGTGCGTCAGATGCGCCCCGTCGCGCAAGTAAGGATCGGCGCCCTGGCGCGGCACAGGCTTGCTTGCGAGCGGATCGGACGCGTCCCAGGGAGCCGCGGCGTTCATGCGTCGTCCAGCCGTGCGATCTCGGCCAGCATGGCGATGAGCGGGGGGTAGTAGGGCAGGGGGTAGCCGTCCTTGTCCTCGACCACGCTCAAGAACACGCCGATCACGCCGCTGGTCAGGTCCGCCAGCATGTACTGGCCGCCGTAGCCGCCGTGGCCGATCCAGCGGCCGTCGGTGTTGAGCTGGTTGCTGTAGCGCAGGTGCTCGCGCGGCGGGGCCAGCCGCACGCCGGCGGCCAGGCTCCGCTCGATGAACAGGGCGCTGCCGACGGCGCGGCCATCGACACCCTGGCCCCGGCGGACGAAGATCGCGGCGTAGCGGGCGAGGTCGCGGGCGGTGATGCAGACCCCGCCCTCCAGAGTGGGGAAGCCCTCGCGGTCGGTGGTGGTGTGGAGCACGCCCTCGATCCCGGCCGCGTCGGCGATGTCGGCGAAAATCGCCCGCCAGGGCCGGCCGCCGACCCGCTCGACGATCCACCCCAGCACCACGCTGTTCGCGTCCTTGTACTGGATGTGGTCGAGCCGGTTCGTCACGTCGTCGCTCCGGATGCGGACGACGAAGGATTTCTGGGTCTCCTCGCGGGCCGGGTCGCGCGGCAAGCGCCAGCCCATGGCCTCCTCGTGGGTCCAGTACGTCGAGTTCGGATCGGTGAAGTCCTCGGTGTAGTCGTTGGCCACGTCCATGTCGAGGACCTGCTGGACGGTCGCCTCGGCGTAGCCCGAACCGATCTCGGGCAGGTACTCCTTCACCTTGCGGCCGACGTCGATCTTGCCGTCCTCGACTAGGCGGCCGACCGCCAGGTTCAGCACGGTCTTGTTGATCGACTGGATGTTGTGCGGCCGGTCGGGGCCGAAGTCGGGCGCGTAGCGCTCGTAGAGGATGTGCTGGCCCCGGATCACCACCATGGCCGAGAACCAGGGCAGCGAGGTCAGCCGCCGCACCTCGGGCAGCTCGGGGATGCGCATGTCCATGCGCTTGGAAAGCGTCATCACCCGCGCGGCGCGGAAGCTCATGCCGTAGCGGGCGAGGGTGTGCAGGTTGTGGAAGCCGTGCCGCCGGTGGTCCGGCAGGTTCCAGCGGGCCTTGTTGTCGGTGCCGACCGCGAGGTCCGGGTTGGGGATGGTGGCGATCGGCTCCATCAGTCCGCGGCCTCGCCCGACAACTCGGGGATCGGCCCGCGCGGGTAGGGCAGGGGCCTGACGCGCGGCGTCCAGGCGCCGCTTTCCATCACCGCGCGCGCGTGCGCCGCGATGCGCTCCATGGGCGCGAACCAGACGCCGCCCCGGTCATGCATGTCGCGGATCAGGTGGTCCATGGCGTCGATGCGCCCGAGGCGCGCGCTGACGAACGGGTGCCACACCGCGATCCACAGACCGCCGTAACGCCACGCCGCCTCGAACTCGGCGCGGTAGACTTCGTAGCCCCGCTCCGGCGCATGGATCGGCAGCATCCAGTTGAAGTCCCGGCTCAGCATGAAATACGTCCAGTCGTCGAGCGCACGGCTCGACGGCAGCTCGACGATGCGCTTTCCGGCGTAGTCGAGCACATAGGGGATGTCGTCGCCCATCAGCGAGGCGTCGTAGGCGAAGCCTTCCTCGACCAGCAACTCGGCGGTGTGGCGCGAGAAGGCGTACGACGGTGCCCGGTAACCCCGCGGGCGCCGTCCGGTCATGCGCTCGATCGTCGCGATCGAGCGGCTGAGCCAGTAGTGCTCCTGCTCGCGCGTCAGCTTGTTCGGGTTCTCGTGCAAATAGCCGTGGTGCGCGATCTCGTGGCCGTGCTCCAGGATCAGCTCGGTCATCGCCGGGTGCCGCTCCAGGCACCACGCCGGGACGAAGAACGTCTGCTTCAGGCCATAGCGCTGGAACAGCGCCAGGATGCGAGGCACCGCGATCTCGGCGTCGTATTCGAGCTCGGAAAGGCTCGCCACCTTGTTGTCCGCGTCGGCGCCGTAGCCCAGGTGGATCAGGCTCTCGGCGTCGACGTCGAAGCTGAAGCAGACCGCGCAGCGCGCGCCGTCTGGCCACGGGATCGGGTTCTGGATCAAGCGCCTACTCCGCCGCGCGCCTAAGCTCGGGGATTGGGCTGGCATCGTAGAACGGCAGCCGCTCGACCCGGGGTTTCCATGCGCCCGACGCCGTGACCTTGCGCACGTGGGCCGCGATCTCGGCCAGCGTGGCGAACCACACGCCGCCCTTCTTCATCATGTCCTCGATCATCGCCGCCATGGCGATGGCGCGCGGCAGGCGGCCCGAGATGAACGGGTGCCACACGGCGATCCACAGCCCGCCGTGCTCCCACTGGGCCTCGAACTCGGAACGGAACACGGCGAACGCGCGCTCGGGCGCGGAGATTTGGTTGGCCGTGCCGGCGAAATCGAACGAGTGCATGTAGTGGGGCCAGTCGTCCATGGCCATGGGCGAGGGCAGTTCGACCAGGTCGGCTTTGCCGTTGCCGACCAGGTAGGGCACGTCGTCGCCCATGAGCGAGGCGTCGTAGGCGAAACCGAGGTCGAGCAGGATGTCGAGGGTGGCGTCGGAGAAAGCGAACGACGGCGCGCGATAGCCGACCGGCTTCTTCCCCGTGGCCTTGACCAGCGCGGCGAGCCCGCGCTCGGTCCAGTAGCGCTCGTCCGCCCGGCCGAGCGTGTTGGGGTCCTCGTGCAGATAGCCGTGGTGGCCGATCTCGTGGCCGGCATCGAGGATCGCCTCGACCGCCGCCGGGTAGCGTTCGGCGCACCAGCCGGGCACGAAGAACGTCTGTTTGATGCCGAAATGCGCGAAGATATTCAGCAGCCGCGGCACGCCGACGGTGGGCCCGTAGCGCAGCTCGGAAAGCCCGCTGACGCGCTTGTTCGCGTCGGTCGGGTGGGCGATGTGCATCAGGCTCTCGCCGTCCATGTCGAAGCTGAAGCACGCGGCGACCCGGGCGCCGTTGGGCCACGGCACCGGGTTGGCGATCAGGCCGGGAACGGACATGGCGCGGACCCTGGCAGTACTTCGCCGCGATGGTAGCCGCCGCCCGGGGCACTGTCACCGTGCGTCCGGGTGGTTAGCGGGCGACCACCAGGGCGTCGACGGCGAGGGGCCCTCGTGGCCCGCAGATCACCGGGTTGACGTCGATCTCGGCCACGCGGGGGCCGAGAGTGGCCGCCAGCACCGAGAACCGCGCGAACGCCTCGGCCAGCGCCTCGACATCGGCCGGCGGCCGGCCGCGCACACCCCCCAGCAAGTGGCGAAGCGCGAGCCGGTCGATCAGCCGCCGTGCGGTCGCGCGGTCGAACGGCGGCAAGGCGACCACGCGATCACGCAGCACCTCGATCAGCGTACCCCCGGCGCCGACCATGACCAGCGTGCCGAACTGCGCGTCGGTCACCAATCCAAACGCGAGCTCGACGCCCGGCCCGGCCATGGGCGCCACGACCATGCGCCGGCCCAGCCGCGCGGCCAATTCGACGTAGGCGGCGATCAGCGCCTCGCCGTCGGCCAATCCCAGCCGCACGCCATCGACGTCCGACTTGTGCGCGATCCCCGGTTGCGCGGTCTTAAGCGCGACCGGGAAGCCGAAGCGTTCGGCGGCGGCGAGCGCGGCCTCGGGGCTGTCGATCACCTCGGTCGGCGACGCCGGCACCCCGAACTCGGCGAGCAGGGTCAGGGCCTCCGCCTCGTCGAGCGTGCCGTTGCCGAGCCGCGCGTTCCAGCGCGCGACGGCGGCGGCGTCGGCTTGCGGCGGCGTCGGCTCGGGGCGCGCCCAGGCATCGCGCAGGCGGAACAGATGCCCGATCGCGGCCAGCGCGTTCTCGGTGCCGTCGAGCACGGGGATGCCGGCGCGGGTAAGCCGCAGCGCCACCTCGCCGTGGGCGACGCCCGAGAAGTTGGGCGCCAGCGCGATCGGCTTGCCGACCGTGGCGTGGACGTGGCGCAGCACCCGCTCGTAGGGACCGCACAGGAATCCCGCATCGCGGATGTCGGCGAAGATGACCGCGGCGGCGGTGTCCTTGTCCTCGGCCAGCGCCAGGAAGCAGTCGCGCAATACCCCTTCGAAGTCGTTGCCGGTGCCCCAGGCGTCGAGCGGGTTGACCGGCTCGAGCCCATAATCGAGCCGGGCGGCGAGCCGGGCGCGGGTCGCGGGCGCGATCGCCGCGAAGGGTACGGCGTGGCGCTGGGCCAGGTCGATCAACATGCCGCGCTCGCCGCCCGAATCGAGCATGGCGGCGAGCCCGCCGGCGCGGGCGCGGCGCGGCTGGCCGAGCAGCAGAAGCGTCGCGGCCAGCTCGTCCAGGCTGGCGACTCGGACGATGCCGTAGCGGTCAAACGCCGCCTCGTAGGCGGCGTCGTCGCCGGCGATGGCTCCGGAATGGCTGACCGCGAGGCGCGCGGATTCCGCCGCCACCCCCACCTTGAGCACTACGATGGGAACCTGGCGCTCAAGCGCCCTGGCGGCGGCGGCGAGGAACCCGGGCGCGTCGCGCACCGTCTCGAGGAAAAGCCCGATGACCCGGGTGGTCTCCTGGTCGAGCGCGTAATCGACGTAGCCCGCAACGGTGGTGGCGATCTCCTGGCCCGACGACACGACCAGGTTGTAGGCAAGCCGCGGATCGCTGTGGGCTAACGCGCTGAACACCGAGCCCGAATGGGTGATGAACGCGATGCCGCCCTGCTCGGGGCCGACCGTGTTCAAATACCCGCACACCCGCGTCCGGGCGTCCAGGTTGTAGAAGCCCATGGCGTTGCCGCCGCACACCGGCAGGCCTGCCGCCCGGGCGAGCTCGCGCAGCCGGGACAATAGCGGCGGATCGCCGTCGTTCTCCAAATAACCGCTGGCGAAGATCGTGGCGGCGCGGGCCCCGGCGGCGATCGCCTCCTCGAGCGCGGCCTCGATGCGGCTGTTCGCGACGGCCAGCACGGCCAGGTCGACCGGTTCGCCGATCGCCGCGAGCGAGGGGTGGCAGGGCAGGTCCTCGATGCGGTCGTAGTTCGGATTGACCGGGTGAATCGTGCCGCGATAGCCGCCGTGCCGGATCACGCGCAGCATGGTGTGGCCGAGCGAACCCTCGCGCGGCGAGGCGCCGACGAAGGCGATCGAGCCGGGGGCGAGCAGCGGCGTGAGAGGGTGGGGCAAGGACGGGCTCGGCGATGCGACGCGGGACTATAGCGCCCGCGCGCCCGGGCGGGGGTGCGGCCGACCGTCTACAACACCGTCCCCAACACCCAGGCCCGCACCGAGACCCGGCGTGGGCCCGCGGGCGAGGTGCTGATCGATGTTTTCGTCGAGCGGATGGAGAGCCTGATGTCCCGCAAGATCGGCCGCGGCGAGGGATTGGCGCCGGCGCTTGAACGGAGAGGAGATATGTCCTCAATCCGGCGGCGGGAGCTTACAGGTAGGGGACCTCAGCGGTCACACCCCAAGTTCGCTGTGAGAACCGAGGCGCACCAGAACGAGCGTCTCGTCGCCCGGCTTCCGGTAAATCACCACCAGATCGGGCTTGATGTGGCAATCCCGATGATCGTTCCATTCCCCGGCCAAGAGATGGTCGTGATAACGCTGCGGAAGCGGCTCGTCGGCGGCGAGCATCCCTACCGCCTTCGACAGCTCGTCGTCGAGCGTCTGGCGATGCCGACCCTTCTTCTCACGTTTGTAGTCGCGCTTGAAGGCGGTGGTGCGTCTAATCGTCCGCATTCAGATCCGCCAGCAGGTTGTCCACGCTGCCGACGGTGACCACGTCGCCGCGCCGGGCGGCCTGCATGGCCTCGATGGTCTCCGCATTAGGCACCAGCGGCTCGAAAGGCAGCCGCTTCTCGGTGGCGATGCGCACCATCATGAGACGGAAGGCGTCGGACACGGTAAGCCCGATGGACGCCAGCACGGCGGCGGCATCGTTCTTCACCCGCTCATCGATGCGCGCACGAACAACGGTCCTCATGGGCCGGAACTCCTTATGTTGAGCCACATTGTAGCCCAAACATGGGGGCTCCGTCCACTGTCGGCAAACTGTTGTCAAGGAACAATAAATCCATTTGACCATGACCTGGCCCGCGACGCCGCCCCCGCCGACGGTGGAGGGCTACGGCATCCGTCCGGGCGAGGCGATCCTGCGCACCGAGATGGAGGCGAGGCCGGCGAGCAGCGGCGTGAGAGGGTGGGGCAAGGACGGGCTCGGCGATGGGACGCGCGCCCGCGCGCCCGGGCGGGGGTCGAGCGCGGCCGAGCGCCTTGACCCATCGGCGAAGGCGGGCCAAGAGTGAACCGAGTCGTTCGCGGAGGGCATTGTGCCCGTCGATCGCTTCAGCGTGGCCGGCCGGACCGTTGGCGCCGGGGCCAAGTGCTTCGTGATCGCCGAGGTGGCGCAGAGCCACGACGGCTCGCTCGGGCTCGCCCACAGCTTCGTCGACGCCTTCGCCGCGGCGGGCGCCGACGCGGTGAAGTTCCAGACCCACATCGCGCACGCCGAATCGACCCCGGCCGAACCCTTCCGGGTGAAGTTCTCCTACGCGGACGCCACTCGCTACGACTACTGGAAGCGCATGGAGTTCACGCCCGAGCAATGGGCCGGGCTTAAGTCCCACGCCGAGGAGCGCGGGCTCGTGTTCCTGTCGTCGCCGTTCTCCATGGCCGCGTTCGAAGTGCTGCAAGCCCTCGGCATCGGCGCCTGGAAGGTCGCCTCGGGCGAGATCAGCAATCCGCCGCTGCTCGACGCCATGATCGGCTCGGGCAAGCCGATCCTGCTCAGCACAGGGGCGAGCGGCTGGGACGAGATCGCGGCCGCGGTCGCGCGCTTCGACCGCGCGGGCGTGGCTTTCGCGGTGCTCCAGTGCACCAGCCGCTACCCCACGCCGCTGGCCGCCGTCGGGCTCAACGTCATGGACCAGATGCGGCGGTTTGGCGCCCCGGTCGGGCTGTCCGACCACAGCGGCACGGTTTATCCGGCGCTCGCCGCCATGGCGCGGGGCGCCGCGGTGATCGAGGTTCACGCCACGTTCCACAAGGCCATGTTCGGGCCCGACGTGCCGTCATCGCTCACGCTCGACCAGTTGCGCACGCTGGCCGAGGCGCGCGACGCCATTCACGAGATCGACACGCACCCGGTCGACAAGGACGCGGCGAACGCCGAACTCGCCCACGTGCGCGCCCTGTTCAACAAGAGCGTCGCCCTGGTGCGGCCGCAGCGGCGTGGCACCGTGCTCGACGCCGCCATGCTGACGACGAAGAAGCCGGCGGACGGCATCCCGGCCCGCGAGCTCGGCCTTTGCATCGGCCGCCGGCTCGCTCGCGACGTGCCCGCCGACCGCGTGCTCGTCCAGGACGACTTGGAACCCTGAGGCCATGGCGCGCCGCAAGATCTGCGTCGTCGTCGCCAGCCGGGCGAACTACGGCCGCATCAAGTCGGTCATGGCCGCGGTGCGCGATCGTCCCGACCTCGAGCTCGTGCTCATCGTCGGCGCTTCGGCGTTGCTGTTCCGCTACGGTTCGGCTGTCGAGGTCATCGAGCGCGACGGCTTCCAGCCCGCCGCCAGGGTCTACTCGATCATCGAGGGCGAAAACCCGGCGACCATGGCCAAGTCGACCGGGCTCGGCATCATCGAGCTGACAACCCAGTTCGAGAATCTCAAGCCCGACGTGGTGCTGACGGTGGCCGACCGGTTCGAGACGCTCGCCACGGCGGTCGCCGCCTCGTACATGAACATTCCCCTCGCGCACACTCAGGGCGGCGAGGTGACCGGCTCGATCGACGAAAGCGTGCGCCACGCCATCAGCAAGCTCGCGCACCTGCATTTCGCGACCACCGAGCTGTCGCGCGAGCGGCTGATCCGCATGGGCGAGGCGCCGGAAACCGTCCACGTCACGGGATGTCCGTCGCTCGATCCGCTGGTCGGCATCGAGCGCGGGCTGCCGGCGGATTTCTTCGATGCCCACGGCGGCGCCGGCGCCTCGCTCGATGCCTCGAAGCCTTTCGTCGTCGTGCTCCAGCATCCGGTGACGACCGAGTACCGCGATGCCTTCCACCAGATCGAGGAGACGCTGGCGGCGATCCATGCCCTGGCCATGCCGACGGTCTGGCTGTGGCCCAACGTGGACGCCGGCTCGGACAGCACCTCGAAGGGGCTGCGGCTTTTCGTCGCGCGGCACCCGGGGTTCCCGATCCACCTGTTCCGCAACTTCGCGGTCGAGGACTACGCCCGGGTCATCGCCTCCTCGGCGTGCCTGATCGGCAATTCGTCGAGCGCGATTCGCGAAGGGGCGTTTCTCGGGGTGCCGGCGGTCAACATCGGGACGCGGCAGAACCGGCGCGAGCGCGCCGGCAACGTGATCGACGTCGGTTACGACCGGCACGCCATCAAGAAGGCGATCGAAACCCAGCTCGCCCACGGCGGTTACCCGCGCGATGGGCTTTACGGCGACGGCCACAGCGGGCCGCGCATCGCCGAAATCCTGGCCCGCGCGACCTTCACGATCCAGAAGTCGCTGGCCTACTGACCGCGCCGGCCCAGGAATTCCCGGTAGGCGCCCACGACCGAAAGCACGGCCACCGTCGCGAGCCCCAGCGCCGTCGCCAACGCGAGCCCCGTGACGCCCAGGCTCGGCGCTAACCCGAGACCCACCGCGACCACGAGCGCGACGGCGAGCGCCTGATGCCACGGGTCGGGCGCGGGCATGCCGAGCCGGGTGCGCATGAACCCGGCCACGCGCTGGAACCCCTTGAAGCCGTACCCAACCGAGACAGCGGCGGCGGCGGGCGCCGCGACTGCGAAGGCCGCGCCGAACACGTCGTCCGTGGCGATCAGGCAGGCGCCCGCCACGACGAGCGCGAGGGCCAGCACGGCGCCGCCATAGACCAGGTGCAGCCGCACCAGGCCCCGCAGGTCGCCCGCGTCCATCCGGGCCCAGACCCGGGGACCGAGCGCGAAGGCCAGCGACTTGTTGATCGCCGGGACGGCGGCGCCGACCCGGTAGGCGACCACCAGGAACCCGACCTGGGCCATGCCGAGCGCGCCCAGCGCGACCAGGCGCGAGGCGTGATCGAGCGCGACGGCGAGCAAGCTGGTGATCAGCTCGGGCCTTGCTTCGTGGATCAGGGTCCGGCCGCGCGCCGCATCCCAGGCGACCCGGTGCGGCTTGCCCAGACGCGCGAGCACCGCCAGGCGCACGGCGACGACCCCGCCCTCGGCGACGACGAGCGCCAGGATGCGCCCCGCCCAACTGAGCTCCAGCGCCGAGATGAAGCCGATGGTCAAGGCGAAGCCGGTCAGGTTGCCCACGGCGGTAATGACCCCGTGCCGGTTGGCCCGGCCTTCGTCGGTGACCCCGGCCAATTCGAGCATGCCGATGAAGCGAATCGCCGCCAGCGTCGGCGCCAGGGCGAAGACGGCGGAAAAGCGCGGCAAGGCGAAGGCGAGCACGGCGCACGCGGCGCCCGCGATAGCCAAGCCGCCGAGCGCGACGCCCAGCACCACGCCGCGATCGAGCGTGGCACGCGGCCCGTTCGGGCCTTCGGCCCCGCCGACCGCGGATTCGGCCCGCAGCGCGATGAGGTCCTGGACGATCATGGTGCCGGCGAGCGTCAGGCCGATGAAGCCGAGCTCGGCGGGGCTGAGCACGCGCGTCAGGTAAACGAGGGGGACGAGCGGGAACAGCGCGTGGATCACGCCGATGCCCAGGCGCGCGCCGTAACTGGGACGTCCGGGCTTGTTCATCGCTGCCTCCCGACCGCGCATGGCTTACCGAGCCCGCCCGGCCCTGTCGAGGTCAACGTTCCGGCCGAGCCGCCGGCGCCGTGATATCGTGGCCGCCGAATTCCGCCAGCCCGGTCCCGTGTTCGTCCTGTCCAAGCTTGCCGCCTACGCCATCGACCCGGCGACCATCGGCCTGGCGTTCCTGGCGCTGGGCGCCGCGCTGCTGTGGACCGGGCGACGCGCGCTCGGGCGAGGGATCGTCACGGCGACCGTCGGGCTCGCCCTCGGCCTGGCGATCGTTCCCGTGGGACCGGCGTTGCTCGCCCGGCTCGAGGAGCGGTTTCCGATGGCTCCGCTGCCGGACCGGGCCGACGGGGTCATCGTGCTGAGCGGGTTCACGAACGTCGGCGCGAGCGTGACCCACGGCACGGTGGAGCTGAACGACGCGGCCGACCGCGTGGCGGCGCTTCTGACCCTCGCCCGCCGCTATCCCCAGGCGCGGCTGGTCGTCACCGGCGGCTCGAGCTCGGCCTTCGTCGATGCACCGGGGGAAGCCGTGTTCGCCCGTCGCCTGGTGGCCGAGCTCGGCGGCCCGCTCGAGCGCATCGTGTTCGAGGACCAAGCGCGCAATACGGCCGAGAATGCGCGGTTGTCGAAGGCGCTGGTCCAGCCCGCGCCGGCCGAGACCTGGCTGCTGGTGACCTCGGCCGCGCATATGCCGCGTGCGGTCGGCTGCTTTCGCGCCGTCGGCTGGAACGTCGTGCCCTACCCGGTGGACTACCGGACTCTTGGCTCGTCGGCCCTCGGGCTCGGTTTCGCGCCGCTCGAGAATCTGGAAGCCATTAAGATCGCCACCCACGAAATTGTCGGGCTGCTGGGCTATTGGGTGCTCGGTCTGAGCGACGACCCGTGGCCCGGGCCGCTGCCTTGACCGTCGCGGCGGACCAACCGCGAACTTGTCTTTTGGCGGGCCCTGTGGCACGACCGGACGGGGGGCTGGCGGGCGACGCCATGACACTGCCGTGACGCTGATCGCTTCGGGACTCTCGGACGGTATCTGGGCCCGGTTCGTCGTCGATTTCGTCTTCCTGTGCGGGCTCACCCTGTTGCTGTGCCTCTCGGCGCCGACCATCGCGAACGTGCTCCGCGTCGTCGATCACCCGGACGGCCGGCGCAAGCGCCACGCCCGGCCGACGCCGCTGGTCGGCGGCCTGGCGATCGTGGCGCCCTTCGTCGTCTATTGCGGCGCGCTCGCGCTCGACAACCCGGACGATCGGCTCTACCCGGCGCTCGCGGTCACGGCGGCGGCGTTCTTCGTCCTCGGGCTCGTCGACGACCAGCACGACATCAAGCCCAAGTACCGGCTCGCGCTGGCCACGGTCATCGCGCTGGTGGTGCTGAACATCGCGCCCGACCAGTTCGTCGTCACCGGGCTGCGCTTCACCTTCGCCTCCTCGCCGCTCGGGCTCTACCCGTTTTCGTTGCTGTTCACGGCGCTGTGCCTGATCGGGCTGGTCAACGCCATGAACATGGCCGACGGCATCAACGGTCTGGCGCTCGGCGCCTGCCTGATCTGGAGCCTGCTCCTGGTCGTGTACGGTCCGCCCGAACTCGCGCCGCTGCTCGCCGCCTTCGCCGCGGCGCTCGCGATCACGCTCGGCTTCAATCTTTCGGGCCGGCTGTTCCTGGGCGATTCGGGCACCTACGCCATCACCATGGTGGTCGCGATCGTCGCGATCTACGCCTACAACCGGGCGCCCGCCAACTTGCCCGCCGATGTCGTGGCGCTGTGGTTCCTGGTGCCCGTGATCGATTGCCTCAGGCTCATGGTGTGGCGCGTCGCGTCGCGCCGCTCGCCGTTCGACCCGGACAAGCACCACTTGCACCATTTCCTGCTGCGCCGCATGGCGCCGCGCTGGGTGCTGGTCTGCTATCTGGCGTTGATCGGGGTTCCCGCCGTGCTGGCGCTCGCGTGGCCGGCGTGGACGCTCGCCTGGGCCGGGCTCGTGGCCGCGGTCTACGCGGCGATCGTGCTCCGGGCGACCAGCCCGCTCTTGCGCCGCTGGCTGCGCTCGCCCCAGCGCCGCCTGCTCTAGGATCATGGGCTCTGGCCCCGCGGCGGCCGTCGCGGTCATCGGGGTCGGGCCGTGGGGCGCCAACCACGCGCGGGTGCTGGCGGCCGAGGGCGCGCTCGGCGCGGTCCACGACCCGGACCCCGAACGCGCCCGGACCATCGCCGCGCGCCACGGTGTCGCGGCCCGGACGCTCGACGCCATTCTCGATGACGCCACGATTCCCGCGGTCGTGATCGCGGCCCCGGCGGCCAGCCACGGCGCGCTGGTGCGCCGGGCGCTCGCCGCCGGCAAGGACGTGCTGGTCGAAAAGCCCCTCGCGCTCGGGCTCGACCAGGCCGTTGCGCTGGCCGAACTCGCCACCGACCGGGTGCTCATGGTCGGGCACGTGCTGCGTTACCATCCGGCGTTCGCCCAGCTCGCCGGCCTGGTGGCGGCGGGGCGGCTCGGGGCGCTGCGCTACGTCCACGCCACGCGGCTCAACCTCGGGCGGGTGCGGCGCGAGGAGAACATCCTGTGGAGCTTCGCGCCCCACGACGTCTCCATGATCCTGGCGCTCGCCGGCGCCATGCCGGTGCGGGTCCAGGCCATCGGCAGCCGCCATATCGACTCCGCCGTGGCCGACGTGACCAGCACCACCCTCGAGTTCGCCGACGGTCTGTCGGCCTACGTGTTCGTATCGTGGCTGCATCCGTTCAAGGAGCAGCGGCTCGCGGTGGTCGGCGAGGACGCCATGGCGGTGTTCGACGACGGGCGGCCGTGGCCGGACAAGCTGACGATCCAGCCGTGCCGCGTGCGCCTGGACGAAGGTGGCGTCGTGGCCGAGCGCGGCGCGAGCGAACCGATCGCGCTCGAGCCGGTCGAGCCATTGGTCGCCCAGGCGCGCCATTTCCTGGCCCGCATCGCCGATCGGGCGCCGGCCTTGACCGACGGCTGGGAAGGGGTGCGCGTGCTTGCCGTGCTCGACGCGGCCGAGCGCGCCATGGCCGGCGCCCATCCTTGCGCGCCCATCCTGCCGCGGCCGCTCGCCCGCGCCGCCGGCGCTTGACCGTGGACCCGTTCATCCACGCCAGCGCGGTCATCGACCAGCCGTGCTCGATCGGCCTGGGCACCCGGGTCTGGCACTTCTGCCACGTGTTCGCGGGCAGCCGGATCGGGCGCGACTGCGTGCTCGGCCAGAACGTCATGGTCGGGGCGGACGTGACGGTCGGCGACCGCTGCCGGATCCAGAACAACGTCAGCCTCTACACCGGCGTGACCCTCGAGGACGAGGTGTTCGTCGGGCCGTCCGCCGTGTTCACGAACGTCGCCAACCCGCGCGCCGGGATCGACCGGCATGCCGAGATCCGGCCCACCCTGGTGCGGCGCGGCGCCACCGTGGGCGCCAACGCCACCATCCTGTGCGGCGTGGTGCTCGGCCCGTATTGCTTCGTCGCCGCCGGCGCGGTGGTCACGCGCGACGTTCCGCCCCATGCCCTGGTCGCGGGCGTGCCGGCGCGCCGGATCGGCTGGGTCAGCCATGCCGGAGAACGCCTCGGCCCCAACCTGGTGTGCCCGCGCGACGGCCGGCGCTACAGGCTTTCCGACGGCGCGTTGGTCGCGGCCGGCTAAAGATTCAGAGCGCGGGCGAACGTCGCCGGGTCGACGTTGCCGCCCGAGGCGACCACGGCGATCGTCTTGCCCCTGGCGTCGAACGTAGCGCCGAGCACCGCGGCGAGCGCCACCGCGCCGCCCGGCTCGATCACGATCTTGAGGTGGCGGAACCCGGTGGCCATGGCTTCGAGCATGGCCCGGTCCGGCACCGCGAGCCCGCCGGCCAGCAGCGTCCGGTTGATCGCGAAGGTCAGGCTGCCGGGCATTGGCGCCATCAGGGCGTCGGCGATCGAGGCGGCGCCGGGCCTCACGCCCTGGCGGGTTCCTTCCGCGAGCGAGCGCGCCGTGTCGTCGAAGCCCTCGGGCTCGACCGCCCAGACCGCGGTTCCCGGAGACTTGGCGCCGAGCGCGATGGCGCACCCGGCGATGAGCCCGCCGCCGCCGCACGGCACGAGCACGGCGTCGAGCCTGGCCCCGGCCGCCGCCGCCTGGGCCGCGAGTTCGAGCCCGACGGTGCCCTGGCCGGCGACGATCGCCGGATCGTCGTAGGGCGCGATCAGCACCCGTCCTTCGTCGGCGGCGATGCGGCGCGCGATGCCCTCGCGGTCATCCTTGATCCGGTCGTAGGCGACGATGCGGGCGCCCCAGGCGAGCGTGCCTTCGCGCTTCACGTCGGGCGCGTCCGCCGGCATGACGATGACCGCCGTGGTGCCGTGACGCCGGGCGGCCGCGGCCACGCCCTGGGCGTGGTTGCCGGACGAGAACGCGACCACGCCACGCGCGCGCGCACTCGCGTCGAGCAGGCCGATGGCGTTGTAGGCGCCGCGGAACTTGAACGATCCGGTCACCTGCAAGACCTCGGCCTTGACCAGCAGCCGCCCGCCGATGGCGCGGTTGAGCGCCTCGGATTCCAGGAGCGGCGTCGGCACGGCTTGCCCGCGCAGCCGGCCGGCCGCGGCCTCGATGTCGGCGATGGTGGGGTGCGAGGCGGGGGCGTTCATGGTCCATCGAGTCCCGGCCAGGTTGGCGGGCCGTGGCGGCGGAGATTGCCGTCGCTCCAGGCGCGAGGCAAGCAGCGTCTTGCGGCGCCGCGCCGACCTCACTATGAAGGATGCCTAGCACGAGCCGCGCGACGCGGCGAGGAGTCCGCCATGTTCCAGGGATCGCTGGTTGCTCTGATCACCCCGTTCCGCAAGGGCGCGGTCGATGCCAAGGCGTTCCAGACGTTGGTCGACTGGCAGATCAAGGAAGGCACCGACGGCGTCGTGCCCTGCGGCACCACAGGCGAATCGCCGACGCTGAGCCACGCCGAGCACATGCGGGTGACCGAGCTCTGCCTCGAGGTCGCCAAGGGCCGGGTTCCGGTCATCGCGGGCACCGGGTCCAACTCGACCGCCGAGGCGATCGAGCTCACGCGCCATGCCAAGGCCGCCGGGGCCGACGCGGTGCTGGTGGTGACGCCCTACTACAACAAGCCGACCCAGGAAGGGCTCTACCAGCACTACAAGGCGATCCACGACGCCGTCGACATCCCGATCATCATCTACAACATCCCGCCGCGCTCGGTGGTCGACATGAGCGTGGCCACCATGGCGCGGCTGGCCGAGCTGCCCAACATCATCGGCGTCAAGGACGCGACCGCCGACGCGACCCGGCCGCTCGACACCAGGCTCGCCATCGCCAAGCCGTTCTGCCAGCTCTCGGGCGAGGATCCGGCGGTGCTCGCGCTGCTCGCGGCGGGCGGCGACGGCTGCATCTCGGTCACGGCGAACGTGGCGCCCCGGCTGTGCGCCACCATGCACGATCGCTGGCGCTCGGGGGACGCCAAGGGCACGCTCGCGATCCAGGAACGGCTGATGCCCCTGCACCGCGCGCTGTTCGCCGAGACCAGCCCGGCGCCGGTCAAGTACGCGGCGAGCCTGCTCGGCCACTGCACGGCCGAGGTGCGGCTGCCACTGGTCGAACCGCAGGCGGCGACCAAGGAACGGGTCGCCGGCGCCATGCGCCACGCCGGGGTGCTGAACTAGCGCCCGATGCGATCAGCCCGATGCGATCAGATCGTGTCGCCCCACTCGCCCTCGCATCCCGCTATAGCGCCTAGGATCAGCAGGCTGTTGAAAAACCCCCGAAGCGTCATTGCGAGGAGGGCGAAGCCCGACGCGGCAATCCAGAATTCTGCCGATCTCTGCGGTTGCCCCTGGATCGCCACGGCCACTCCCGCCTTCGCGAAGCCCGCCTTCACCTACCGTAGCGGCGGCTTTACGCTTCGGCGGGCGAAGGAAGGTCGTGGCCTCGCGATGACGATGCCGAGGGTTTCT
>CAZGYG010000005.1:0-73223 GCA_964530335.1 uncultured Rhodospirillaceae bacterium | reverse complement strand
CGACTCTGATCGGGACCCGGTCCCCGGACGCCATCCGGCGATCATCCGCACCGTGTCAACAGTCCGGACCTAGGATCCCAAACCCGCGCCCCAATCCCTAATCAGCAAATCCTTGCCAGTTGCGGGCCGTCCACAGATGACCTCCCGTCGCACATAATCGCAACGCGGCGGGCATCAATACTCGGGTGTCTCATGTCCGAAATGGCACTTTCCGGCCCAACCGACGTCGACAGGAAAGGCAGCTCGCGGAAGTGAACCGGGCAAGAAGCGCAAGCACTTCCGTGGACTGCGGATGACCTGACCTGCCGCGGACGTGTCCAGATCGTCTCGGGATGACCCTTTTCGGACAATGAAGGTATTTCTGGTCAAGAGGCTTTACGCTGGCGACGCCAGGCTAAGAGAGGAGAACAGCAATGAGCGCACTCCCGAGCGGACCGGACGTTCACAATGTCACGCACGCCTATGCCTATGTGGACGGTATTCGTGTGCACTACGTACAGGGAGGTATCAATAAGGCTCGCTCGCTCCTTTTAGTGCACGGCCTCTTCGAAACTTGGCTGATGTGGCGGCGCGTCTTGCCCCGATTGATGGAAAGGCACTATGTGGTCGCCGTCGACTTGCGTGGCTATGGGGAAACTGACAAGCCCGCTGAGCTGGAGCGGATGACCAAGGCGAGCCAGGCAGCGGATTTCTACGCGCTGGCCCAGCACCTCGGTATGCGCAAATTCGTGCTAATCGGGCACGACCGTGGCGCACGGGCCTGCCGCCGCTATGCGTTGGACTACCCTGAGACACTGTGCGGCGTGGCTTTGCTCGACATCCTGCCGACGGAGTACATCTACCAAGAACTCACCGCGGGTGAAGCGGTCTCTCATCACTGGGATCAGCTCTTCCATTGCGCCTCGGGCATCTCGGAGCGGCTGCTCAAGGGGCGCGAGGAAGCCTACATCACACACTTTTACAACCGATCGCCCGGCTTCCTTGACCAGTTGAAGGCGGACGGCACCTGGGATGCCTACCTCCACGCGATCCTGCAGCCGGGTGCGCTTGAAGCCGTGTTGAACGACTATCGCGCCGCGTTCACGATCGATGTGCCCCGTTACCGCGCCGAGTTGGAGGCGGGTACACGCATTACCGTGCCGACCCTGGTGCTATGGGGTCAGAAGGGCAATCTTGCCCGGTGTGCGGCAATGGATATCTGGCGTGCGCGCTGCGCTCAGGTAGAGGGGGCCGAGATTCCCGACTGTGGCCATTACCTGCCGGAGGAGCAACCGGAAGCGGTTGCCGATCACCTGCTGCGCTTCGCCGATCAGTGCTTTTCGCGTGTCTAAACGCCGACCGTCAGTCGATGTTCTGGAATATGTGCAGTGTCCTTTGGACCGCCTTCGTTCTGGTGGCCGACCGCGAAGCCATCCTCACGGCGGCCTAGCCTCCCATGCTGAACGGTTCGTGCGCAAGCCGCCCATGCCGCCGGCCCTGCCGGCCGCCGTGTGGATCGACGCGCCCGGTCCCACGACGCTGACTCTGGAGACACGACAGTGAATGCAATGGGCCGGTGTCTCAAAGTGCTTGACACGCTCCCCCTCACACCGTCGACACTGCCTGAAAGCAAACTCCGGCCCCGCTACTATGCGACGCGCTCGGATGCTGGTCATCTGGGAAATGTCTGCTCAACACTTGCCCAGCAGGCCAAGGCAGCATCGCCTGCTCAAACGGGGACGCCTGCCGAGCAATTTTCAGCAAAGGGCGGGACATCCCCCGTCATCTGGGAGATTCCGGCTCAACCGATCGGCAGATAGGAAGACGAGCATGGAAACACGGCGAAACGAACCCGCACTTGCGATGCTGGACGCAGCGGAGGTCTACGTCCTCGTCGACAATGTGAGCGATATCGCGTCTTCCGTCCCTGTCGGGGTGACCGACGAAATTCCGATCCTGCTGAGGGCCGGGGCGAAGGAATTCGCCGGGGAGAACCTCTGCTGTGCCTGCTGGGGGCTGTCGCTGGTGGTGACCGGGCGGACCGGCGATCGCGCCCATACGCTGCTGTTCGATGCCGGGCCGGAAACCTATGCCATCGAGCGGAACGCGCCGCGCCTTGGCATCGATCTGGGCCGCGTCGAAGCGGTCGTGCTATCCCACGGCCACACCGATCACGCGGGTGGCTTGCTTGCGGCCTTGGAACATATCACTCGAAAGAACGGCGGGCGGCGGGTTCCCGTCCACGTCAACCCCGGTATGTTCGAACATCGCGGCGAATACAACGCAGACAGGAGCGTGCTGCCTTACAAGGACGTGCCGAACCCGGCGGAGCTAGGGCAAGCTGGCGCGCAGGTGGTGAATGAGAGCGGGTCCAGGCTCCTGCTAGACAACATGTTCTACCTCAGCGGCGAGATCCCGCGGGTGACGTCCTACGAAAAGGGCTTGCCCGGTCATCTGAAGCAGAATGCCGACGGCAGCGGCTGGGAGGCCGATCCCTGGATCAGGGACGAACGCTTCGTCGCCGTCAACGTTCGCGACAAAGGCCTCATCGTCTTTTCGGCCTGTTCGCATGCCGGCATCGTAAACGTGCTGACGTACGTCCGGGAGCTGTTCGATCCGGTGCCGATCTACGGGGTAATGGGCGGCCTCCACCTTTCGGGTCAAGCGTGTGAGAAGATCATCCCTCAGACGGTCGAAGACCTCCGGGCATTCGATCTCAAGATGATCGTGCCCGGACATTGCACCGGGTGGCGCGCCACATATGCATTGGTGGCTGCATTCGGAGACAAGGTCGTCGTGCCATCCGCAGTGGGACGGCTCCATGAATTCTGATCCGTACCGCGCAGCTACGTCTGCTTGATCGGCGACAGGAACAGCGATCGAGTGTCGTTGATCCCGACCGGTCCGCGAACTCTGAACCGTCTTCGCGAGCCGAAGGCGACCTTCCTTCGCCCGCCGAAGCGTGAAGCCGCCGCTACGGTGCATAACAACGGGCTTCGCGAAGGCGGGAGCGATCCAGGGCGACCGCTCGTGCGGTTGCCCCTGGGTCGCCACGGTCGCTACGCTCCCTCGCGACGACGGAACGGATTGTTAGAGACAGGTCAGAATCAGCGGCCGCCGCTTAGAGGGCGGCTAAGCCGCCACGGCCTTGGCGACCAGTGCCTTGAGCGGCGCGGGCAGATCGAGGCCGAGCGCCGCCTCGCGCGCCTTCGCCGACATCTTGCGCCAGGTCTTGCGCAGGATGTCGACGATCTTGGCCTCGTCGTGGCGCGCGGCGAAATCGGCCAACTCGGTCTCCAGGAACACCAGGCACGCGGCGCCCTCGAGCGCTTGGGTCTCGGCGTCGCCGCGCAACCCTTCCTTGCGGATGAGCGCCTGGATGCGCGCGACGGCCGCCGCGTCGTAGCCGACCGCGGCGGCGATGGCGCCGGCGCGCTCGGCGTGCATGCGGGCGAGCGTGGTGCGCCAGCGGAAGTAGCCAGCCCGGTCGCGCGGGAAATCGTCGCGCGGCACGCGCCAGCGCTCCAGATGCTGGGCGCGCACGGCCAGGCGCAGCGCGTCCGAGGCATTGGGCGCCAGGCGATCGAGCCACGCGCTCATGCGCCGGCCATAGGCCACCGCGTGGGGCGTGCCGTCCGTTTCCAGGTTCGGGTCGTGGGCGTTGGCGGCATCGATGCGCGCCATGGCGTCCGCCAGCCGTACTTCACTATGGTGCGAACGCTGCTGATCTAAGGTTCGGTCGTCGTCCAATTGCCGACTATCGTGCCTTGACTGTCGGCCCCGAGACTCTCGACGCGGCCAAGGTGTCAAGCGCCATTAGAAGCGCGCGCTTGCTCGCTGTACGGGCGACGCCAGAGTTCACAAGCTGCGCGTCCGTTCCCTTGAGGCCAACCGCGACGCGCGCCGCGGCCACGCTGCGGCCCAAGTCCTTGAGAGTCACGACACGCATTTTGCAAACCCGACTAAATCGTCCAATCCGAAGCGACCCGAAGTTTCTTCCTGAATTCGTCTATCAAGGTATGCAGTATCAATGCCGGATTCAACTACTGCAAGTTGATAAAGTCGTACCGCTTGACCGCGCATTTCCGGGCGGCCTTGCGGGTAGGAGGCGTCCTGGCCCATTCGATCGGCAATCAAGTCCTCAACGCCGATGACATCGATCGACGGTCCAGATTCGTTCGACATCAACACTGTTATCCCGCGCTCTCGGCTCGCTCTACCGTCCATGAGAACAGAGCCCACAATTTCGATGCCGATTTCGAGCTCGGGATGGATAACGCCACGAGTCAAGGTGTTTGGCCCCGATGGTTTGACGAAGCCCAGGTCGAAAAGCGCCCGCTCGAATACATCCTGCACTGGTGTTACGACATCCAGATCAGACGTCGCGAAATGGCCCTGCGTGTAAATCTCGACAGCGGCGCCACCAACCAATATGGGCCGCGCGTACCCCGCTTCGCGAACGCGATCCGATGCTTTCGCAAATAGGGCGAGTGCGGCTTCAAACTCCGGTCTATATGCCATGCGATTGAGGCTAATTCGTCAGAGACGATGACCACTGTAGCGCCGACAGTTCGACCTTCCCCTTGAAGGCAGTGGTGCGCCCTGGAGGATTCGAACCTCCGACCCGCAGCTTAGAAGGCTGCTGCTCTATCCCCTGAGCTAAGGGCGCGTTGGTGGCCGGCAAAGGCTAACACGCGGCCGACAGACCCGCACGGCTTCGCCGCACTGGGCGCCGGGCCCGCGGTGCCACGCCTCAGGCCGCGAAACCTGCCACCGGCACGCCGGGAACCCTGGGCTCCCAGGCGAAGATGGAGCCCGACAGCGGCGCCTGGTCGCTCTGGCCGTCGGCCGACGAGCACACGTAGAGGGTGCCGAGCCCCGGCCCGCCGAAGATCGGGCAGGTCGGGCGCGGCACCGGCAACTCGACCTTGTCGGTCCGCTTGCCGGCCGGGTCGTGGCGCGTCACGCACCCGCCGTCCCAATGGGCCGCCCAGACGCCGCCTTCGGCGTCGGCGCAGATGCCGTCCGGCATGCCCTCCTTCGGGTCGATGGTCACGAAGACACGGCGGTTGCCGATGCCGCCCGAGCGGCTATCGAAGTCGTAAGCGAGAATCCGGCCCGGCATCATGTCGACGAAGTAGAACGTGCCGCCGTCGGGGCTCCAGGCCATGCCGTTGGCGCAGGCAAACCCGCCGTCGTGGCGGGTCAACCCGCGCCTGGCCTCGTAGCTGTAGAGGCTGCCCGTCGGCGCGGACACCGCGCCGTGCATGGTGCCGAACCAGAAACGGCCCTGGGGGTCGACCTTGCCGTCGTTGGGTGCGTTGTCGGGCAGGTCGGCCTCGACGTCGACGACCGTTTCGGGCCGGGTCGCGCCGGGCGCCAGCCGCGCGAGCCGCTTGGCGCAGAGAATGAGCAGCCCACCTTCCGCGCCGACCGCGATGGCGCCGAGGTAGCCTTCGAGCGCCACCGGCAGCGTCTCGTCCCGTCCCCCGGCCGGGTCGAAACGGTGGATCTTCGCCGCGAGCGAGTCGATCCAGTAGAGCCGCCGTTCGCGTTCGCTCCACACCGGCGTCTCGCCGAGCAGGGCCTGGCTGCGCAACGCGACGCGCGGGGCGAGTTTCGGCATCCTTGCCTCCATGACGACGGCCGAAGGCCCGGAATCCGGGCCTTTCTCGGCATGCGACGACGCTCAGGGTATCCCGCCAGCGGCCGGACGGCGAGGCGCCCGTGACGCCAGTCTTAATTGCCCATTAAACCCGCCGTGATGCACTGCGAGATATCGATCGTCGGGACGACGGGGTATCACGTGCCACCCAAGACGCAGACGACGCCCGGTCAGGCATCGGCGGTCCGCGAACTCGAATCCCGGGTCGCGGATCGATCCCTGAGCTCTGGCCTCACGGCTCCGGGGGCGGTGGCGCCCGATCAATCCCGGCGTCCGCTCAGCTTCCAATTCCAATGGCGCGATCGCCGGTTCGTCGCCAGCCTGATCAACCGCGACGACGGCGCGAGCCGGATCGCGATCACGTCGCACGTCGGCGGCGGCGATGGCGACAAGCGCGGCGCGACAACCGAGCATTCGCTCGTGTTCGCGCTCGCGACCCACGCGGGAAGCACGACCGCCGATCTCAAGCTGATCCGCGGCCAGGAGGTTGTGCTGAGCGATTCCTTCACGCTCAAGAACTACGCGGGTCTTTCGGTCGACAACTTCGTCGCCAAGCTGACCGCGGCGCTGCTGATGTCCGCGCCCTACCTGGACCTCTTGAGCGAATCGACCGACAGCGCGGCGGCCTGAACGGCGATCAGTCGGCCGTAGAGGGCAGCAGGAACACCTGGCCCGGAAAGATCAGGTCGGGGTCGCTGATCTGATCGCGGTTGGCCCGGAAGATCAATGTGTACTGCAGGCCGCCGCCGTAGCTCCGCTGCGCGATGTGCCACAGGGTATCGCCCGGCCGGATCGTCACGAGGTCCGATTCGGCCGGCGGCATGACGAGGTCGGCGCCGACGAACGCCGCCGCGACGCGATCGACCACGGCGCCGCTCGCATCGAGCATATCCACCCGAATCTCGTGACTGGCCGCCAGGTCGCCCAAGCCGCCCGGGCTCGACAGGCTCCAACGTCCGTCGTCGGTGGTCTCGGCGCTGCCGATCGGCTTGCCGTCGACATAGACGGCGACGGTCCGTCCCGGCGGCGCCCGGCCCGAGGCCGCGAGCTCGCCGGATGGCGCCACGTCGAGGGTATCGAGCGTCAGGCCCGCGGCGCCGGCGAGCCCCACGGCTTCGCTCTGCAGCACCTGGGTCGCGCCACCGACCGATCCGACCTGGGCAACCATCGCCGCGCCGCCCGCGGGTACGTCGACCACGACGTTCGCCAGGGAACGCTCGACGCCGGTCGAGCCCTGGACCTCGAGCGTCAAGGTGTGGCTGCCGGACACCAGGGGCGTCTCGGGGACGACGACGAACTCGCCACGTTCGTCGGCGGTAACCGTGGCGATGGTCTGACCATCCACCAGCACCGAGACCGTGGCGCCCGGTTCGGCGCGGCCGGCGATGACCGCCTCGCCTTCGGGGCTGACCGTGACCACGTCGAAGCTCGGCAGCTCGACTTCGCCTTCGCCTTCGACTTCGCCAGTTTCCGGCTCCGCCAACGTTTCGGTCGAGGTCTGCGTCGCTTCCTCCTCGACCGCCGTGGGCTCGTCGCGGCCCACGAACTCGACCGCGGCGAGCGCGGCAACGACGACGACCACGGCGATGGCCAGGGCCACGCCGCGCCGGGGACCGCGCGTGCCCTGGGGCGAAGATGTCACCATGGCGCCACGATACACCGGCTCCGGTCACGTCGAAAGGGCGGGCGGCCGGCGCGCCGGCGCCGTGGTAACGAAAATTTGACCCGCCGCTAGCCGCATCCGAAGTGGCGCGCCGTGGGCGCGACGCCCGTCATGGGGTACAACGGCGAGCCGGCATCATGGCGGAGGCACCGGTTCGGCCTCGCGAGGTGTCGGCGCGGTTCAGTCAGGGGGACATGACGATGCAGTGGCTTCGTGGGTTGATGGTGCTGATGCTGGTTGGCATGGCGGCAGTCGGGGTCGCGCGCGCCGCGGACGATCCGGCCGCGGTGCTCGATTACCGCAAGAAGGTCATGCGGACGATGGGCGCCAGTATCGGCGGCCTGTTCGACATCCTCGGCGGCAAGGTGTCGTATTCGGGCCATCTCGCCGGACACGTCAACGCGCTCCGCGAGGCCAGCCTGATGGTGCTCGACGTGTTCCCCGAAGGCTCGGCGGTGGGCGACAGCCGGGCCAAGCCGGAAATCTGGACCGACTGGGCGAAGTTCGAGGAGGCCGGCAAGGCCTTGCAGGCGGCGACGGCCGAATTGGTCACGGCGACCGCGGGTGGCGACATGGCCGCGATCGGCGCCGCGGCCGAGAAGGTCGGCGGCGCTTGCGGGAACTGCCACAAGCCGTTCCGAACCGAAGCGCCGTAACGAGGCCTCCGCGTTCGACCGGGTCGGGTCATGCCCGCCCGGCTGGCGTGCGCCATCGCGTTGGTCGGCGCCCTTTGGGCGGGCCGGGCGGGCGCCGACGCCTCGGTCGAACGGGGCCGCTATCTGTTCAACGCCGCCGGCTGCGGCGGCTGCCATACGGACGTCAAGAACAACGGCCCTTCGATGGCCGGTGGCCGTGCCCTGATAACGGCTTACGGCACGTTCTTCACGCCCAACATCACCCCTGATCCGGCCACCGGGATCGGCGTCTGGTCGGACGATGACTTCGTGCGCGCCATGCGTGAAGGCGTCTCGCCGGCGGGCGATCCCTACTATCCGGTGTTCCCGTACCCGTCGTTCACGGGCATGACCGACGGCGACCTGCTCGACCTCAAGGCGTATTTGTTCTCGCTGCCGCCGGTCGCGCGCCCGAACCGGCCCCATGAGCTCGAGGCGCCGTTCGGCTGGCGCTTCCTTATGGCGGGGTGGAAGTGGCTCTATTTCCAGGAAGGGCCGCTGCGGCCCGACCCGGCGCGCGGCGCGGCGTGGAACCGGGGCGCGTATCTGGTCGAAGCGGTCGGGCATTGCGGCGAATGCCACACCCCCCGAGGCGCCCTCGGCGCGCTCGATCGCGGGCACTGGCTGGCGGGAACCACGGACGGCCCCGAGGGGCGCGGCGTGCCCAACATCACCCCCGACCCGGAAACCGGCATCGGCAAGTGGGGCGACGCCGACATCGGCCGGGTCCTGGCCATGGGCATGCTGCCGGACGGCGACTTCGTCGGCGGCGCCATGGCCGAGGCCGTCGACGGCTTCCGCCACCTGACCGAGGCCGACGTGGCCGCCATCGTCGAGTACCTGCGCGCGGTCGAACCCGTCGTGAACCGGATCGCCAAGCCCAAGCCGGCGGCCACGAGCGAGTGGGAGTAGGGCCGGGCGCAGGTGCTGGCGGCGCGCTCAGCCGGCGGGGACGGCGACGCCGAGCGAGCCGGCCAGCTCCGTCAGCCCTTGCCAGGTCCGCTCGTCGATCGGGATGCCCGAGGCCCGGCGCGCGGCCGCGGTGCGCCGCTCGGGCTCTCCGGCGATCAGAACCTCGGCGACCCCGGGGGCGGGCGGCGAGGCCTTGACCCAGGCGATCACCTTTTCGACCTCGGCGGCGATCGCGCGGGCGTCGCCCAGCGCGCCCGGGTCGACGATGATCGAGAACATGTTGTTGATGATCATGTCGTCGTCGAAGGCGTCCGCGTGGTTGGTGCCGCCGAGCGTCAGCGCGCCGGCGAGGATGTCGCACACCAGGCCGAGCCCGGCGCCCTTGTGGCCGCCGAACCCCAGCAGCGCGCCCTGCACGTCCGGCACCATGACGGCGGGGTCGTCGGTCGGGTTTCCGGCGCCGTCGATGATCGCGCCGGGCGGCGCGCGCCGCCCCTCGTTGAGCGCGACCCGGAGCTTGCCGTAGGCGATCTGGCTGGTCGCCATGTCAAGCACGAGGGGCGGGTCGTCGGGGCGCGGCACGGCAATGCACAGCGGATTGGTGCCGATGCGTGCGTCGCGCCCGCCGAACGGCGCGACGAAGGGCCGGTGCCCGATGACGTTGACCGCGTGGAGCGAGACCATGCCGGCGGCGGCGCAGTGCTCGGCGTAGGCGCCGATCCGCCCTAGGTGGTGGCTGCGGCGCAGGCCGACGATCGCCGTGCCGTGCTGGCGGGCGCGCGCGATGCCCAGGTCCATGGCCTCGATGCCCACCACCTGGCCGGCGCCGCGCCCGCCGTCGATGACCAGGATGGCGCCGCCATCGACGACGACCTGGGCGTGCCGGCCGATCTGGAAACGGTCCGCGCGGATCGAGCGCACGTATTCCACGATTAGCCCGACGCCGTGGGAATCGTGGCCCATGAGGTTCGCGGCGACCAGGTGGCGGGCGATCGTCGCGGCCTCGACGCCGGCGCAGCCGACCGCGCGGAACATCGCGACAACGAAAGCTTCGAGCGACGTCTCCGTGATGACCATGCCGATGGGCGGGACGTCGAGCCTAGGGGCGCGCTGAATAAGCCATCAATGCCGTCATCGCGAGTTTTCAGCAGCCTGTCACGGCGAAGTGGCGAAGGGGTTGTCGGAACTGTAGGTCGGCGTCTCAGTCGTCGACGACGGCGCGGCGAACGGGTTGTCGGCCGAGAACTCGGCCTCGGCGCCACCCTCGGCGGGAACGGCCTCGGACCCCTCGAGCGGCAGTTCGGGCAAGGTCGTCGCCTGTTCGGCGGCCGGGCTGACCAGGCTTTCGTGGATGTAACCGGTGACGTCGCCTTCGAGCGCGATGGCGTACCACGGCTGCCCCAACACCCGGCCGACGACGTGGACGACCGCGCCCTGGTCCAACTTGGCGACGCGCTTGGCCGCGGTGTCCGGTGCCGAGCGCACGTTCGCGCCGCGCACCACGGTGAAGTCCTGGTCCATGGCCTCGAGTTCCGGCGCCGATTCCGGCACGGTTTCGGTCGCCGCCGCGGGCGCTTCGGCCGGCGCAAGGCTCGGACTGACCAGGCTTTCGTGGATGTAACCGGTCGCGTCGCCCTCGAGCGCGATGGCGTACCACGGTTGTCCCGACACCCGGCCGACGACGTGGACGACCGCACCCTTGGCCAGCTTGGCGACGAACTTGGCGGAGGTGCTGGGTGCCACGCGCACGTTGGCGCTGCGCACCACGGTGAAGTCGTCGTCCATGGCCTCGATGTCCGGCGCCGGTTCGGGCTCCGCTTCGGCCGGCACCTCGGCCGCGGGCTCCAGGGCGGCCGTCGCGGGTTCGACAGCGGGTTCAGCCGCTGGCTCGGCCTCGGGGACCTCGGCCGGCGCGGCCGTTGCCACGACCGTCTCGGGGACCTCGGGCTCTGGCGCAGGCGTCTCGGGCTGCTTTGCACTGCCTTGCAAGATCTGGACGCGGGCGCGGGCGAGCGGAGCAAACCGGCCCTCCGGGTAGGCTTCCAGATAGGCCTCGTAGTCCCCGACACTGGAGCTGTTCTTGATGGCGTCCCAGAAGGCCAACTCGTAGGCGGCGTCGGTCGAGTTCGGGGCGGCGCTCGGCGTCGTCGTAACCTGCGGCTCGGGCGCCGGCGCCGTCCTCGGCACCGCGAACACGAAGTCCCCGCGATCGTAATTGACATCGAGCAGCTTGCCGTAGCGCGGCGTCTGCGCGCCGCGGGTCAGGTTGGTGACGCGGTCGGACAGGAATACGCCGAGCTCGCTGCCCGTGACGTAGCCGTCGTCGTTCATGTCGGCGCCGTCCTCGCCCCGGATCGCGCGGATGAACAGCTCGCGGAAACTGCCGTTGTCCGCCACGGTCTGATCGGCATCGCCCGACGACAGGAACTGACGCACCGGCAGCAGCGCCGCCCGGGTTATCGCCGGCGGCGGCACGCCGCCGCGCGCCTCGAAGATCGTCCCGGCGAAGCAACTGTCGAAGACGCCGAGCACGTGCTTGGACCGCGCCAGGCGGACCAGGGTGCCGATATCGCGCAGCGGCAGGCTGTAGAGCGCGAAATCGGGGTTGTCCGGCGTCGGCGCGTCGGTGGGCACGAGGAACCCCTCGCCATTCTCGGAATGGCCGTGCCCGGCGTACCAGACGAACAGCCGCGCCTCCGGATCGGCCCCCTTGCGCACGAGGAACTCCTTGAACGTGCGCCGCAAGCCTTCCGAATCCAGGTCGGTCGCGATGGTCACGTCGAAGCCGAGCTCGCGCAGGTTGTCGGCGACGAGCTCGGCGTCCTTGATGGCGTTGCGCAGGCGAGGCCAGCCGTTGGTGTATTCGTCGATGCCGATGACCAGGGCATAGCTGGCCGAATAGAGCTCGACCACCCCTTCCGACGCGCCATCAGCCCCCTGGACCTCGACGCTGAGGCCGCGCGTGGCCGCCCCCGCGGGCAGGGCGGGCGCGACCACCGTGGCCAAGGCAAGAACGGCCAGGGCGGCCAGTGGCCGGGCGAGCGCGAGAATCGGTGCAAGACGGCTGAGCCGCATTATCGCAATATAGCGCAAATCCGCCTCCTCGTCGCCCCCGGCATTGCCCCTGGGCGGTCGGTAGCCGCCGCCCCTGGCCCGGTGCATAGTGCCCCGCGTCACAACATCGCTGTCCCGTGCCCCCAGCTTCCCCCGCCCGAAAAATTAAACGCCGGCACGTGCGGGACCTGGCCGAGGCCGTACTGATCGGCGCGCTGGGGCTGGCGGTGACGGTACTGGCGACCGAGGGCTGGGTGCCGTTCGTGCGCCAGGTCGAGACCTGGTACGCGGACATCCGCACCACGGTCCTGGCGCGGCCGGCGGCTTCGGGTACCGGCGAGGCGTTCGACGATAACGTGGTCATCATCGCCATCCGCGATACCTCCCTCGCCGGCCTGCCTTACCTGTCGCCGATCGACCGCGGCCTGCTGGCGGACGCGGTCGAGGCGCTTGGGCGGTCCGGTGCGCGCGCCGTGGGGCTCGACGTCCTGATCGATCGCCCGACCGAGCCGGACAAGGACGAGCGCCTGCGCCGTGCGCTGCTCGGGTTCCCCGGCCCCGTGGTCGTCGCCTATGCCGACGCGAGCCACGGGCTCAGCACGGAAGGCGCCCAGTACCTGCGCGCATTCACCGAAAACCTCGGGCGTGGTTGGCCCAACGTGATCCGCGACGGCAAGGACGGCACGGTGCGTTGGCTGACCACGACGCTCGACGTGGCCGGCGACACGCGCCTGGGCTTCGCCGCCGCGCTCGCCTCGGCGCTCGGCCACGCGGTGCCCGAGGGCCGGCCGCGGCTCGATTATCGGGTCGGCGGCGCCGTCGGCGAATCGCCGTTCCGCATCTTTCCGATCGAGGCGGTCGGCCTGTTGCCGAAGGACTGGATCGCCGGGCGCATCGCGCTGATCGGCGCCGACTTCCGCGACACCGACCGCATCCGGGTGCCCAAGGCCATCGTCTACGGCGCCACGGCGGGGGCGATCCCCGGCGTGGTCGTGCACGCCCACATGCTGGCGCAGATCATCGACGGGCGGAGCGTGGCCGAGCTCGGCTTCGCTGGCCGGTTCGCCGTGGCCCTGGTCGCGGTCGCGGCGGGGCTCGGCCTGGCGCTCGTCAGCCTGCCGCTGCCGGCGCGGCTGGCGTCGGGCGTCGGCGTGATCGCCCTGCTGGTCGGCGCGGGTGTCGGTGCGACCTGGCTCGGCGGGCCCGACGTGCCGCTGGTCGCGCCGCTGCTCGGCTACCTGGGAACCTTCGCCGGCGGCGTCGGCTTCGTCGGCCGGCGCGCGCGCCGCAAGAAGCGCTTCATCCGTCAGGCCTTCTCACGTTTCGTCTCGCCGGCGCTGGTGGCCCAGCTCGAGGCCGACCCGGATCGGCTCGTGCTGGGCGGGGAGCGCCGCGAGGTGACGTTCCTGTTCAGCGACATCGCCGGGTTCACCTCCCTGTCCGAGGGCATGGACGCGGAGGAACTCGGCCGGCTGCTCAACGAGTACTTCGACGGCATGTGCGGCGTCGTCGTGGCCCACAACGGCACCATCGACAAGCTGATCGGCGATGCCGTGGTGGCGATCTTCGGGGCGCCAATCAGCCAGGAGGACCACGCCCGGAACGCGGTGGCGTGCGCCTTGGCCATGGACGCCTTCGCCGAGCGGTTCCGCGTCGAGATCAGGCCCAGGGGGGTCAACCTTGGCATCACCCGCATCGGCGTCCATGGCGGCGTGGCCACGGTCGGCAACTTCGGCGGCCGCGACCGCTTCAATTACACCGCGCTTGGGGATACGGTGAACACGGCATCGCGGCTCGAAGGGGCGAACAAGGCGCTGGGCACGCGGATTTGCGTCAGCGGGGCGGTGGCCGAAGACTGCCCCGGAATGGCGTTCCGGCCGGTGGCCGAGGTCGTGGTCAAGGGCCGCAAGGAGGCGATCGCGGTGTTCGAGCCGATCGAAAGCCGGCCGGACCTGGACGATTACCGCGCGGCCTACCAGGCGCTGCGCCACGGGGAAGCGGACGCGCTCGCCCGGTTCGAACGCATCGCCGCCGCCGCGCCCGACGATGCCGTCGTCGCGCTGCACCTGAAACGCCTGCGGCGGGGCGATAAGGGGGTGCGGATCGTGCTGGAGGAGAAATGAACCCACGCCACGCCATCGTCACCCTGGGTGCGGTCGTGGCCGCCGTCGCCCTCATCTGCACGGGCGTGGCCCGGGCCGGCGACCTGCTGGTGCTCGAATCGACCGACCCGGCCTATGTGCCGGGCACCGTCGTCGCGGGCGGCGGCGACGTGACCGTGGCGGCTGGCGCGGCGGTGACCCTGCTGGCCGAGGACGGCTCGATGACGCGCCTCGACGGGCCGTACCAGGGCGCCGTGCCCGGCGCGGCCGCCGGCACGGGCGATCTGGTCTCGGGCCTCGCCGCCATGATGGGCGAGGGCGACGTCGATACCCAGGCGTTCGGCGCCGTGCGCGGCGGCGAGGATGGGCCCGATGGGCTGTGGACGATCGACATGGCGGGATCGGGGGATCGCTGCGTCGACGCCGCCCCGGATGGCCTGTGGCGCGACAAGGCGGCCGCCGGCCGGTTTCGCGCGCTGGCCTCGCGCGCCGAGGTGCCTATCGCGTGGTCCGAGCCGGCCAGCGCCGTGCCGTGGCCCGATGACATTCCGATCGTCGACGGTGCCGAGTACGCCTTCGTGCCCGACGGCGGCGCGTCCCTGGCGCACATCATCGTCCACCGGGTGCCCGCGATCTTCCCGACCGCGGCGCACCTGTTGCGCTGGCTCGGCGAACAGGGCTGCGGCGCGCAAGCGCGCGCGCTGCTCGTGCGCATGGTCGAGCCGCCGGCGGAACTCTCGTTGACGCTCGAATCCGTGCGCGGGCCAACGCCCGAGCTTGCCGTCGGCGAGGCGCTGGAACTTCGCCTGGCGACCAACCGCGACGCCTACGCCCGGTGTGTCTACGAGCAGGTCGACGGCGTCGTCGTGACCCTGTTCCCCAACCGCTTCACGGGCGGACCACGGCTCGCCGGGTTCGCCACCCATGGCATCCCCAGCCCGAGCGATGGCCTCACGCTAACCATGGGCGGACCGCCGGGCACCGAGCGCGTGTTGTGCTTCGCCTGGTCGGCGGACCCGAGCGCGCGCCTGCCCGTCGAGGTCACGGACGCCGACATCACGCGCCCGTTCAACGAGCCGCTGGAGACCGTGGTGGGCTGGATCGCCGCGGCCGCGCCCGAGGCGCGAGCGGAACTGACGATCCAGGTGCACGAATAGGGCCAGGTGCGAGGGTTCTAGCAGGCTGCGGAAAAGCCCCCATCATCGTCATCGCGAGCCGCCGCAGGCGGCGTGGCGATCCAGGGCAATGGCGGAATTGCGCGCGATTCTGGATTGCCGCGTCGGCCTTCGGCCTCCTCGCAATGACACCGTCAGGGGTTTTTCAGCACCCTGCTAGTAGGCGAACCCCTTGACGATGTCGAACTGTTCGTCCTTGTTAAACTCGATTACCCGGTACGAATCGCCCTCGGCCAGCAGCGTGACCCGGGCGCGGAAGATACCGGTCTTGCCGTGCGAGGCCTTGACCTCGCAGCGGAACTTGACGACGGCCTGATCGCGCGAAGTGCTGTCGAGCGCGATCGAGAACACGTTGATGATCGAGCTGTCCTTCGCCTCGGGGGCAGGCTGGTTCACCTCGTAATAGTCCGATATGGCCTGGCTGAGCGCGCCAGTGTCGGCGGTCAGGGCACTCCAATCGGCGGGGCCGCTGGTCGTCGTCGCGGCGGGTTCCTCGGTCGTCGCGGTGGCCGACGGCTCGGGCAGTTCGCCGGCCGTGCCCGCCGCGCCGAACTCCGCCTCGATGGCGACGATCATGTTGCTCGTCTTGGTCGCCTCGGTGCCGGGCGGCAGGAAGCTGGCGGCCGCGCGGTAATGGTCAAGCGCGGGTTGCAGCTCACCGAGCTTGTAGTAGGACTCGGCGGCGTAAAAATGGGCCAGCCCGTTGTCGGGCTCGATCGCGAGGCCGCGCTCGAACAGGGCAACCGCGCCACGATATAGCTCGGATTTGTAGAGCTCGTAGCCCTGGGCGAACTCCTGCCTTTGTTCGGCGCGGGCGGGAGCGGCGACCAAGGCGAGGGCAACGACCACCGCCAGGACGACGCAGGCGATGCTCGAGGCACGGGTCGGTGCGCGGTCGCTCATGGCGCGATTATAGGCCGGCACGCACACGATACAATCGGCCCGCGCCGCGCAACGGCTAAACGGCGGAGAGGCGCGCGAATCCCGCGTCGAGATCGGCGATCAGGTCGTCCGGGTCCTCGAGCCCGGCGTAGAGCCGGAGCGTCGGCCCGCCCGGGTTCCACGGAACCACCGTACGATTTTTCTCCGGGAACGTCGGAATCAGCAGGCTTTCGTAGCCGCCCCATGAATAGCCGAGGGCGAAGTGGCGCATGCCCTCGAGCATGGCGGCGACGGCCTGGGGCGAGCAGGGCGCGAGCACGATGCCGAACAGCCCGCCGGACCCCGAGAAATCGCGCCGCCACAGCGCGTGGCCCGGGTCGTCGGGCAGCGCCGGGTGGAGAACGCGGCGCACCTCGGGCCGCGCCGCGAGCCAACGGGCGAGCGCCAGCCCGGTCCGCTCGTGCCGGGCCAGACGCACTCCAAGCGTGCGCAGCCCGCGCAGCGCCAGGTAGCAGTCGTCCGGCCCCGGGCAGCCGCCGAGCGTCACCGCCGCCTTGCGCACGCTCTCGTGCAAGGGTTCCGTGGTGGTCACAACGCCGACCATGACGTCGGAGTGACCGCCGATGTATTTGGTCGCGGCCTGCAGGGCCACGTCGACGCCGTGGTCGAACGGCCGGAAGTGGAGCGGCGTGGCCCAGGTGTTGTCCATGACCACGACCGCGCCCCGGGCGTGCGCGGCGGCGGCGATCGCCGGAACGTCCTGCACCTCGAAGGTCAGCGATCCCGGGGATTCGACGAACACCGCCTTGGTCTCGGGCCGGATGAGATCGGCGATGCCGGCGCCGATGCCGGGATCGTAGAACGTCGTGGCAACGCCGAGCCCGGCCAGCATGCCGGCGCAGAAGTTGCGAGTCGGGCCATAGGCGCTGTCGGTGACCAGAACGTGGTCGCCGCCGCGCACGAGCGCGAGCAGCGCCGTTACGACGGCCGCCTTGCCCGAGCGCACCGCGACCGCGCGGTGGCCGCCGTCGAGCGCCGCGAGTGCCTGCTCGAGGGCGAACGTGATGGGCACGCCATAGCTGCCGTAGACGACGCCATCGAACGGATGGCGCGCGCTGTCGAGCAGCTCCGCCACGGTCGGATAGACTATGGTCGAGGCGTGGTGCACGGGCGGGTTGACGCAACCGCCCTGGCGGCGCGGATCACGGCCGGCGTGGACGAGCAGGGTATCGGGCTTCATCGACGTTCCTCGCGGGTGGCACTGGCCCATGGCTTAGCGCAGCGGCGCCGAACGCGGTGAAAAAAGTCTCCGTTTGACGCGCTTCCCTGGCTTAGCCAATATCGGCCCAGCCTTGGGGCGGCCGAGCGGTTTGCCCCAATCAGAGAGACGTGCAACAAGACGTGTAACAAGACGCGCAACGAGGGGAGACGCACCATGAGGCACACGACGTTCATCGCCGCCGCGGCCCTGATGGTCGGGCTCGCCGGCCAGGCCGCGGCCGGGCCGACGCTCGACGCCATCAAGGCCAAGGGTTTCTTGCAGTGCGGTGTCAACACCGGCTTGGCCGGCTTCGGCAGCCCCGACGAATCGGGCAACTGGAGCGGGTTCGACATCGACTACTGCCGGGCGGTCGCCGCGGCGATCTTCGGCGACGGCACGGCGGTGAAGTTCACGCCGTTGACCGCCAAGGAGCGCTTCATCGCGCTGCAATCGGGCGAGGTCGACATGCTGGCGCGCAACACCACCTGGACCATGAGCCGCGACACCTCGCTCGGGCTCAACTTCGTCGGGGCCAGCTACTACGACGGCCAGGGCTTCATGGTGAAGAAGGGCCTGGGCATCTCGAGCGCGCTCGAGCTTAGCGGCGCGACCGTGTGCGTGCAGACGGGCACGACGACCGAGCTCAACCTGGCCGACTACTTCCGCGCCAACGGCATGGAGCTCAACGCCGTCGTGTTCGAGAAGAGCGACGAGACCTTGGCCGCCTACGACCAAGGCCGCTGCGACGCCTACACGACCGACGCCTCGGGTCTCTACGCGGAGCGGACCAAGCTCGCCGCTCCGGACGACCACATCGTGCTGCCCGAGATCATCTCGAAGGAGCCTCTCGGGCCGGTCGTGCGTCAGGGCGACGACGAATGGTTCAACATCGTGATGTGGACCCACTTCGCGCTGCTTACCGCCGAGGAGCTGGGCGTCACCCAGGCCAACGTCGCGGACATGGCGACATCCCACAATCCCGACGTGCGGCGCCTGCTCGGCGCGGAAGGCGCGTTCGGGGCCATGATGGGGCTGGGCAACGATTGGGCGCTCAACGCCATCAAGGCGGTCGGCAACTACGGCGAGATATTCGAGCGCAACCTCGGCGCCTCGACGCCGCTGACGATCGCTCGTGGCCTGAACGCGCAGTGGAGCAAGGGCGGCTTGCAGTACGCCCCGCCGATCCGCTAGTCGGCCGGTCCGCTTGCGGGAGTTGACGGCTTGGCGCGCCGCGCTGGTTTGATCCGGCGCGTCGCGCTTCGCCGCCGCGTGCCCTGCGCCGAAGGGAAGCCCGGGCGATGAGCGTCGCGTCGGTTCCCTTGCCAAGGAGATCGGTCCTGAACGATCCGCGCGTGCGCGCGATCGTGGTGCAGGCGGTGGTGCTCCTCGCCGTGCTCGCCCTGGCCGCGATGATCATCGGCAATACCGCGGCGAACCTCCAACAGCAGAAGATCGCCTCGGGCTTCGGGTTCCTGGGTACGACCGCGGGCTTCGACATCTCGATCCACCTGATTCCGTACACGCCGGAATCCAGCTACGGCCGGGCCTTCGTCGTCGGCTTGCTCAACACGCTGCTGGTGGCCGCGATCGGCGTCGTCGTCGCGACGGTGCTCGGCTTCGTCATCGGTATCGCACGCCTGTCGCCCAACTGGCTGATCGGGCGGCTCGCCTCGCTCTACATCGAGATCGTGCGCAACGTGCCGCTGCTGCTGCAGCTCTTTTTCTGGTACTTCGCGATCCTGGCGGCGATGCCGCATCCGCGCGACAGCCTCGAGCTCGGCGCCGGGGTGATCCTCAACATCCGCGGCCTCTACCTGCCGCGCCCGATCACCGAGGATGGCTTCGGCCTGGTCGAGGCCGCGCTCGTGTTCGGCATCGGCGCGACGATCGTGATCGCCCGCTGGGCGCGGCGCCGGCGCGAGGCGACGGGCCAGCGGTTCGCCACCGGCTGGACGGGCCTCGGCCTCGTGGTCGGATTGCCGCTGCTCGCGCTGCTGGTCACGGGAACTCCGATCAGCTTCGAGGACCCCGCGCTGAAGGGCTTCAACTTCGTCGGAGGTATCGTGCTGCAGCCGGAGTTCACGGCGCTGCTGGTCGGGCTTTCGGCCTACACGGCGGCGTTCATCGCCGAGAACGTGCGTTCGGGCATCCAGGCGGTGAGCCACGGCCAGACCGAGGCCGCGTTCGCGCTGGGGCTCCGCCGGGGCCCGACGCTCCGGCTCATCATCGTGCCGCAGGCGTTGCGCGTGATCATCCCGCCGCTGACCAGCCAGTACCTCAACCTGACCAAGAACTCCTCGCTCGCCGTGGCGATCGCGTACCCGGACCTTGTTTCCGTGTTCGCCGGAACGGTGCTGAACCAGACCGGCCAGGCGGTCGAGGTCATCGTCATCACCATGGCGATCTACCTGACCATCAGCCTGACGATCTCGCTGGTCATGAACTGGTACAACCGGCGCGTCCGCCTGGTGGAGCGCTGAGCCATGGCGGGCACGGCAATGGTGACCAGCGAACGGCGCCCGGATCTGCCGCCGCCGGTCACGTCGGCCGGCGTGATCGGCTGGCTCAGGACCAACCTGTTCTCGTCGTGGGGCAACGCGGCGCTCACGCTGCTCGGCGTCTACATGCTGTGGCTCATCGTGCCGCCGCTGCTCGACTGGGTGATCTTCGACGCGACGCTGAGCGGCGAGACCAAGGAGGACTGCGCGGCCAACAGCGGCGCCTGCTGGGTGTTCGTCAAGATCCAGTTCTGGCAGTTCATCTACGGCTTCTACCCGGTCGACGGGACCTGGCGGATCAACCTAGCGTTCGTGCTGCTGGTCGCGGGCGCGGTGCCGGTGCTCGTCGAGCGGGCGCCGGGCAAGCTGTGGGCGACGCTCTATCTGATCGCCGTCTATCCGATCCTCGCCTACGTCCTGTTCGTCGGCGGCGTGTTGGGGCTTCCCGTGGTCGAGACCGCGCGCTGGGGCGGGCTCAGCCTGACCCTGGTGATCTCGGTCATCGGCATCGTCGCGTCGCTGCCGCTCGGCATCCTGCTCGCGCTCGGCCGGCGGTCCAAGATGCCGATCATCCGCGTGCTGTGCATCGGGTTCATCGAGATCTGGCGCGGCGTGCCGCTGATCTCGGTGCTGTTCATGGCCTCGGTCATGCTGCCGCTGTTCCTGCCCGAGGGCGTCAGCTTCGACAAGCTGCTGCGCGCGCTGATCGGGGTCGCGCTGTTCTCGGCCGCGTACATGGCCGAGGTCGTGCGCGGGGGCCTGCAGGCGATGCCGCTTGGCCAATACGAGGCGGCGGCGGCGCTGGGCCTGAACTACTGGAAGACCATGGGGCTGATCATCCTGCCCCAGGCGCTCAAGGTGGTGATTCCCGGCATCGTCAACACCTTCATCGGGCTGTTCAAGGACACCACCCTGGTGGCGATCATCGGCCTGTTCGACCTGCTGGGGCGCGTCCACGCCGCGACCACGGACCCGCACTGGCTGGGCCTGGCGACCGAGGGCTACGTGTTCGCCGGCGCGTGCTTCTGGATCTTCTGCTTCGGCATGTCGCGCTACAGCATTTACCTGGAATCCCGGCTGTCGGCCGGGCAGCGACGCCGCTAGGCCAACCGAGGAGACCGCCCATGGCCCGGACCCATCCGCCGACGGCGCCGTCCGACGATGTCGTGATCCAGATGGTCAACGTGCACAAGTGGTACGGCCAGTTCCACGCCCTGAAGGACATCAACCTGGGCGTCTACCGGGGCGAGCGCATCGTGATCTGCGGGCCGTCGGGATCGGGCAAGTCGACCATGATCCGCTGCATCAACCGGCTCGAGGAGCATCAGCGCGGCCAGATCATCGTCGAGGGCACCGAGCTCACCGACGACCTCAAGAACATCGAGGCGATCCGGCGCGAGGTCGGCATGGTGTTCCAGCAGTTCAACCTGTTCCCGCACCTGACGGTGCTGCAGAACCTGACGCTCGCGCCCATGTGGGTGCGCAAGGCGCCGCGCGCCGAGGCCGAGGCGACGGCGATGAAGCTCTTGGAGCGGGTGCGCATCCCCGAGCAGGCGGCCAAGTACCCCGGCCAGCTCTCGGGCGGCCAGCAGCAGCGCGTCGCAATCGCCCGCGCGCTGTGCATGAACCCCAAGATCATGCTGTTCGACGAGCCGACCTCGGCGCTCGACCCGGAGATGATCAAGGAGGTACTCGACGTCATGGTCGAACTGGCCGAGACCGGCATGACGATGATCTGCGTCAGCCACGAGATGGCGTTCGCGCGCCAGGTCGCCCACCGGGTGATCTTCATGGACGGCGGCGAGATCATCGAGCAGAACGAGCCCGAGGCGTTCTTCAACGACCCCAAGTCCGACCGCACCAAGCTGTTCCTGAGCCAGATCCTGCGGCATTAGCAGAGTATCGAAAGCCTCCGACGCCGTCGGTGGGTTTCATAGCGGTCTACTGGACCCGCGGCATGGCGCGCTGCGCGCCGGTCACCTCGTCGGGTCGGGGCTGACGCGGACGAGCTGCTTGCCCAGGTTCGCGCCGCTGAACAGGCGCAGGAACGCCTTGGGCGCGTTCTCCAGGCCCTCGACGATGTCCTCGCGGTAGCGGATGCGCCCATCGCCGACCCATTCGCCCAGCCGCGCGAGCGCCTCATCCTTGCGGTGAGTGAAGTCGGACACCAGCAATCCCTGAATGCGCGCGCGCTTGACGATGAGCTGCCACAGGTTACGCGGCCCGGTCTCCTTACCGCGCTGGTTGTAGCCGGCGATCTGGCCGCAGATCACGACGCGGGCGCCGACGTTGATCTGCTCGATCACCGCGTCGGTGATGGCGCCGCCGACGTTGTCGAAGTAGACGTCGATGCCCTTCGGGCAGGCGCGGCGCAGCGCGGCGCCGAGGTCGTTTTCCGCCCGGTAGTCAACGCCCGCGTCGAACCCGAGTTCACGCAGGTACGCGACCTTGGCCGCGCCGCCCGCGCTGCCCGCCACCGTGCAGCCGGCGATCCTGGCGATCTGGCCGACGGTGGCGCCGACCGCGCCGGCGGCGCCGGACACGAACACAGTGTCGCCGGGGCGCGGCGCCCCCACGTCGAGCAGCCCGAAGTACGCGGTCATGCCGGGCATCCCGAGCACGCCCACGGCGGTCGAGATCGGCGCGGCGCTGGGATCGAGCTTGCGCAAGGCCCCGCCGCGCGCGACCCAATGGTCCTGCCAGCCGCCGTAGCCTTCGACGAAATCGCCGGGGGCGAGGCCACGATCGTTCGACGCGACCACCTGGCCGACGGTGCCGCCGACCATCGGCCCGCCGATGGCAACCGGCTGGGCGTAGGACGGTCCGTGGCCGATCCGCCCGCGCATGTAGGGATCGACCGAAAGGTAGATCGTGCGCACCAGCGCCTCGCCCGGCCCGGCCACCGGCAGGGGACCCTCGACCAGGCGGAAATTGGCCTCGCTCGCCATGCCCTCCGGCCGGCTGGCCAGAACGAACTGCCGGTTGCGCCCCGCATTCATGCGCGCCTCCCTTGGCTCAAAGTCCGATCGCCTTGACCGCCTCGAGGGGCACCAGCCGGTGCGTTTCCCGCCGCCGCGGCGCGAAGCCGACGAGTTGGTAGCCCTGCAGCGCCCGGGGATGGTCCAGGTCGCAGGTGTTCACGGTGACCTCGCTGGGGCCCTTGAGCCACAGCGCGCGCACGGCCCAATCGAGGAACCAGGCGCCAAGGCCGCGGCCGATGAATTCGGGCATCAGGCCGAAGTACGCGAGATCGGCCACCGGCATGGCGCGGAAGTCGAGCTCGGCGTAGCCCGCGGGAACGCCGCCGGCGTACAGCACGTAGATCTCGACGCCGGGATCGCGGATCACGGCGTCGAGCTCCGCGTCGGGCACCAGGCGGCGGTCGGTCCATTGCCAGGCTTCGCCGACCCCGTTGTAGAGAAAGCGATAGAAGGCGACCGTCGGCGCCTCGGCCCGCAGGACCGCGAGCTTGGCGGGCGGCGCCGGGCGGGCGGGCCCGGCCGGCGGCGCCGTCATGGCCATGTAGGTGACGACGATCTCGATCGTCGGCAGGTCCGCCGTCGCCGTCGCCATGCCGTCGCGCCCCGACTCAGAAGGCGTAGCCGAGCTGGGCCGCCGCATAGAACTGGGTGTTAGAGTTGGCATCGGACACCGGACTCCTGGCGGCATCGAACAGCAGCCGCTGCACCCGGGTGACGAGGCGGGCGAAGATGCGCTGCGACAGGTCGTGCTCGACCGTGAAGTAGGCGGTCACGTCGCGCAGGCCCCAGTCGGCGCGGAAGCCGGCGCGATTGAAATAGGTCCGCATATACGCCGGCCCGGCAAGCGTCGAGGACAGCCCGAGGTAGAAGCGCTCCCGGCGCGACAGGCGCGTGGCGTAGCCCAGGTGCAGCTCGGCCAGGGCGCCACCGTGGGAATTGCTCGCGATCCCGGCGCCCTGGCGCACATCGCCGCCCAGATTCCACGGGCCGCCGTAGTACTCGAAGAACAGGCCGAGCTCGAGGTCGGGGTCGATGGTGCGGGTCCCGGTGAGCAATCTGTCCAGGTCGTTGTCGCGGCCGTTGTCGAGCGTCGCGCGCGTGCCGACCGCCCAGTTGGGCGTGCGCACGAAGTTCCAGCCGAGCCCGGTCGGGCCGATGCCGGTGACCTGGGAGCTCAGGTCGCCGTCGGCGCGCAGGAAGATCCGTTTGCGCCAGACGACGTCGACCAGCGGCGCGAACCGCGGCTCGTATGTCTCGGCGCCGAGATATTCGGGCGTCGCGGCGACGCCCAGCGCGATCCGGGCCTTCCACGCCGAGGGCTCCAGGTCCTGGAGCGCCAGGGTCGATTCGACCGCGGACATGACCTCGGATTTGGACGCGGCGACGCGCGGCTCCGACGTCATCTGGACGATGATGGCGGCCTGCTCGGGGGTCGCGGTGCTGGCGGCGGCCGCGATGCGCGGGGCGAACGCCGGGAAGGCGTGCGCCGCCTCGGCGGCGATGCGGGCGGAATACGCCGGGGCCGCGCCGGCGGCGCGGTGCACGATCAACTCGACCAGGTCGGGTCGCTCGGAAATGCTCTCGATGACCGCCGCGCTGACCGCGGCGGGGTTCGGCGTGCGCGCGGCCAGGGCGATACGCGCGTCGATCGCCTCGGGCAGCCGGGCCGCGGCGGCCGGCGCCGCGAGCGCCGCGAGCACGAGCAGGGCCAGGGTCAGTATCCGCGCCATGAGCCATCCCATCGGTCAACCGGCGCACCATAGCCGCGCATCCGGCCGTGGGCCAGCGCGGCGCGAGCGGCGCCTCAGGTGACCACGGGCGTGTCGTCACGGCTGCCCCATTCGGCCCACGAGCCGTCGTAGACGGCGACGTCGCGGTGACCGAGCAGGTCGAGCGCCAGGGCCAGGACGCAGGCGCTGACCCCCGAACCACAGGTCGTCACCGCCCCCCGGTCGAGGGCGACGCCCGCATCGGCGAAGCGCCGGCGGAGCTCCGGCGCGGCCAGGAACGTCCGGGTCGCGGGATCGAGCACGCGGTCGTAGGGCAGGTTGCGCGCGCCCGGCATGTGGCCGGAACGCAGGCCCGGCCGGGGTTCCGGCGCCGTGCCCGCGAAGCGGCCGGCGGATCGCGCATCGACCACCTGCACGCGGCCGCCGGCAAGATCAGCGCGCACCTGGTCCAGGGTGCGCACGATCAGGTTGTTGACCCGGGCGGTGAAGTGCCGCTCGCGCGGCCGCGGCGGCACGTCCTCGACCGCCCGGCCCTCGACGCGCCATTTGGCGAAGCCGCCGTCGAGCACGGCCACCTCGCCGTGGCCGAAGGCGCGGAACATCCACCACACGCGGCAGGCGGCCATCGCGTTGCCGCCGTCGTAGGCAACGATCCGGTTGCCGTCGCCGAGCCCGAGCTTGCGCGCGCGCGCCGAGAACTTCACCGGGCTCGGCAGCATGTGCGGGTAGGGCGAATCCGCATCGGCGATCTCGTCGATGTCGAAGAAGACGGCGCCGGGGATGTGCGCCGCGCGGTACTCGGCCTTGGCGTCGCGCCGCTCGGTCGGCAGGTACCACGAGGCATCGACCACGCAGAGGTCCGGCTCCCCGAGGCGCGCCGCGAGCCACTCCGTCGTGACCAGCGTGCCGAAGCCGGGGTCGGTCATGCGGCCGTGCCCGCGCCGAACGCCACGATGACCCGCCTATTGTGCTTGCCCTTCTTCTCGATCTTGACGACCTCGACCGCGCCTATCTCGCCGGTCGAGCGCACGTGGGTGCCGCCGCACGGTTGCAGGTCGACGCCCGCGATCTCCATCAGCCGCACCCGGCCGGCGCCGGTGGGTGGCTTGACCGACATGGTGCGTACGAGCTCCGGCTGGGCGGCCAGCTCGGCGTCGCTGATCCAGCGCTCGCTGAGCGGTCGATCGGCGGCGACCAGCGCCTGGAGGCGCCGGGTCAGGTCGTCCTTGTCGAGGTTCGCCTCCGGCAGGTCGAAATCGAGCCGGCCGCGGTCCTCGCCGACCTGGCCGCCGGTCACCGGCGCGGCGATCAGCGAGCACAGCAGGTGCAGGCACGAATGCATGCGCATCAGGCGGTGGCGGCGGTCCCAGTCGATGATGGCCTCGACGGCGGTGCCGGGGGCGGGGACGACCGTGCCGGGCGCCGGCACGTGGCGCACGATGTCGCCGTCGCCCTTGACCGCGTCGACGATGCGAATGGTTGTGCCGTCGGCCAGCTTGAGGACGCCGGTATCGCCGGGTTGGCCGCCGCCGGTCGGGTAGAACACCGTGCGATCGAGCACGATGCCGGCGTCGGTCCCCGCCACGACCGTGGCCGCCACGGTCCGCGCGTAGGCGTCGGCGCGGAACGTCAGGTCGGTCATGGCGTACCCCCTTCGAGCCAGCGCGGCACGGGCAGCCCGCGTTCGCGCAGGAACGCCGGATTGTAGACCTTGCTCATGTAGCGCGCGCCGAGGTCGCACAGCAGCGTCACGATCGTGTGGCCGGGGCCGAGCTCCCGCGCCGCCTTGATCGCCCCGGCGACGTTGATGCCGGTCGAGCCGCCGAGCACGAGCCCTTCCTCGCTGGCCAGATCGAACAGCACCTCGAGCGCCTCGGCGTCGGTGACGCGAAAAGCAAGGTCGATCGGCGCGCCGTCGCAGTTCCTGGTGACGCGGCCCTGGCCGATGCCCTCGGTGATCGAGGTGCCTTCGGCCTTCGGCGTGCCGTTGACCACCCAGTCGTACATGCCCGACCCGGTGGGATCCGCGAGCACGATGCGTACCTTGGGGTTGCGCGCCTTGAGCGCCAGGCCGACCCCCGAGATCGTGCCCCCGGTGCCGATGGCCGAGACGAAGGCATCGACCTTGCCGTCGGTCTGGGCCCAGATCTCGGGGCCCGTGGTTTCCTGGTGGGCGCGACGGTTGGCCAGGTTGTCGAACTGGTTGGCCCAGATCGCGCCGTTGGGCTCGCTGGCCGCGAGCTCCTCGGCGATCCGGCGCGAGACGTGTTGGTAGTTGCCGGGGTCCTTGTACGGCACCGCCTTGGCCAGGCGCAGATCGGCGCCGAGCAGCCGGAGCGCGTCCATCTTCTCCTGGCTCTGGTTCTCGGGCATGACGATGACCGAGCGGTAGCCGCACGCCAGCCCGACGACGCACAACCCGATTCCGGTGTTGCCGGCGGTGCCCTCGACGATGACGCCGCCGGGCTTGAGCAGCCCGCTCTGCTCGGCATCGCGCACGATGAACAGGGCCGCGCGGTCCTTGACTGACTGGCCGGGGTTCATGAACTCGCACTTGCCCAGGATCGTGCAGCCGGTCCGCTGGGACGCCCCGCGCAACCGGACCAGGGGCGTACCGCCGATGAGCGCGCAGAGATCGTCGCGGATGTCCATGGGACCGTCGCGGCTCACCGGGACTTGAGCTCGATCTCGACGAAGGCGTACGTGTCGGCGCTGGCGTTGATCACGTCGTGCTCGACGCCGGCGGGGCGGAAATACGACGCCCCCGCGGTCATGGCGACCTCGCGCTCGCCCTCGCTATCGACCAGAGAAAGCCGGCCGTCCAGGAGCGGCACGACCACGTAGTCGTGGGCGTGGCGGTGCCAGCCGGTGGCCGCGCCGGGGGCGAAGTCCCACCGGGTAACGCGCATCGAGGCGTTATCCACCTGGATCGTTGAAGTAGCGGTTTTTCTTTCTGTATCAGCCACTTGTGTCTCCCACGTTCGATCGCTCATCGTTCATTCGCTGAACGCTCGTCAAGTGAACTACTTGCCAGCGCGCGCCTCGCGGCTTACCTTGGACATCGGGCCTGGGGTCGATCCCGGGCTCACGGGACACTTCATTACCCGGAAAATCCATCACTTCAAATCCATAGGTGACACCGTGCGTACCAACAAGCCATTCGACACCAAGCGCCTCCAGGCGGCGGATACCGAACACGTCATCCACCCCTGGGGCTTCCTCAAGTCGGCCGACAAGCAGGACACGCTCCTGCTCGCCGATTCCGAGGGCGTCTACGTCTACGACACCGACGGCAACAGGTTCCTCGACGGGCCGGGCGGCATGTGGTGCGTCCAGCTCGGCTACGGCAACGAGGCCATGGCCCAGGCGATCGCCGAGCAGGTCCGGCAGATGACCTACTACTCGCCGTTCGGCAAGCTCTCGACCCCGCCGCACGCCGAGCTCGGCGCCAAGCTCGCCGAGCTCGCGCCGGGCGACCTCGACCGCGCGTTCTTCTCGACCGGCGGCTCGACCGCCGTCGATTCCGCCATCCGCTTCGTCTGGTTCTACTTCAACGTCACCGGACGTCCGACCAAGAAGGCGATCCTGACGCGCGAGAACGCCTTCCACGGCTCGACCTACCTGGCGGCGTCCCTCAGCGGCAAGCCGCGCGACAAGACGTACATGGACCTGGCGACGGACCGCATCCACCACCTGCGCTCGCCCAACCCGTACCGCGGGCCCGAGGGCATGAGCGAAGAGGCGTTCCGCGACCTGTGCGTCAAGGAGCTGGAGGACAAGATCCTCGAGCTCGGCGCGGACAACGTGGCCTGCTTCATCGCCGAGCCGATCCTGGCCTCGGGCGGCGTCATCGTGCCGCCCAAGGGCTATCACGCCAAGACGATCGAGGTGTGCCGGCGCCACGGCGTGCTCTACATCTCCGACGAGGTGGTCACGGGTTTCGGCCGGCTGGGTCACTTCTTCGCGTCCGAGCCGGTGTTCGACATGGTGCCGGACATCATCATCTGCGCCAAGGGGCTGACCTCGGGCTACATCCCGCTCGGCGCCTTCATCGCCTCGGAGCGGCTCTACCAGGACATCCTCGACGCCAAGGCCGAGACCGCGGTGTTCAGCAACGGCTTCACGTATTCCGGTCACCCGGTGGCGTGCGCCGCGGCGCTCAAGACCATCGAGCTCATGGAACGCGAGGACATCTGCGGCCACGTGCGCGCGATCGCGCCCCACTTCCAGGCGCGTCTGCGCGCCCTTGGCCAACTGCCGCTGGTCGGCGACGCCCGCGGCATCGGGCTCATGGGCTGCGTCGAGATGGTCAAGGACCGCGCCACCAAGGAACCGTTCCCGTGGGAAGCGGGGGTCGGGGCGAAGGTCGACCGCAGGTGCCAGGACAAGGGGCTTATCCTGCGACCCATGGGTCACCTGTGCGTGTTCTCGCCGCCGCTGGTGATCCAGCCGGCGCAGATCGACCGCATGTTCGATATCATGCATCAGGCCATCGTCGAGACCCAGGACGAGTTGGTGCGCGACGGCGTCTGGAAGGGCTGATCCGGCGAGCAGCGTCGGCGTTAGCGCGTGGCTGCCGCGAGAGGGCGCGCCTTCGCCGGCACCACGACGGGCGTGAGCCCGAGCGCCTCGGCCAGGATGCGCAGCCGGCGGTCGATCAAATCGCCCAGCAGCGGCGTGAGCCGCGGCCCGGCGCGGAGCTCGAGCCGATTGCCCTGGCGCGCCAGTTCCGCGTGGCGGAGCGTCGCCGGCACCGCGCCGCCGAGCGCGTAGCCCAGCCGAAAGCCGAGCCCGGTCGCGCGCGCCTTTCGCGCGCTCTCCACCGCCAGCAGGCGACGCGGCACGGCCGCGCCCGGCGCGTCCTCGGCGCCGCCGTAGCGGGCGTGGAGCGCCAGCGCGAGCCAGGCCCGCTCGTCGTGGCTGAGGCAGCCGTCGGGCAGATAGAGCGCCGTCTCGATCGCGAACTCGGCGCGATGCTCCGGGTGCTCGCGCCATGCCAAGTCGCTCAGCAGCGCGGCGGCCCGGCGCAGCCGGTCGGTGCGCGCGTCGTCATCGGGGACCGCGCCGGCGCTGAACCGGTAAAGGGCCTGGGCGTGGCCGCCGAAGCGGTCGCGCCCGCGCGCGGCGTCGGTGCACGCCGCGATCAGCGGATCGCGCCGCCGCTCGGCCGCGCCGAGGCATTCGAACAGCACGCCTTCGCGCAGTCCGTTCGCCGAAAACACGATCGACGTGGGCGCGGCGGTCCGAATGATCCGTTGCAGGACCAGCGCCGCCCAAGGCAGCGCGTCGAGGCGGTTGCGCGACACCGCCGCGACCCGGCGCAGGCTCTGGCGGCCCATGCGCGCGACCAGCCCGCACAACTCGTCCGCGTCGTCGGCCGCGAGGCGGTAGTGGTGGAGCACGCGCAGCGGGTAATCGATCTGCGCCATGTGCAACCGGGCGAGCGCGCGCCACGCGCCGCCGACGGCGTAGAAGTCGCCGCCGACGTCGCCGAGCCATGGTTGCCCGGCGAGGTGCGCGTTGACGGCGGCGCGCGCCGACGCCGCGACGGCGCTCTCGTGCACGTCGACCAGGCGCAGCGGGCCGATCGGGAACGTGGCATGGCGCCCGATCCGGCCGCCGGCGACCGCGACCAGTTCCAGGCTGCCGCCGCCGAGATCGCCGACCAGGCCGCTGGCGTCCGGGATGCCGGAGACGACGCCGAGCGCGGAGAGCCGTGCCTCCTCCGCCCCGCTCAGCACGGTCACGGGCAGGTTCACGCGGCGGCCGAGCGCGGCGGCGAATTCGGCGCCGTTGGCGGCGTCGCGCACGGCGGCGGTGCCGAACACCCGGATGTCCGAGCCGAACGAACGCGCCAACGCGACGAACCGCGCGATCGCATCGAGCGCCCGATCGACATTCTCGGGCGCGAGCCGGCCGTCGCGGTGCAGGCCGCGCCCCAGCTCGCACGTCACCTTCTCGTTGTAGAGCACGGCGGCGGACCGCCGCGCGCCCCGGAACACCACCAGGCGGACCGAGTTCGACCCGACATCGACCACCGCGAGCGGCCGTTCGCTCGCGCCGGGGCGGCGGCGGGGCGGCAAGCCCTCTACTCGGCCGCGGCCCTGCCGAGTCCGGCGGACCTCAGGCGGCGCAGCGCGCGGCCCCGCCCGGACAGGCTGGGGTTGGTCATGAAGAACTTATGACAACTGAACGCGCCCCGATCGGCGGCGAGGCGCTGGTACGCGCCGTCGGGGCCGAGCAGCCACGTCTGGGCCACGTCCTTGATGTTCGCCACCATGATCTGGTCGAGCACCTGCTCGTGGACGGTCGGGTTCTCGACCGGAACCATGGTTTCGACCCGCCAGTCGAAGGTGCGCGACATCCAATCGGCCGACGAGATGTAGACCTTGGCCTGCGCCGATGGCAGGCCGTGGCCGTTGCCGGCGCAGACGATCCGCGAATGTTCGAGAAAGCGCCCGACGATGCTCTTGACCCGGATGGTCTCGGACAGTCCCGGCACGGCGGGCCTCAGGCAGCAGATGCCGCGCACGATCAGGTCGACCAGCACGCCCGCCTGGGACGCCCGGTAGAGCGCGTCGATCGTCTTGCGGTCGGTCAGGGAGTTGAGCTTGGCCCAGATCGCCGCGGGGCGTCCGGCCTTGGCGTGCTCGATCTCGTCGTCGACCATACGGATCACCGTGTCGCGCATACCGATCGGCGCCATGGCCAGCTTCTCGAACCGCTCGGGCTTGGCGTAACCGGTCAGGTAATTGAAGACGCGGTTGGCGTCGCGGCACAGCGCCGCGTCGCAGGTGAAGAACGACAGGTCGGTGTAAATGCGTGCCGTGATCGGATGGTAATTGCCGGTGCCGAAGTGCACGTACGACACCAGCTTCCCGGACTCGCGCCGGACCACGAGCGAGATCTTGGCGTGGGTCTTGAGGTTGACGAAGCCGTAAACCACCTGGGCGCCCGCGCGCTCCAGGTCACGCGCCCAGCGGATGTTCGCCTCCTCGTCGAAGCGCGCCTTCAGCTCGACGAGCGCGGTCACCGACTTGCCGGCCTCGGCGGCGGCGATCAGGGCGCGCACGATCGGCGAATCGTTGCTGGTGCGATAGAGCGTCTGCTTGATCGCGACCACCGCCGGGTCCTCCGCCGCCTGGCGGACGAACTGGACCACCACGTCAAAGCTCTCGTAGGGGTGGTGGACCACCAGGTCCTTGCGCCGGATGGCGGCGAAACAGTCGCCGCCGAAGTCGCGGATGCGCTCGGGAAACCGCGGGTTGTACGGCTCGAACAGCAGCCCGGTGCGGTCGCTGTCGATGAGCTGGGCGATGTCCGCGAGCCCCAGCATGCCCTCGGCCGGATAGATGTCGTCGGCGCCGACGCCGAGCGCCTCGACCACGAAGTCCAGCAGTTGCTCGGGCATGCCGACCGAGACCTTGAGCCGGATCACGTTGCCGCGCCGCCGCCGCTTCAGCGCGCTCTCGAACGTGCGGACCAGATCCTCGGCCTCTTCCTCGATCTCGATCTCGCTGTCGCGCACGATGCGGAATTCGCCGCGCGCCATGACCCGCAGGCCGGGAAACAGGCGGCCCAGATTGAGGTGCACGAGCAGCTCGATCGGCACGTAGCGCGCGCCCTCGCCCGGCAGGCGGACGAACCGGCCGAGCCGCGAGGGCAGGGGCACCAGCGCGCGTTGGGCCGCGCCGTCGCTCGTGCGCTGGAGCTGGAGCACCAGCGAGAAGCCGAAGTTGGGGATGAACGGAAACGGGTGCGCCGGGTCGATCGCCAGCGGGGTCAGCACCGGCTCGACCTCGTCGCTGAAGTAGGTTTCCAGCCAGGCAAGGTCGTCGGGCGTCAGCTCCACGGGCCCGACCACCGCGATGCCCTGGTCGCGCAGCTCGGGCGCCAGCGCGGTCCAGCACGCCTGCTGCTTGGCCATGAGCGCGCGCGCCTGGACGCGGATGGCGGCAAGCTGCTGGGCTGGGGTCAGGCCGTCGAGATGGCCCACGGCCACGCCGGCGCGCATCTGGTTGATCAGCCCGGCCACGCGCACCATGAAGAACTCGTCGAGATTGGCGGCCGAAATCGACAGGAAGCGCACCCGCTCGAACAGGGGATGGGCCGGATTGTGCGCTTCCTCGAGCACCCGCTCGTTGAACTTGAGCCACGACAGCTCGCGGTTGATGAACCGCTCACGGGCGCCCGGGTCCAAGGGCGGCCCCGGTTCGCCCCTCGGGGCGGGCACGCGAACGGGACCGTCGAACCGGCGTTCGGCCGCGTCGGGCTCGCGCTGCGCCAGGGTTGCGCTGGGTGTCGTCGGGCTATCGGCTGCCATGGCCGCACACGTATATCATGGAGTCGTGACCGATTCCCGCGCGCCTTGGGTCGAATGGGTGGGCCATGAAACGCATCTATGTCCTGCGCCACGCCAAATCTAGCCGCGACGAGAACGTCAGCGACCACGACCGGCCGCTCAGCCGCCGCGGCATCGAAGCGTGCGCGGGCCTGGCCCGGCACTGCGCCGAGGCCGGCGTGCGCCCGGCCGTGGTGCTGTGCTCGACCGCGCGGCGCGCCCGCCGGACCCTGGAATTGGTGGCCCCCGGTCTCGGTTCGGCACCCCGCATCGTGCATGATCGCGCCATCTACCTGGCCGGCGAGGAGGCGATCCTGCGGCTGCTCGCTCGCCAGGAGGACACGGTAGACGCGGTCATGGTGGTCGGCCACAACCCCGACCTGCAGAACCTGATTCTGCATCTCGCCGGCGGCGGCGCGGCGGATACCCTGGCGCGGGTGCGCGACAAGCTGCCGACCGGGGCGCTGGCGACGCTCGACTTCAAGGGCCCGTCGTGGCGCGCGCTTGGCCACGGCTCGTGCCGACTACGCGATCTGGTCGTGCCGCGCGACCTCGATTAGCCGTGGTGGCCGAGCGCGCGATGGATCGGCATGGTCGCCTGGTAGGCGCGCCAGACGCGGTGCAACCGTGATCGCGCCCGTGTCGGTTCGGTGGGCGGCGCAATGGCGTCGATCAGGGCCTGGGGCGCGTCGACCGGCACGGCGTGCAACAGGGTGGCGAGCCGCTCGGTCGCGGCGGCGTCGTCGCTGCTGCGCCCGAACGTATCCTGGACGCGCTTGAGCGCCTTGAGGTAAGGCCCGACCCCGCCCTGGGGCGCGATCGGGGCCAGGAACTCCGCCATGTAGCGCGCCCTTTTCGCCGCCAGGCGGACGCGGTGCAGCGCCGCCGGGTCGCCTTCGTCCAGGTGCCTCGCCCGCGCCCTCAGGCGCCGGTCGGCATCGCGCCCCAGGCGCCAGGCCACGTCGACGAATGGCGTGGCAAGCCGCTCGCGCCGGCGCTTGCCCGCGGCCTCGCTCCAGGGCTCCTCGAGCCACCGCAGCGCGTCGAGCATGGCCTCGGTGTAGCGCCGTTCCCTAAGCGCCCGCCGGACGAGCCGGTAGGCGGCGGCGCGTTTGGCCTCGGCGGTCGCGCGCAGGCGTCCGTCCGGGTCGCCGTGGCGGGCAAGCGCGGGCGCCAGGCGCTCGTCGATGAACACGTCCCAGTCCCGCGCGGGGCCGAAGCGCTGCGTGGCCCAGCGCGCCCAGTCGGCAACCGCGTCCCGTCGCTCGGGTGGCGCGAACGGTCGCAGCGCCCCCAGCGCGGCGCGCAGTCGGCGGAAGCCGATGCGGACCTGGTGCACCCCTTCGCTGTCCACGCCGTGTCGCGCCGGCTCGTGATTGGCCAGGATCTGGCCGAGGCACGAGCGGACGATCGCCTTGCACGCCGTTTCGGTCGAGGCGCCGAGGTCGAGCGCGACGGCATCCGCCCGGTACGCCGCCTCGGACCGTCCCGCCGCCAGGGCGTAGCCACGGGCGGCCTTGCTCGACGGCAGCAGCGCGAACGGCCCCAACTCTCGGTGCAATCGCAAGGCGGTCGCATAAAGATCCGTGACGGTGCCCCGCTTGAGTTCGAGCTCGAGCTCCCGCACCGAAAGCCTGCGCCGGCCCGCGGCGATCACGCCCCGGTCGAGCGCCAGTTCGACGCGAACGCCCCGGCCGATGCGGAGATCGCGCAGCGTGCGTTCGATGCGGGTGCGGAACACCGGGGTCAGTGGCCCAGCCGAGGCCTCGGGCGGAAGGTATCGGCCGAGCCGGCCGAGCTTTGGCCCATTCCCGGCCCGTACGGTCCATTCCTCGCGCGCGCCGAACCAGGGGTTGTCACCCGACTTTACCGTCAGGCTGCGCCGGCCGTCCTCCTCGCGCAGGCGGACGCCGAAGCCCCGCGCGCCCAGGCCGCGGTCGGGAAGATCGAAATACGTGCTGGACAAGGTGCGCGTGACGGCCGGCCGGATATCGACACCCTCGGGGGTCGCCTGGCGGAGCCGATCAAAGACTTCCGGACCGACACGGAACCGGAGTTCGATTTCCGTCGCCATCCGCCCCCGCGCCACATGGCCCCGGCGCGCGGACGGCAAACGTGCCCGAAGCGGCCGGCAACGCTCGATTCCGGTAGCGGGATCGGCCGCGACCGTCAAGTTACCGGTTCGTGAAACCGACCGAACGCCTAGCCGTGCGCTGGCGCCGCGCCAGGGCGGACGACGCGATCCCGACGATCGCGGAACCTGAGCCTCACCACGGCTACGTTCTCGTGCGCAGGATCCTCGTCGATCGCCTCGATTTCGGCGTTGATCCTGGTTGTCTCGAGCAAATCCCGGATCGTATCGTGCTGCATGGCGGTGTCCCCGAACTCAATTATTGGACTTCCTTGGCGGCGGTCAAGCCCCGGAACTGAGCGCGGACCGACACAGCGGCAGGCTTAAGTGACGGCCGTCACGTCCGTGATACCTTGCGGCTTCCTGGGCAGCTTCCTGGGTACCCGTGACGGAGACGTCACCGTGCGGTTCCTGCGCGACATGAGGTTCGCTTATGGCGTGGCCGAGCAGGTCGGTCCCGGCATCCGGCGCATCGTCGCGCGCAACCCCGGGCCGTTCACGTTCCACGGCACGGGCACGTACGTGGTCGGCCGCGGTTCGGTCGCCGTGATCGACCCCGGCCCCGACCTGGAGGAGCACGTCGCGGCGATCCTGGCGGCGCTCGACGGCGAAACCGTCAGCCATATCGTCGTGACCCACACGCACCTCGACCATTCGCCCGCGGCGCGGGCGTTGCGCGCGGCCACCGGGGCTCCGATCCTCGGGTTCGGGCCGCTGGGCGGACGACACGACGAACTCGAAACGCGGGTCGAGGAAGGGGTGGACCATGACTTCATGCCGGACGTCCGCGTCCGGGATGGCGACATCGTCGTCGGCGCCGGCTGGACGCTCGAGGCCATCCATACCCCGGGGCATATGTCCAACCACCTGTGCTTCGCCCACGCCGATGCGCTGTTCTGCGGCGATCACGTCATGGGCTGGTCGACGACCGTGGTGGTGCCGCCCGACGGCGACATGGCGGCGTACATGGCCTCGCTCGACCGGCTGGCCCTGCGTCGCGAGACCACGTTCTGGCCGACCCACGGCCCGCCGATCGGCGATCCTCGCGGGCACGTCGGGGCGCTCATCGATCATCGCCGCGCCCGCGAACGACAGATCCTCGCGGCGCTGGCGATCGGGCCGGCGACGATCCCGCATCTGGTCGCCACGATCTACGACGACCTTCCGAAGACGCTCCACGCGGCGGCGGGGTGCTCGGTTCTGGCGCACTTGATCGACCTCAGCGCCCGCGGCGAGGTCGCGTGCGATGGCGAGCCCGGCTTGACCAACGTTTACATCCGACATTGAGGAGGGACTGATGCCCGGAATCGTCTACATCGATGACCAATATGTCCCCGCGGAGCAGGCCAGGCTGCCGCTGTTCGACCTGGGGTTCCTGCGCGGCGACGCGGTCTACGACACGACCTCGGTCTGGCACGGCCAGTTCTTCCGGCTCGACGACCACATAGCGCGTTTCCTCCGGAGCTGCGAGGGAATGCGGCTCACGTGCCCGCACGCGCCCGATGCCCTAGCGCGCATCCTGGCGACGTGCGTCGACCGCGCGAGTCTCGACGACGCCTTCGTTCAGATGATTGTCACCCGGGGCAGTTACGCGGCGCCCGACCGGCGCGACCTGCGCACCTGCATCCAGCGCTTCATCGCCTTCGCGCTGCCCTACATCTGGATCGTGCGGCCCGAGCGGCAGGAGACCGGCATCGACGTGGCGATCGTCGACAACCGGCGCACGCCAACCGAGGCGATCGACCCCAGGGTCAAGAACTTCAACTGGATGGATATGCAGCGCGGCCTGCTGCAAGGGCTCGACCGCGGCGCGGACAACGTCGTGCTGTGCACGCCCTCGGGGTTCCTCGCCGAAGGACCCGGCTTCAACGTGTTCTTCGCCAAGGCCGGCAAGCTGTTCACCCCGGCCGCCAACGTCCTGGAGGGGATCACGCGCCGCACGGTGATCGAGCTCGCGGCCATGCTCGGCCTGACCGTGACCGCCGGCGATTTCCCCCCCGAGGCCCTGAGGGGCGCGGACGAGGCCTTCTTGTCCTCGACCGCGGGCGGCATCATGCCGGTGACCCGGGTCGACGGCCGTCCGCTCGGCAACGGCGCCCCAGGGCTGCTGACCAGCGAACTGCGCGGCCTCTATTGGCGCAGGCGCGAAGCCGGCTGGCTGGGCACGCCGGTGACCAGCCTGCTCGACGGCGAAGAGGCGCTCGCTCGGGCGTGATCCCGCTTCGATGCCAGCCCGCCGCGGCGCGTCTTCAGGGATGCTTAACGTTCACGCTCGATAGTCGTTGCCATGGGTTCGACTGCCTCGATATCGCGGTCGCGAGTCATTTCGGGACCGGCTCGAAAGGCCGAGGCGGGCGAGTTGCGCCCCGGGTTCGGCCGGCGGCTGGCTTCGGCGGTGCGCGGGCTGTGGTCGCACCCGGACGTTGCGCCCGAGCTCGTCGCGGAGGCCCTCGAACTGGTCGAGGAGATATCCGCGGCGGCGCCCGTTACCGCGCAAGAACCCGACGAGACCTGGCTGCAAGGCCTGTGGAATCCGGGGTTTCTCACGCCCGGCGGCAAGGATTACGTCCTGACCCAGGTGCGCGACCTGTCGCTGTCGCCGGCCGTGTGGCTGCTCGAGCTCGAACCCGGGATTGGCGGCTCGACGCGCACGATCGTGCGCGAATCCGGCGCCTACGTCACGGCCTTCGAAAGCTCGCCAAGCCTGGCGGAGCAAGCCGCCGAGCTATCGAACAAGGCAGGGCTCGCGAAAAAGGCGGAAATCAAGCCTTTCGATCCGCGCAGCCCGGACTTCCGCAGGGCGCGCTACGACCACGCCTACGCCAAGGACGGCCTGATCGAACTCGCCTCGATCGACGGCGTGCTCAAGGCCGTGCAACGGGCGCTGAAGCCCAAGGGTCGCTTCTTCCTGTCCCAGTTCCTGCGCATCGGCGACAACAAGCCCGACGCGGACCTGGCGATCGTGACCAAGTCGCGCACGGCCCCGGCGGGCCTGCGTACCAGGGCGCAGATGGCGTACTCCCTCGGCAAGGCCGGGTTCTCGATCAAGAGCGCCGACACCACGAACGGCACGATGCAATCCGAAATGGTGCGGGCCTGGTCGGTGATCGACGATTTCGTCAAGAGCAACCCGATCGACGTTCGCCAGGGCGCCATGATCCTGGCGGAATGCGAGCGCTGGGTTCGCGTATGCGCCGCGCTCGACGCGGGCACCCTCGAGCACGTGACGTTCCAGGCCAATCGGACCTGATCGACGGATCCCGTCGCTTCGCCCGCCTCAGTTGCGGAAGTTGACGTATTGCAGCGGCTGCTCGATGCCCAGTCCCTTGAGGTGGGCGATGGCCGCCTGCAGATCGTCGATCTTCTTGCCGGAAACCCTGAGCTCGTCGCCTTGGATCGCGACCTGGACCTTGAGCTTGGTGCCCTTGATCGCGTCGATGACCGACTTCGCCAGCTCGCGGTCGATGCCCTGGCGCAGGGTCACCGCCTGACGCAGCGCCCCGTGGGCCGCCTTTTCCGGATCGCCGAAGGCGAAGGCGCGGTGGTCGACCTTGCGGCGCGCCAGGTAGCCCCGCAGCAGCTCCTGCATCTGGCGCAATTTGGTGTCGTCGTCCGCCAGGATCGTAATCGCGGCGTCGGCGCGATCGATGGTGCAGTGGGAACCCTTGAAGTCGAACCGCTGGCCGATCTCGCGCCGCACGCCGTCGAGCGCGTTATCGACCTCGTTGAGCTCGATGCGTGAGACGATATCGAATGACGGCATGACGGCTCCCTCCTTCCCGACGTTAGCGTTCGCGGCGGTTCGCCGCAATCGACGGGCGCCAAGTCGTGCTAGGCTGCGCCCGTTGGGCAACGCCAAGGCAGGGGAACGCTCATGCAACTGGTGATCGAAGGCCATGACTTCCGACGCCTGTCGAACGAGACGAGGGCCGAGCTGATCGCCCTGATCGAGGGCCGGCCGGTCGAGCCGCGCGCGCCCGCCGGCAACATGCAGTTGCGCTGGCGCCGGCCGATCGACTTGACCGCGGACTTGGCGCGCAAGCTGGTTCACGGCCTGGCCGACGAGCACGTCACGCGGCTCGCCATGTTCGGCACCCGCAAGGGCCGGGTCGCCATGACCGATCTGCTGGGCGCGACCGGGGACAGCGATCTGCGCGTGTTGTCCCATTTCGAGGGCGTGCTGACGCGCAAGCTGCGTCGCTTGATCAACGACAACGAAAAGAAGGCGACGCTGCTCGGCTGGGACTACGACGCCACGAAATGGAGCGACGACAGCAGCCGCATCGTCGAAGGGGTGTATTACGTGACCGAGCAGACTGCGGGCGCCCTGGCCGAGGTGCTCGGCCGGCCCCGACGCCGCTAGCGGCCCGGTCGACAGCCGGTTGCCATGGCCCCCGGGGGCGATCCGCCGGCGACCCTCGACCCCTCGGACTGGCGCGAGTTCGAGCAGATATTTCATCGCCATGTCAATAGCCTGGTCTCCGATCTTCAAAATTTACGCGAAGGTCCCGTGTGGCGCCCGCCGCAGCCAGGCGCGAAGCCGAGCGCGGCGCCGTGGCAGGGCGTCGACCTGGCGACGATGTGCGACGAGGTCGTCGCGCTTCTGCCTTACGGCACCGGCAATCGTCATCCGCGCTTCTTCGGCTGGGTCCACGGCGCCGGAACGCCGGCGGGTGTGATCGCCGAGGCGTCGGCCGCGGCGCTCAACGCCAACTGCGGCGGGCGCGACCACATCGCGACGTACATCGAACGTCAGGTCGTCGCCTGGTTCGCCGAGGTCATCGGCCTGCCGGAGACGTCGGGGGGGCTCCTGCTCTCGGGTACTTCCATGGCCAACCTGGTGGCCCTGGCGGCGGCGCGCGAGCGCGCGACGGGCGGCGCGGCCCGTCGCGACGGCCTGCGCGACGGCCCGGCGCTTGTGGTCTACGGTTCCGCCGGCGCCCATGTGTCGCTGCGCAAGGCGGTCGAGCTCCTCGGCCTCGGCCGCCGCTCGTTGCGCATCGTTCCGGTCACGCCGTCCGGTGCCATGAGGTCGGAAGCCCTGGCCGAGGCAATCGCGGCGGACCGGGACGCTGGCGCCTTGCCCATGGCCATCGTCGCGACCGCCGGCACGGCCTCGGTCGGCGCGGTCGATCCGATCGCCGAAGTGGCCGATATCGCGGCGCGCACGGGGACCTGGTTTCACGTCGATGGCGCGTTCGGCGCGCTCGCCAGGCTCGATCCCGGCCTCGCGCCGCTCGTCGCCGGGATCGAACGCGCCGATTCGATCGCGCTCGACTTCCACAAATGGTTGCACGTTCCCTACGACGCGGGGTGCGTGCTGGTGCGCGACGCGGCCGCGTTGCCGGCGGCGTTCGCCGCCGATGCGGATTACCTGGCCACGGGACTGGCGCTGGCCGGCGGGGCGCCGTGGTTCACGGATCTCGGGCCGGAGCTGTCGCGCGGCTTCCGCGCGCTCAAGGTCTGGTTCACCGTCCGCCACTTCGGGCTGACGCGCCTCGGTGCCTCGATCGCGCGCACCTGCGCCTTGGCGCGGCGCATGGCGGCGGCGGTGGAAACGCTGCCCGGCGCCCGCCTGCTCGTGCCGGTCGGCCTGAACATCGTCTGTTTCCGCTTCGAGCCGGGCCATCTCGATCCGAGCGCCTGGGACGACTTCAACGCCGATGTCGTCGCGACGCTTCAGGAGCGTGGCCTGGCCGCGCCGTCGACGACGCGCGTCGCGGGCCAGCTCGCGATCCGCGCGGCGGTGCTGAACCATCGGACGACCGAGGCGGACATCGACGGCTTCGTGGCGGACGCCGCCCGCGTGGCCGCCGAACTGGCCGCGAGGTCGCGCTGAACCGCGCGCCTATGGACCGATGATGTCGAGAAGCCCCTCGACGATGCGATCCAGCTCCGCTTCGGGCAGCCGGCCCAATCGTTTCCCGAGCCGCTCGCTCGAAAGGGTGCGAATCTGGCTGATCTTGACCCACGACGGCTTGGGCAGAAGCCGGTCGGGCAACGGAGTGGTCAGCGGGAATCCAGCGCTTTGAGGCTGACTGGTGATCGCCATGGCGATGACCGTGCCCGAACGCTCGTTGAACATCTCTCGGCTCAAGATGAGGACCGGCCCGCGGCCTGCCTGCTCGCGACCTCGGACGGGCTCGAGATCGGCCCAGCAGATGTCGCCCCTCAGGATTCGGGCCATGTTTCGCCCGCAAGCCTTTCGTCGGCCAGTTGGCGCTCCGCCTTGACGTCGAGCTTGGCAAGTTCGTCGGCCAGGCGGGTCCGCTTCCAACGCGCTTCTTTTTCGCGCAGGGCCGCCTGAATGGCCTGGCTCCGGTTGGGATATCGCCCCTGCTCGACCCAGCGTTCGACGGTACGCAGCAGCCCCTCCTCGATCGTGATGGCCACCTTGATCGCGCCCATGGTCTTTCCTCCAGTATGACTTTGTATCATACCCGAGGCGAGGCGTCGAGGGACTCGTGATTGCGAAGCGCCCCCGTTACTGCGCCGCGCCACGTCGCCCTGAACGACGACGGGGCCGACGCCCGACGGCATCGGCCCCGTGTGAATTGGCTCCCCGGGCCGGATTCGAACCAGCGACCCAGCGGTTAACAGCCGCTTGCTCTACCTGCTGAGCTACCGGGGAACAGGTAAGCCCGAGTTATAGCAAAAACGCGGACCCGGGCAAGGCGACGGCTTGGCGGTCGTGGACACGTCGGCGCCATGGACGAACGATTCGCCCGGGACCATGATCCGTCCAACAGAGCCGGCGTAGCCGACGTTCGCTGCGAGGTCGCCATGATCAGAGATTGTCCGCTTTCCCGCCATTCGATCGTCCTGGTGATCGCCGTCGCCGTGGCGGCGGCCCTGGGCGCGGCCCGGCCAGCCTGCGCCCAGATCGGCACGGTGCAGCATGTCTCCGTGTGGGCCTATGGTACGCGGTCCGGGGCGACCCGCACCGACCTGTTTCAGGCCGCAACCGTCATCGCCGACGAATTCGTCGAGACCGTCGCGCGCGGCGCGCTGCATCTCACGTTCCTCGACGGCACCGAGCTTCGCCTGGGCGGGTCGAGCCAGGCCACGCTCGACCGCTACGTCTACGACCCCAACTCCGGCAAGGGCGAATTCGCGGTCGACCTGGCGCTCGGCGCGTTCCTGTTCGTCAGCGGCGCGCTCGCATCGGAGTCCTACACGCTGACGACCCCGGTCGGGGTCATCGGCGTGCGCGGCACCACGCTCTACATCGTGATCAGCGAGTTGGGCGCCGTGACCGTCACGGTCGTGCAGGGCGCGATGGCGATGGTAGCGGCGAGCGGCCAGGAGACCCATTTGATGACGGGGGATTCGGCGTCGTTCGCTCCCGACGGCACGGTGACCCAAGGCGTCGTCGCGCCGCGCGATCACGGCGTCGACGATCCGCGCATCGAATCCAGACGGCACAGCAACCATAGTAGCGAACACTCGGACGGCAATTGACGGACGGCGAGGCGCCTAGGCCGTAGGCGTCGGGCGCTTGTCGGGCGCGGCGCGCGGCTCCCGGTCGAGGGCGCCGGAACTGCCCCTGGGCATGGCGACGAAACCGGGCTTGAGGTCGTCGGGCACGGCGCGGCGTACGCCGAGACGGAACAGCGTGAACCCGGCCATGGCGACGTGGACCGTCGCCGTCACCACGAACAGGCCGGCGGGCCCCATGCCGGTCATCACCGCCGATGCCACGAGCGGCCCGAACACCGAGCCGGCGCCGTTGACGAGAAGCAGCCCGCTGGCCATCTCGACGTACGCGCCGCGGCCGGCGAAGTCGTTGGCGTGGGACGCGCAAAGCCCGTAAATGGGGAACGTGAACGCGCCGAAGGCCGCGGCGATCGGCAGCACCACGGCCAGATCGCGCGCGGCCCAAAAAGCGAGCGCGACGCCCGCGCCGCCGGCCAGCAGGCACGACGTCGCGATGACCTTGCGCCGGTCCATGCGGTCCGAAAGCCGGCCCAGCGGCCATTGCAGCAGCGCGCCGCCCAGCACCGTCGCGCTCATGAACACGGCGATGCCGGTGGTGTCGAAGCCGATGTCGGCGGCGAACAGCGGCCCGAGGCTCCAGAACGTGCCGTTGGTCGCGCCGACGGCGAAGCTGCCGACGAAGCCGACCGGCGACAGGCGCAGCAGATGGAGCGGCCTCAGCCGCACCGATTCCAGCGGCGACGGTCCGGGCGCCGCGGTCATCGCCACCGGCACCGCGGCCAGCGACACCAGGATCGACGCGATGCTGAACAGCGCGAACTCGCTCGGGTCGTAGAGCGTGATCATCATCTGCCCCAGCGTGATCACCGTCAGGTTGATGATGGTGTAGACGGCCATGATGAAGCCGCGGTTCGTGTTGCTCGACCGTTCGTTGAGCCAGCTCTCGATCACCACGTAGAGCCCGGCGAAGCAGAAGCCGGTGATGCCGCGCATGAACCACCACGCGACCGGAGAAAGCGCCAGCGGGTGGGCCAGCACGACCGTGGACGCCACGGCGGACAACGCGGCGAAGGTGCGAATGTGTCCCGCGCGCCGCACCAGGTAAGGCCCGGCGACGCAGCCCAGCACGAACCCGACGAAGTACGCCGAGCCGAGCACGCCGATGTCGACGATGCCGAAATCCTCGAGGCGCGCGCGCAGCGGCAGAAGCGTGCCTTGCAGCCCGTTGCCGGCGAGCAGGATGGCGACCCCGAGCATGAGCGAGGCGACCGGGGCGAGCGCCGTGATCATGCCGCCGCCGCTGCCCTGCCTGGTGCTGCCGCCGCGCACCGGCGGGCCGGCCGCCCGCCGGGGTAACGAGGCCCGGGCCGGAATCGAACCGGCGTGCAAGGATTTGCAGTCCTCTGCGTGACCACTCCGCCACCGGGCCGTTGACGCAATGCCGGGCCATGTCTTAGGTCGCGGCCGGGTGCGCGGTCAATGGCCGGGGCCGGTACCCGCCGTTGTCGGTTCGCAACCCAGCGGCTATAAGGGGCGCGCCGCGGTGGGTGCCGCCAGGGGGTGACGTGATCGATTTCGCCGTGCTCCGGCGCAACATGATCGAGTGCCAGATGCGGCCCAACCGCATCACCGACCCGGCCTTGGTCGAGGCGCTGGCGCGCGTGCCGCGCGAAGGCTTCGTGCCCGACGGCCTGAAGGCCAACGCCTACGTCGACGAGGACCTGCCGCTCGGCGGCGGTCGCTTCCTGACCGAACCCCTGGTGCTGGCGCGGCTGATCCAGGCGGCGCGGCCGGAACCCGGCGCCAAGGCGCTCGATGTCGCTTGCGCCACGGGCTACGGCGCCGCGGTGCTGGCCGAGCTCGGTGTCCGGGTCGTGGCGCTCGAAGAGTCGGCCGCCTTGGCCGACCGGGCGCGCGCGGCGCTGGCAACCCGCGCCGGCGTCGTCGAGGTCGTCGTCGGGCCGTTGGCGGCGGGCTGGCCGGCGGCGGCGCCCTACGACGCGATCGTCATCGAGGGTGGCGTCGCTGAGGTGCCTTCGGCGCTGCTCGACCAGCTCGCCGAGGGTGGCAGCCTGACGGCCGTAGTGGTCGACCGGGGCGCGGGCCGGCTGGTTCGCCTGGTCAAGCAGGGCGGGGTGGTTTCCACGGTCGATCTCTACGATGCGGCGGTACCGGCGCTCGCTGCCTTCGCGCCGGCGCCGAAGTTCACGTTCTAGGAACACGACATGCGCGCGTTGTGCCGAGTCTTCGCCGCCGCACTGATCGCGCTGGTCGCGAGCGCCGGGCCAGCGCCGGCGGCGACGCTGTTGGAGGCGCTCGCGTTGGCCTACAGCGGCAACCCGACGCTCGCGGCGCAGCGCGAAAGGATGCGCGCCACCGACGAACTTCTGGCCCAGGCGCAGTCCGGGTACCGGCCGAACATCGCGCTCGAGGGCGATATCGGGGCCGAGACGTTCGACACCAGCGAGTCATCCTCGCGTAGCTTTACGCCGGGCGGCGCGGGGCTGTCCGTGGTCCAGCCGCTGTACCGCGGCGGCCGCACGACCGCCGAGATCGCGCGGGCGCGCAGCCTGATCCAGTCCGAACGGGCGCGCTACTTCGATGTCGAACAGACGGTCCTGCTCGAGGGCGTGACCTCGTACGTTGGCGTGGTGCGCGACACGGCCGTGCGCGAGCTCGCGCGCAACAACGAGGCGGTCATCGCCCGGCAGCTCGACGCCACCCGCGATCGGTTCGCGGTCGGCGAGGTCACGCGCACCGACGTGGCCCAGGCGGAAGCGCGGCTGGCGGGCGCGGTCGCCGACCGGGTGCGCGCCGAGGGCGATGTCATCGTCGCGGCGGCGGCCTACCTGCGCGTCATCGGCGCGCCACCGGAGGCGCTCGAATCCGCCGCGCCCCTGGCCGAGATGCCGGCGGGCGAAGCGGAGGCGCAGATTGTCGCCGGCGACGAACACCCGGCGGTCATCGCCGCGGATTTCGCCGAACAGGCCGCGCGCGACGACATCCGCGTCGCCCAAAGCGATTTGTTGCCCGAGGTACGCCTGCGCGGCAGCGTCGAGCGCGGCTACGATCGCTCGTCGGCCATCGACCGCGAGGACATCGCGTCGATCCGCGCCGAGGTGACGATCCCGCTCTACGAGACCGGCTTCACCCATTCCGCGGTGCGCGAAAACCGGTTGCGTGCCGCGGAACGGCGGCTTCAGGCCGATCAGGCGCGGCTGGACGTGGCCCAGAACGTGACCCGCGCCTGGGAGCAGCTCGTCACCGCCCGGGCGCGCATCGCCGCCTTCGAGGAGGCCGTGCGCGCCGCCGAGATCGCGCTCGACGGCCTCGAGCGCGAGGCCCAGGTCGGCTCGCGCACCGTGCTCGACGTGCTCGACGGCGAGCAGGAGCTGTTCCAGGCCCGCGTCGACCTGGTGCGCGCCCAGAGCGACCTGGTGGTCGCGACCTACGCGGTCCAGGCGTCGATCGGGCGCCTGACGGCCCGGAATCTCGGGCTGCAGGTGGAACTGGTGGACGTCGAGGCGCACACCAACCAAGTCGATGGCGCGTGGTGGGGCACCTCGGTCGAGTGACGGGTCGGTTGGGCCCCGCCCGTTAGCCAAAAATTAGCGATATTCCGACAATTTACCAACTTCAGACCGCCTGACGAGTCGACTATGGCCGTTGCGAAGTCGGACCCCGAGCCCTCGATGGAGGAAATCCTAGCCTCCATTCGTCGCATCATTGCCGAGGAAGGCAGCGACGAACCGGAGGCGGAACCGGCCGTCGAGGCCGAAGTCGTGGCCGTCGACGACGGCGTGCTCGATCTGACCGACGTGGTCGAGGACATTCCCGACGGCGCGGCGGCGCGGGCCGAGCCCGAAACCGAGCCCCAGGCCGAGGCGCCGGACGAACCCGACGAGCCGGCGCCGGTGACCGAGAGCTTCGAACGCCTGGTCACCGGCATGGCCGCGGCCGAGACCTCGAGCCAGTTCTCGACGCTCGCCCGCGCCGCCGAGCCCGATCCGCTGAAGGGGCTGCGCGGCGGGCGCACGGTCGAGGAAATCTGCATCGACCTGCTCAAGCCCATGCTGAAGGAATGGCTCGACGCCAACTTGCCCGGAGTCGTCGAGCGTCTGGTCGAACGCGAGCTTCGCTACCTTTCCCGGCGCAACGAGACCGAGTAGAACGCCCCGAGCCGGCCCTGCCGGCGGCCTGATTGTTGCCGGGGTCGCCATGCTCGAAAAGACCTATCGCCCGAGCGACGTGGAAGCGCGCATCTACGCGGCGTGGGAGCAGGCGGGCGCGTTCCGCTGCGGTCGCCGGCCCGACGCCCGGCCGTTCACCATCGTCATTCCGCCGCCCAACGTCACCGGCAGCCTGCACATGGGCCATGCGCTCAACAACACGTTGCAGGACGTGCTGGTGCGCTGGCGGCGGATGCAGGGCCGCGACGTGCTATGGCAGCCCGGCACCGACCACGCCGGCATCGCGACCCAGATGGTGGTCGAGCGCCAGCTCGCCCAGCGTCAGATCAATCGGCGCGACCTTGGGCGCGAGGCCTTCATCGCCAAGGTCTGGGAGTGGAAGGCGGAATCGGGCGGCACGATCACCCGGCAACTGCGCCGGCTCGGCGCGTCGTGCGATTGGTCGCGCGAGCGGTTCACGCTCGACGATGGCCTCAGCCGCGCCGTGCGCAGGGTGTTCGTCGATCTCCACAAGGCCGGGCTCGTCTACCGCGACAAGCGCCTGGTGAACTGGGACCCGGTGCTGCACACCGCGATCTCGGACCTCGAGGTCGAGGCGCGCGAGGTCAAGGGCTCGCTCTGGCACCTGCGTTACCCGATCGAAGGCGAGCCAGGGACGTTCATCACCGTCGCCACCACCCGGCCCGAAACCATGCTCGGCGACACGGCGATCGCGGTGCACCCGGACGACGAGCGCTATCGCCACCTGATCGGCAAGCACGCGATCCTGCCCCTGGTCGGGCGCCGCCTGCCCATCGTCGCCGACACCACCACCGACCCGGAGAAAGGCACCGGCGCGGTCAAGATCACCCCGGCCCATGACTTCAACGACTTCGAAGTCGGGCGGCGCCACGGCCTCGCCATGGTCAACGTGCTCGACGCCGAGGCGCGCATCAACGACGCGGCGCCCGAGGCGTACCGCGGTCTCGATCGCTTCGCGGCGCGCCAGCGCATCGTCGCCGACCTCGAGGCCCAGGGCCTGCTCGCCAAGGTCGAGGACACCGACCATACGGTGCCCCACGGCGACCGCTCCGGCGCCGCCATCGAGCCGTGGCTGACCGACCAGTGGTACGTCGACGCGGCGACGCTCGCCAAGCCCGCCATCGCGGCGGTCGAGCAGGGGCGCACGGTCTTCGTGCCCAAGACCTGGGAGAACACCTACTTCGAGTGGATGCGCAACATCCAGCCGTGGTGCATCTCGCGCCAGCTCTGGTGGGGCCACCAGATACCCGCCTGGTACGGTCCCGACGGCCGGGTCTTCGTCGCCGAGGACGACGGCGAGGCCCAGGCCGCGGCGGCCGCCCATTATGGACGCGCGACCGAAATCGTGCGCGACGAGGATGTGCTCGATACCTGGTTTTCCTCGGCGCTGTGGCCGTTCTCGACGCTGGGCTGGCCCGACGTCACCCCCGAGGTCGCGCGCTATTACCCGACCGACGTCCTGGTCACCGGCCACGACATCATCTTCTTCTGGGTCGCGCGCATGATGATGATGGGGCTGCGCTTCAAGGACGAGGCGCCGTTCCACACCGTCTACATCCATGCCCTGGTGCGCGACGAGAAGGGGCAGAAGATGTCCAAGAGCAAGGGCAACATCATCGACCCGCTCGACCTCATCGACCGCTACGGCGCCGACGCGCTGCGCCTGACGCTCACCGCCATGGCCGCCCAGGGGCGTGACATCAAGCTCGCCGAAGGCCGGGTCGAGGGCTACCGCAACTTCATCACCAAGCTGTGGAACGCCGCGCGTTTCTGCGAGATGAACCGATGCCGGGCGCCCGCCGGCTTCGATCCGGGCGGCGTCCGGCTGCCGCTCGCGCGCTGGCTGGTCGGCGAGGTCGCGCGCGCGACCCGCGCCACCGACCAGGCGCTCGCCGACTACCGCTTCAACGAGGCGGCGGGCGGGCTATACCAGTTCGTCTGGGGCAGCTTCTGCGATTGGTTCCTCGAGCTCGCCAAGGCGACTTTGACGGGCCCCGACGGCGCCGCGAAGGACGAAATCCGCGCGGTCGCCGGCTGGGCGCTCGACCACATCCTCGTGCTCATGCACCCGATCATCCCCTTCGTCACCGAGGAGCTGTGGCGGACCCTTGGCGATCGCGACGTTCAGCTCATCGAGGCGCCGTGGCCCGCGTTCGGCCCGGGCCTCGAGGACGCGGCGGCCGACGCCGAGCTCGGCTGGGTCATCCGGCTGGTGTCCGACATCCGCTCGGCGCGGGCCGAGCTCAACGTGCCGCCGGGGGCCATGCTGCCGCTGGTCCACCGCGACGCGGGAGCGCCGACGCGGGCGCGGCTGGCGGCGCACGGCGAGGTCATCGGCCGGCTCGCGCGGGTCGAGAACGCCACGGCCATGGACGGCGCGCTGCCCAAGGGCAGCGTCCAGATCGTGCTCGACGAGGCGACGTTCGGCCTGCCGCTCGCCGGGGTCATCGACGTGGCCGCCGAGGCCCAGCGGCTGACCAAGCAGATCGAGCGTCTCGCGGCCGAGATCGCGAAGCTCGAAGCCAAGCTCGCCGACGCGGCGTTCATCGCCCGCGCGCCCGAGCACGTGGTCGAGACTCAGCGCGAGCGGCGCGACGAGGCGGCGGCCACGCGCGCCCGGCTTGCCGGCGCGCTCGCCTGGCTCGCCGGCTGATACCGACGCGCCGGGGCGGCCGTCAGCCCGAAGGCTGCATCATGGATATCATCGCACCCGTTGGGTCCGCGATGACGCAGATGCGGCCCACGCCCGGAATGTCGAACGGCTTGGCCACGACCTTGCCGCCCAACCGTGCTACCCGCTTGGCGGACGCGTCGACGTCGTCGACCTGGACGTAGATCATCCAATGCGGCGGCGCGCCACCGGCGTTCTTGGAGTCCATCATGCCGCCGTGCATCGAGCGGCCTCGCTTCCACATCGTGTAGGTCATGCCGGGCATCTTCATGGGTTGGGTCGTCCAGCCGAACAACTTGCCGTAGAACGACTTCGCCTTGCGTACGTCGGACGTCACGAGCTCGTGCCAGAACCACGTCCCGTGTGTCTTGGAAGCCTTCGTCGTGCGCCGCTTGCGCGGCGGGGTTGGATTTCTCGCCATCGTTGCCTCCGTTATCAGCCTGTCTGGAACTTGGTCTTGGCGACGGCCGGGTGCTTCTGGATGCGCTGCCACCACGCGGCGACCTTCGGCCGCTTGGCGATGGCGGCCTTCCCGTCGGGCGTACGGTCGAAGTAGTCGAAGATCGGCGCGGCCATCAGATCGGCGAGGCTTACGTCCTTGCCCACGAGATAGTCGCCGTCGCCGATCAGACCTTCGAGCGCGTCCAGGGTCGTGTCGGCCTTTGTCATGGCCTCGGCGATCTTGGCCTCGTCGGCCTTCGGCGCGAACATCCGCTCCATCGCGACGACGCCGATCATCGACGGGTAGGCGTAGCTGTCGAGGATCCCGTAGATCTGGTCCATGCGGGCGCGCGCCTTGGGCTCGGCCGGCCGCAGCTTGGCGCCCGGGAACACGTCGTCGATGTAGCGCGTGATCGCGGCCGTCTCGTAGAGCTTGAAGCCGTCGTGCTCGAACGCGGGCACCTTGCCGAAGGGTTGCAGCTTCAAGTGTTCGGCGGTCCTGGGCTTCATGATGTCGATCTCGTTCTGGGCGTAGGCCACGCCCTTGAGGTCGAGCGCCATGCGCACGGTGCGCGTGTAGGTGCTGTACGAGGGGCCGTGGACGGTGGGGTTGGCCATGGGAGTCCTCCGGAAATGTGTCGGTTGAGCGCAATTCTGGGGCGCGCGCCGTTCGTTGACAAGCACGGCGCGGTGAACTTTGTGTGATCTCTGGCGCGTGATCGCGATCTAGGCGGGAAACGGCCGCTCCAAACGTTCGCGCGCCCCCGGCGCCAAGTCGAGCCCGAAGCCGGGCGCGTCGCCAACCCGGATCAATCCCGCCTCGGGCAGCGGCTCGCCCCTGAACGCGGTCCCGGTCAGCGGCACGATGGCGTCGCAGCGCGGGCTGGTGTTCAGGTACTCGACCCGGGGCACGATCATCTGGCTCAGCGCGAAGTGGTAGCTGTAGGCGCCGCCGTGGTGGGGCATGACCTGGACGTCGTAGGCCGCCGCCAGCGCGGCGATGCGCAGCGCCTCGGTCAGCCCGCCGCACCAGCGCAGGTCCGGCTGCACCGCGTCGACCTGTCGTTCGGCGACCAACTGGCGGAAGCCGTAACGGGTCGCCTGGTGCTCGCCGGTGGTCCACACCGTGCCCGGCGCGGCGGCGCGGAGCCGCCTCATGCCGTCGATGTCCCACGGCGGCAAGGGCTCCTCGATCCAGGCGAGGTTCAGGTGCGCCGTCGCGCGCGCCAACTCGACCGCCGAGGTAACATCGAGCGAGGCCCAGCAATCCACCGCGAACGGGTAGTCGGGCCCGACCGCCTTGCGGTCGTCCTCGAGCACGGCGAGGCTCGCCTCAAACCCGTCGCGCCCTTCGCCGGCGCCGTGGGCCAGCGTGACCTTGGCGATCGGGAAGCCGAGCCGCTTGCCGTCGATCGCCCGGGCGCCGGTGTGATAGGCGGGCAGCGCGTCGCGCACCGCGCCGCCGATCATCTTGTGGACCGGTTCGCCGCGCAACCGCCCGAGCAGATCCCACAACGCCAGGTCGATCACGCTGATGGCGCGCAGCGCGATGCCTTCTCCGCCGTGATCGAAGCTCGCGGCGCGGAACATCTGGTCCCACATGAGGGCGATGTCGCGCGCGTCTTGCCCGATCAGGAACCTGTTGAGCAGGCGTTCGACGTAGAGGCACGCGGCGGCGCCGCCGTCGCCGACCGCGATGCCGGTGGTGCCGTCCGCCGCTTCGATCTCGACGTAGAGCCGGGCTTCGCCGGCGATGGCCCAGGTCGCGCGGTCGGCCCGGTACGCGGCGTGGGCCGACATCGGCGAACCCATGGGCGTGGTATCGAGCCACGTGCGCGTTTCGTCGCCCGCGATCGTATACGCGCGTACCTCGGCGATGCGCCACGCCTTCATGGCTCTTTCCCCGCTGCCGTTGGCCGAGCGTAACCGGCCGGCGCGCGCCCGCCAACGCCTTGCGGTGGCGCGCGGCCGCCGCATATTCTCGCGCCCTCGATCGTCGGGAACCGCGAGGACTCCGAAATGGCCAAGGCCAAGGCCCGCCCGCGCAGGCCGTTCGACCGCTCGAAGCTGCCCAGCCGGCACGTCTCGGTGGGCCCGACGCGGGCGCCGCACCGCTCGTACTACTACGCCATGGGGCTGTCCGAGGCCGACATCGCCCAGCCGTTCGTCGGCGTCGTGACCACGTGGAACGAGGCGGCGCCGTGCAACATCGCGCTGGGGCGCCAGGCGCAGGTGGTCAAGAAGGGTGTCGCGAGCGCCGGCGGCACGCCGCGCGAGTTCACCACGATCACCGTGACCGACGGCATCGCCATGGGCCACCAGGGCATGAAGGCGTCGCTGGTCAGCCGCGAGATCATCGCCGATTCGGTCGAGCTGACCATGCGCGGGCACTGCTACGACGCGCTGGTCGGTCTCGCCGGCTGCGACAAGTCCCTGCCGGGGCTGATGATGGCCATGGTGCGGCTCAACGTGCCGGCGGTGTTCATGTACGGCGGCTCGATCCTGCCGGGGCGCTACAAGGGCCGCGACATCACCGTGCAGGACATGTTCGAGGCGGTCGGCCGGCACCAGGCCGGCCAGATCACGACGCGCGAGCTCCATGCCATGGAGCAGGTCGCTTGCCCGTCCGCCGGGTCGTGCGGCGGCCAGTTCACGGCCAACACCATGGCGTGCGTCTCGGAGGCGATCGGTCTGGCGCTGCCCTATTCGGCCGGCGCGCCGGCGCCCTACGAATACCGCGACATCTACGCCGCGGCGTCGGGCAAGGCGGTGATGAACCTGCTGCGTCGCGACATCCGCCCGCGCGACATCGTGACCCGCGCGGCGCTCGAGAACGCGGCTGCGGTGGTCGCGGCCACCGGCGGCTCGACCAACGCGGCGCTGCACCTGCCGGCGATCGCGCACGAGTGCGGCATCAAGTTCGACCTGCACGACGTGGCCAAGGTGTTCCGGCGCACGCCTTATCTGGCCGACCTCAAGCCGGCCGGACGCTTCGTCGCCAAGGACATGTTCGAGGCGGGCGGGGTGCCCGCGCTGCTCAAGGCGATGCTCGACGGCGGGTTCCTGCACGGCGATACACTGACCGTCACGGGCAAGACCATGGCGGAGAACCTGAGGGGCGTCGCGCTCCGCCGGGACCAGGAGGTGATCCGGCCTTGCTCGAACCCGCTGTCGCCGACCGGCAGCTTGGTCGGGCTCAAGGGCAACCTGGCGCCCGAAGGCGCGATCGTGAAAGTCGCTGGCTTGAAGTCCCTCCGGTTCACCGGCCCGGCGCGCTGCTTCGACAGCGAGGAGGCGGCGTTCGCCGCCGTGAGCAAGCGCCGCTACAAAGCGGGCGAGGTGATCGTCATCCGTTACGAAGGCCCGCGCGGCGGCCCCGGCATGCGCGAGATGTTGGCGACCACGGCGGCCATCTACGGCCAGGGCATGGGCGCGAAGGTGGCGCTCATTACCGACGGCCGGTTCTCCGGCGCGACACGGGGCTTCTGCGTCGGCCACGTCGGGCCCGAGGCGCAACTGGGCGGCCCGATCGGCCTCTTGCGCGACGGCGACGTCATCACCCTGGACGCTGCCAAGGGGCGGCTCGACGTGGACCTCGGCGCGGCCGAGCTCGCCAAGCGGCGCAAGTCATGGCGCCCGAGGCCCACGGACTTCGCCTCCGGCACGCTCTGGAAGTACGCGCAAACCGTGGGCAACGCGCTCAACGGCGCCGTCACCCATCCCGGCGCCTACGCCGAGACGCACATCTACGCCGATATTTGAGGCGCCGAAACTCGCGTCAACGCTTCTCGTCGTCGCGGAAGCCGCCTGGCCGATCGCCCGGCCGGTGGTCGCGGCGCGGCCGATCGTCGCCGCCGATGGTTGGCCGATCGTCGCCGCCGGAGCGTGGCGGGCCGTCGCTGCCGCCACCGCCCTGCCAGCGCCCCGGGCCGCGATCGCTGAAGCGCGGCGGGCCATCGCCGCGCGGGCGAGAATCGCGGTCGAAGCCGCCCTCGCGCGGTCGGCGCGGCGGCGTGGCCGTGGCGGTACTGGTGTCCAGGTCGATGAGACGGCTTACCTGCCGGCCCTTCTGTCCCGCTACGACCTCGCAGGAAACCGTCGAGCCCTGGGGTACGTCCTGGATGTTCCGACGCTTGAGCACCGACACGTGCAGGAAGATGTCGCCGGAATTGTCGTCGGGCGTGATGAAGCCGTAGCCCTTGTCGGCGCGAAACCACTTGACCTTGCCGCTGACGACTACTCCTTGGCCGCCATCGTCTTCCGGGGGATCTTGATAAGCCATTTTCGAAAGGGACCTTCGTGACCGTCAACACGTCGCGACGCCAACGGCGCGCTCCAGATCCTTGCGAGCTCGGAACGCCGCTGGGCCTCGGTCGCAGGCAACCGGCACCGGCCGGAACGACCCGATCATGGCCACGCCGTTTGGCCCATGCAAGGGGTTTTCTGGATTTCGGCGGGAAACGCCGCCTAGCCGTCGCTGAGCGCGCACCATACCGGCACATGGTCCGAGCAGCCTTCGAGCCCCCGAGGCGCCCGGTCGATTCCGGCGTCGTCGAGCCGGTCCGCCGCCTTGGGCGACAGCAGCAGGTGGTCGATGCGCCAACCGTGGTTCTTGGTCCAGGCGCCCGAGCGGTAGTCCCAGAACGTGAAGTTGCCGGCCTCCGGGTGCCGGGCGTGAATTGCGTCGGTCACGCCCAGGTGGAGGATCGCGCGCAATCGCGCCCGTTCGTCGGGGTGGAAGCAGACCTCGCCATCCAGCCGTTCCGCGTCGTAGACATCGTCGTCGTTGGGCGCGACGTTGAGATCGCCGCCGACGACGAACGCGTCCTCCTCCGCCAGCAGCGCGCGCACGTGGGCGCGGAGCCGGTCGAGGAACCCGAGCTTGTAGGCGAACCGATCGCCGCCGACCTGCTGCCCCTGGGGCACGTAGACCGAAGCGACCCGGACGCCGGCGGTGAACGCCTCGAGATAGCGCGCTTCCTGGTCGGCCGGGTCGCCGGGCAGGTCGCGCGCCAGCACCTCGATTGGGCTCGTGCTCAGGATCGCGACGCCGTGGTACGTCTTCTGGCCTCTTACGGCGACGTTGTAGCCGAGCTCCTCGATCGGCTCCGCCGGGAACGCCTCGTCGACGCACTTGATCTCCTGGAAAAGCGCCACGTCGGGCCGTGCCTGGCCGAGCCACTCGAGCACCCGGGGCAGCCGGGCACGCACCGAATTGACGTTCCAGGTGGCGATCTTCATTCCGTCCGCGCGGCGCCCTGGGGATTGCCTGAAACCAGTGGACACTGGGGCTGACTCCCACACACCGATCTTGTCATGGCGAGGTGGCCTAAGGCCACCGTGGCCATCCAGGGCGGCAAGGGCTCGTGCGGTGGCCCTGGGTCGCCACGGCCCGCCTTCGCGAAGCCCGCCTTTACGCATCGTAGCAGCGACTCTACGCTTCGGCGGGCGAAGGAAGGTCGCTCCGCTCCCTCGCGACGACGGAACAGATAGCGACAGCCAAGTCATCGTCTATGACCACTGGTATGAGTGGCGGGCCGTCGTTGTTCCAGCGCCGGGGCGTGATAACTTGTGCCTATGGGCCAGTCCTCGACGTCGGGCGCGGAGCAACCGGACCTCGCCTTTCACGAGGTCAGCAAGCATTTCGGCGACGTGAGGGCGGTGGATGCCGTATCCCTCGCCGTCGCCAAGGGATCGTTCACGTCGCTGCTCGGGCCGTCGGGCTGCGGCAAGACGACGCTGCTGCGCCTCGCCGCGGGGTTCGAGACTCCGTCCATGGGCCAGGTATGGATCGGCGCCCAGATGGTCAACGACGTGCCGCCGCACCGTCGCCCCATCAACATGGTGTTCCAGCACTACGCGCTGTTTCCGCACCTCGACGTCGCGGCCAACATCGCGTTCGGCCTGCGCCAGCGCCGCCCCGCGCCCCCAGCCACCGAGATCGCGCGGAGCGTCGGCGACGCGCTCGCGCTCGTGCGCCTCGCAGGCTATGGGCCGCGCCGCATCTGGGAACTGTCGGGCGGCCAGCAGCAGCGGGTCGCGCTGGCCCGCGCGCTGGTCAACCGGCCGACGGTTCTGCTGCTCGACGAGCCGCTGGCCGCGCTCGACCGCAAGCTGCGCCGGGACATGCAGATGGAGCTGCAATCACTGCAACGGGAAGTCGGGATCACGTTCGTTCTGGTCACGCACGACCAGGAGGAAGCCCTGTCGATGAGCGACACCATCGCGATCATGCGCCAGGGCCGCATCGTCCAGATGGGCTCCCCCGCCGAGCTCTACGACGCCCCGGTCGATCGCTACGTCGCCGACTTCGTCGGCGAGAGCAACTTCTTCGCCGGCGCCGTGGTCCAGGCGCGCGCCGACGGCGCGACGCTCAGGACCGCGGGCGACGTGGTGCTGAGCGCCCCTTATCCGCGCCGCGCGGACGGGCTTAACGGGGCCGCCGAGGCGGTCATCGCGGTTCGCCCCGAGGTCATGCGCATCGGCGCGCCGGGCGGGCTCGCGGGTCAGGACCTCGACGTCGTGCTCGACGGCAAGGTGGTCAACCGGATTTACCTGGGCGAGCAGACCGACTACAGCGTCGACACCGACCGGCTGGGCAAGATCCTCGTGCGCGTCCCGAAGACCGCGGGGAATGAGTCGGACTTCGCGGTGGGCACGGACGTCGCCGTGGGTTGGCGTCACGACTGGGGGCTCGCCTTGCGCGATCGCTGAGCGTATTAACTCTGGCGCCGTCCTGGCCGGCGCCCTTCGATTCTGGACTCGTGGCGGCGCCAGGCCCGCCAAGACAGGGAGGAAATCATGCAGTCGATTTCGAGAAGCGCGTTCCTCGGCGCCCTTCGCCGCTACCAGAAGGGGTCGATCTCGCGCCGGCACTTCCTCGGCACGACCGGGCTCGGCCTGGCGGCGGCGACGCTCGGGACCGCGATACCTTGGCTCAAGCCCAGGCCGGCCAGGGCGGGCAACATCGGCGACCGCGTCGCGCTCGCCACCTGGCCCAACTACCACGACCCGGCCAACTTCGAGACCTTCGCCGCCAATACCGGCGCCGCCGTCCAGGTCAACGTGTTCGGCTCGAACGAGGAGATGCTGGCGAAGCTCCAGGCGGGCGGCACCGGCTGGGACGTGTTCGTGCCGACCAACTACACGATCTCGACCTACGTCGAGCTCGACATCATCGAGCCCCTCGACCTCGCCTTGCTGCCCAACTTCGACGCCAGCGCCCACGACACCCGCTTCACCGCGGCGGGATCGGTCAACGGCACGATCTACGCCGTGCCCAAGGACTGGGGCACCACCGGCTACGTGGTGAACACCGCGCAGGTCACCGACGACATGACGACCTGGAAGCAGTTCTGGGACCTGTCGATGGACAAGTACTCGGGGCGCGCCATGGTCCACGACTACCAGCTCACGACCATCGGCAACGCGCTCAAGTACTACGGCTACTCGTTCAACTCGGTGGACGAGAAGGAGCTGGGCGACGCGCGCGACCTGCTGCTCAAGGCCAAGCCGCACCTGTTCGCCATCACCAGCGACTACCAGCCGTCGATGCGCAGCGGCGATGCCTGGCTGTCGGTGTGCTGGACCGGCGACGGCATCCAGCTCAACCGCGACATGCCCGAGATCAAGTACATTATTGGCCGCGAAGGCGGCGAGATCTGGACCGATTTCTACGCCGTGCCCAAGGGCGCGCCGCACCGCGACGCGGCCTACGCGCTGATCGACTTCCTGCAGACGCCCGCGGTCAACGCCAAGGAGGTGTTGGCCCACGGGTACCCGTCGACCGATGGGCGAACCAACGAGCTGTTGCCCAAGGAGTTGCTGGATAACGAAATCATGTATCCGGCGGCGGAGCTACTGGCGCCGCTCGAGTTCGGCGCGGCGGTGACGCTGACCGATCCGCTCCGGGCCGAGATCATGGCCGAGTTCAAGTCGGCCTGAACAAAGCGACGGCACGGCGGGGCTTCGCGCCCTGCCGTGCCGCGGCCCCCTGTAGTGCCATGAACGGATCGACGCGACCCCGACGACTGGTGACGGCGCTGCTGCTCGCGCCGACGGGCGCGTGCTACCTGGTTCTGCTGATCCTGCCCCTGATCGTCGTCCTGGTGTTCAGCCTGGGCGAGCGCGCGCCGGCCGGCGGCTACGCGCCGGCCATCACGCTCGCCCAGTTCGCCAACCTGCCGGCGCGCTGGGCCGCGTTTCGCAACACCCTGATCATGGCCCCGGTCGGCACGATCCTGTGCCTCGTCATCGCTTATCCGCTGGCGTACTTCCTGGCCGTGCGCGCGAGCGATCGCTGGCGTATGACGCTGCTGGTGCTCGTCATTCTGCCGTTCTGGACGAGCTTCCTGATCCGCACCTACGCCTGGATTTTCCTGCTTGGCGGCCGGGGCATTCCGGCACTGCTCGCCGTCTTCGGCCTGGACGAGGTGCGGCTCATCAACACGCCTGGCGCGGTCCTGGTCGGCATCGCCTACGGCTACCTGCCGCTCATGGTGTTTCCGATTTACGTCAGCCTCGAGCGGCTCGACAAGCGCCTGCTCGAGGCCGCGAGCGACCTCGGCGCCGGCCCCTTCGCGCGGTTCCTGCGCGTGACCCTGCCGCTGTCGGCGCCGGGCATCGTGACGGGCTGCATGCTCGTGTTCATCCTCTTGATGGGCGAATACCTGATCCCGGCCCTGCTCGGCGGCGGCAAGGTGTACTTCGTCGGCAACGCGCTGGTCGATCTGTTCCTGCAATCGCGCAACTGGCCGTACGGGGCGGCCGTGGCGCTCACGCTGGTCGGCGTGATGCTGGTGGTGGTGACGCTCTACTTGCGGCTCACGCTGCGCAATCCGCTGGCGCGGCAAGACGCGGTGCTGTGAGCCATGCGCGCCTACGCCGCCGCGGCCTACCTGTTCCTTTACCTGCCGATCGGGATCATCGTGCTGTTCAGCTTCACCGCGGGCCGCCACGCGAGCGAGCTGCGCGGTCTCTCGGTCCAGTGGTACGCCACGGCGGCGACCAACCCGTTCGTGACCGAGGCGCTCGGCACCAGCCTGATCATCGCGCTGACCAGCGCCGCGTTCGCCACCGGCGCCGGCACCATGGCGGCGCTCGGGTTGCAGCGTGTCCGGGGGGCGCTCAGGGTCGCCTTCGATTCGCTCACCTACGTCGCCCTCATGGTGCCGGGAATCGTCATCGGCATCGCGACGCTGATCGCGCTCGTCACCGTGTTCGACGCGATCAACCCGGTGCTGGCCAGCCTGTGGCCCGGGCCGACCGAGCAGGCGCCGGCGCTCGGGCTGGGGCTCGTCTCGGTCATCGCCGCCCATTCGCTGTTCGCGACCGCGCTCGTGATCGTCATCGTGCGCGCGCGCCTGCACGGCATGGACCGCACCCTGGTCGACGCCGCCGGCGATCTCTACGCGACGCCGTGGGGCGCGTTCCGGCAGGTGACGCTGCCCCAACTCGCGCCCGCCATCGTCGCCGGGTTCCTGCTGAGCTTCACGTTCAGCTTCGACGACTTCGTGATCGCCTTCTTCGTCGCCGGATCGGAGACGACGCTGCCGATCTATGTCTTTTCCTCGATCCGCCGGGGCGTGACGCCGGAAATCAACGCCATCGCCACCGTGGTCCTGGCGTTCTCGCTGACGTTGCTGCTGGGCGCCCAGTGGCTGGTGCGCCGCCGGGCCCGCTGAGGCCGGTTAAATCGCGCCGGTTAAATCGCGAACGAATTGCCGCAGCTGCACGACGCCGTGGCGTTCGGATTCTTGACCGCGAAGTGGGCGCCTTCGAGGGCTTCGACCCAGTCGAGCTCGAGCCCGAACATCATGGGCAGCGATATGGCGTCGACCACGACCTCGGCGCCGCCCCGCTCGATCAACAGATCGGTCGGATCGCGCGCGGCGTCGAGCTTGAAGATGTATTGGAAACCGGAACAGCCGCCGCCTTCGACCAGGATGCGCAGGCGCGTTTCCGGGCTGCCCTCGCGGGACACCAGATCGACGATTCGCTTGGCCGCGTTCTCGGTCATCGAGATCGGGGCGGGCGTCGCTTCCGTGCTCATCCCTTGGTCCTGTCGTCGCCGTTCCGAATCCATCTTATAGAATCTAGGGTTGCGCGGCGATTTGTCAATTTCCCGCCGGCGGCGGAAAGTCCGTACCGTTGCGCCCTGCCCGGGCCCGAGAGTAGCTTGGGCCATGACGCACGAGCCGCCAGCCGGGCATGGCCATGCGGCGTTCGCGTGCCGCCCGGAGTATAGCCGGGGCCGGCTTCACCCCGAAACCCCGAGCGCGACCCGCACCCCGTTTCAGCGCGATCGCGACCGCATCGTCCATTCCACGGCGTTCCGCCGCCTGAAGCACAAGACCCAGGTGTTCGTCCAGCCGGACGGCGACCACTACCGCACCCGGCTGACCCACAGCCTGGAAGTGGCGCAGATCGCCCGTTCGATCGGCCGCGCTCTGGGCCTGGACGAGGACCTGGTCGAGGCGGTCGCCCTGGCCCACGACCTGGGACATCCGCCGTTCGGCCACGCCGGCGAGCACGCGCTCGACGCCGCCATGGCGCCCTACGGCGGTTTCGACCACAACGAACAGGCTTTCCGCATCGTCACGGCGCTCGAGGCCCGTTATGCCGAGTTCGACGGCCTCAACCTGACGTGGGAGGCGCTCGAAGGGCTGGTCAAGCACAACGGGCCCTGCCGTGGCGCGGTGCCGGCGTCGATCGCCGCGTATCCCCAGGACCTCGAGCTCGACCTCTACCCGAGCGCCGAGGCGCAAGTGGCTGGTTTGGCGGACGATATCGCTTATCACTGCCATGACATCGACGATGGCATCCGCTCCGGCCTGCTGACGATCCCGGCGCTCGCCGCAGTGCCCTTGGCCGGTGTCGCTTTCGCCGAGGTCGCGCGGCGCTGGCCAGGCCTCGAGATCCAGCGCGCGGTCCACGAGGCGGTGCGGCGCATGATCGACGCCATGGTCGGCGACGTGCTCGCCGCCACGCGGGCCAAGGTCGCGGCGCGGCCACCCATGTCCGCCGCCGAGGTTCGTGGGTTCGGCGAGGCTTTGGTGGCGTTCTCCGCCGAGGTGACCAGGGCGAACGCCGAGCTCAAGGCCTTCCTCTACGCCCGCATGTACCGGCACCCGGAGGTCGTCGCCATGCAGGACCAGGCGAAGGCCGTCGTGAGCGATCTTTTCGCCTGGTTCCTGGCCGATCCGGCACTCCTTCCCGAGGCGTGGCGCGCGGCGCACGGCGGCGGCGAGGGGTTGCCGCGCAGCATCGCCGACTACATCGCCGGCATGACCGACAATTTCGCCCACGCCGAACACCGCCGGCTGCTGCCGGGCAGGGCCGCCGCGTGAGCCACGACTACTTCCGGGCCCTGCGCGACGAGGTCGTGGCGGCCATCGGGCGGCTGGCGGCCGACGGCCGATTGCCCCAGGGGCTGCCATTGGAGGCCGTGACCCTCGATGCCCCCCGCGACCCTGCTCACGGCGACATGGCGACCAACGCCGCCCTGGTGCTCGCCAAGGGGGCGGGAAAGCCGCCGCGCGCGATCGCCGAGCTGCTGGTCCCGGAGCTCGCCCGCATCGGGGGCGTCAGCGCGGCCGAAGCCGCCGGACCCGGCTTCATCAATCTGCGCTTCGACGCCGGGTTCTGGCACCGCCGGCTTTCCGAGGTCCTTGCGGCGGGCACGGACTACGGGCGCGGCGATATCGGGCGCGGGCGCCGGGTCAACGTCGAATACGTCTCGGCCAATCCGACCGGGCCGCTGCACGTCGGCCACGCGCGCGGCGCGGTCGTCGGCGATGTCCTGTCTAACCTCCTGGAATCAGCTGGTTACAAGGTCGTCCGAGAGTTTTACATCAACGATGCCGGCGCCCAGATCGACCAGCTCGGCCGGGCGCTCCACTGGCGCTACCGCGAGGCGTGCGGCGAACGTCTCGGCCCCATGCCGGAAGGGCTTTACCCTGGCGATTACCTGGTTCCGGTGGCCGAGGACCTGCGCGCCCGCGACGGCGATCGTTGGCTCGGCGTCGTCGAGACGCAATGGCTGGCGCCGCTGCGCGATACCGCCAGCGCGGCCATGATGGCCCTGATCCGCGATGACCTCGAGCTGCTCGGCGTGCGCCAGGAGGTATTCAGTTCCGAGCGCGCCGGCGTGGCGGCGGGCGGGGTCGAGGCGGCGCTCGGGGCGCTGGAGGCCAAGGGGCTGATCTATCGAGGCGTCCTGGAGCCGCCGAAGGGCTCCAAGCCCGACGACTGGGAGCCGCGCGAGCAGACGCTGTTCCGCTCCACCGCGTTCGGCGACGACGTCGACCGGCCGGTGCGCAAATCGGACGGCTCGTGGACCTATTTCGCCGGGGACATCGCGTACCACAACGACAAGCTACGCCGCGGCTTCGAGGTGCTGATCGACGTCTGGGGTGCCGACCACGGCGGCTACGTCAAGCGCATGCAGGCGGCGGTCGCGGCGCTGTCCGACCGGCGGGTCGCGCTCGATGTCAAAATCTGCCAGCTCGTCAACCTGCTCGACCAGGGCCAGCCGGTGCGAATGTCCAAGCGCGCCGGCAGCTTCGTGGCGTTGCGCGACGTCGTCGACGCCGTCGGCAAGGACGTCGTGCGCTTCGTCATGCTGACGCGGCGCAACGACATGCACCTCGACTTCGACCTGGCGAAGGTGCGCGAGCAGTCGAAGGACAACCCGGTGTTCTATGTCCAGTACGCCCACGCGCGCTGCTGCTCGGTGCTGCGCAACGCGACGGACATCGTGGCGGACGACGACGCGACAACGCTCGATTTCGCGCGGCTGGGCGACCTGGGCGAGCTCGCGCTCATCAAGCAGATCGCCCTGTGGCCGCGTACCCTCGAGACCGCGGCCGAGGCGCACGAACCGCACCGGCTCGCGTTCTATCTCTACGACCTGGCCGGGATGTTCCATGCCCATTGGCACCGGGGCAACGACGACCCCGGTTTGCGCTTCCTGGTTCCCGGCGACGTGGCGCTGACCAAGGCGCGGCTCGGGCTGGTGCGCGCCGTGCGCGCGGTGATCGCGGGCGGGCTCGGCGTCATGGGCGTCGCGCCGGCGGAGGAAATGCGGTGAACCCTTCCGACGATCAACTGCGGACGATGATGGATCGGATGGCGGAGGTGCAATCCGAGGATCACGGGGCGTCGGGCCGGCGCATCCGGTTCGGCCGGCGTGGCATCATGGTCGCCGTGGCCGTCGTCATCGCGCTCGGCCTGGGCTGGGGGCTGACGCGCTGGACCGCGCCACCGGTATCGCCCGACGATGTGCCGTTCATCGCCGCCGATCCCGCGCCGACCAAGCACCGCCCCGAGGAGCCGGGCGGGACCGTGATTCCGTATCAGGACACCGAGGTCTACGATCTGATCGACCCAGCGCACCAGGAGGTTGAATCGGTCGAGCGCCTGTTGCCGCCGCCCGAGGAACCCGTAGTGGCTGCGATGCCCGAGGCCGAAGCGCCCGAAGCCGCCGTGCCCGAAGCCGTCGTGTCCGAGGTGGCGCCACAGGCCGAGCAAGCGACGATCGGGACGCTGCTCGAGGAAACGGCCGAACCCGCCGTCGAGGCCGTGGAAACAGACATCGCGGCGCTGGAAGCCGCGCCGGAAACGACCGCGCCATGGCGCGTCCAGGTCGGCGCGGTCAAGGACGCCACCAAGGTCGATGCCGAATGGGCGCGCATCAAGGCCAAGCTCGGCGATGCGATCACCGGGCTGCCGACCACGGTCGAAAGCGTCGACCTGGGCGCGGACCAGGGGGTCTACCATCGGCTGCAGATCGGCGCATTCGCCGCGCGCGATGACGCCGAAGCGTTGTGCGCCCGAATCAAGCAACAGTTCGATTGCCTTGTCGTCCAGCGCTGACCAAGCCCTGACGGCGGCGGTGTTCGGCTGCGCGGGACCGACGCTCGGCGCTGACGAGGCGCGCTGGTTCGCTCGTGTCCAGCCGGTCGGCTTCATCCTGTTCGGCCGCAACGTCGAGAGCCCCGACCAGGTGCGCCGGCTGGTGGCGCGATTGCGCGAAGCGGTCGGGCGGCATTCGCCGGTCCTGATCGACGAGGAAGGCGGGCGGGTGCAGCGGCTTCGCCCGCCTCATTGGCCCGACCTGCCTTCGGCGGCCGAGGCGGCGCGCCAGGGCGAGGAAGGCGCGCGGTCGTTGGGACGCGCCATCTCGGCCAAGCTCGTCCCGCTCGGGATCGACGTCGCGTGCGCGCCCGTGCTCGACGTTCCGGTCGCCGGATCCCACGACGTGATCGGCGGCCGCGCGTTCGCGCGCGACGCCCCGACCGTGGCCCGGCTTGGGCGTGCCTGCGCCCAAGCGCTGATCGCGGCCGGCGTCGCGCCGATCGCCAAGCACATCCCCGGCCACGGCCGGGCGACGGTCGATTCGCACCATGCGCTGCCGCGCGTCGCCGCCTCGTGGGACGAGCTCCGGCAAACCGACTTCCTGCCGTTCCGCGAGCTCAACGGCCTGCCGTGGGCGATGACCGCCCACGTCGTCTACGAAGCGATCGACGCCGATCGTTGCGCGACCCTGTCGCCCACGGTCATCGAGCGCGCGATCCGGGGCGACATCGGGTTCGATGGCGTGCTGTTGACCGATGACCTGTCCATGAGCGCGCTGACCGGAACCCTGGCCGAGCGCACGGCGGCCGCGCTGGCCGCCGGCTGCGACGTGGTGCTGCACTGCGACGGCAAGCCCGAGGCCATGGCCGCCGTGGCCCAGGCCGCCGGCCGCCCGACCGACCGCGCGGCGCGACGTCTGGAAGCGGCGTCACGCCGCGCCGCTGGCGCGTGACCAAGCAACGGCGACTGTGATTCATGCGACGCGCGCTACCCCTCACCCCAACCCTCTCCCACATGGGGAGAGGGAGGGGCCCACGGCAAAGCCGTGGGAGGGTGAGGGGGATACGCCGGCGCGTCGCGGTCAGCAGCCCTTGGTGCGTCAGGCCGCGCGGCCGCGTGGGCGGTGCCTCGCGGGCGGGTTGGCGGCGCGGGTGAACGTGCAGGCGCGGCCGTGGCGATCGAACAGCGGCACGGTCAATCGGGTCATCTTCTCGATGTCGCGCAGCATCCCGTGCTCGCCCGGATCGCACAGCGAGATCGCGGTGCCCCCGGCGCCGGCGCGCGCCGTGCGGCCAATGCGGTGAACATAGCTTTCGGCGACGTGGGGCAGGTCGAAGTTGACCACGTGGGTCACGCCCTCGACGTCGATGCCGCGCGCCGCGATGTCGGTCGCGACCAGGATCGGCGTGCGCCCCGACTTGAAGCTGTCGAGCGCGCGCTCGCGCTGGCCCTGGCTCTTGTTGCCGTGGATCGCCGTCGAGGCGAGCCCGGCCTTGTCGAGATGCTCGGCGACCTTATCCGCGCCGCGCTTGGTGCGGGTGAACACCAGGACGCGGGAGAACTCGGCGCGCGACAGGAGCTCGGTCAGGAGCTGGCGCTTGCCGGACGTTTCGACCAGGTAGGCCATCTGTTCGACCCGATCCACGGTCTTGGCCGGCGGCGTGACCGCGACCCGCGCCGGGTCTTTCAGGACCTCGCGCGCGAGCGTCTCGATCGGTCCGGGCATTGTCGCGGACAGCATGATCGTTTGGCGCCGCGCCGGCAGCGCCCGGAGGATGCGCTTGATCGGCACGATGAAGCCGAGGTCGAACATGTGGTCGGCCTCGTCGAGCACGACGATCGAGCAGGCGTCGAGCCCGACCGCGCCGCCCTGCATGTGGTCGAGCAGGCGCCCGGGGGTGGCGACCAGGACGTCGAGGCCGCGGGCGAGGTCGCGCACCTGGGGTCCGGGCTTGGCGCCGCCGATCACCAGGCCGACCGTGAGCCGCGTGAAGCGGCCGTAAGCTCGGAAGCTCTCGGCGATCTGGGCGGCAAGCTCGCGGGTTGGCGCCACCACCAGCGCGCGGCAGCGCCGCGGCGCCGGCCGTCCGTTCATTGCGGCCAGGCGTTGCAGGATGGGCAGGGCGAACGCGGCGGTCTTGCCGGTGCCGGTCTGGGCGATGCCGATCAGATCGCGGCCCGCCAGCAAAGGCGGAATGGCGGCGACCTGGATCGGCGTTGGCACGTCGTAGCGCTCGTGCGCAAGTGCGCGCAACAAGGGCTCGGCGAGTCCGAGGGGTGCAAAGGACGTCATATCGTAAAGTTCCTTACAGGCGAGGTCGCGGCTGCCCGCCGCGCAACGCGGTCAGGGCGCAGCAACCGAGGCGCAAAGCGCCCGTCGCCGGAATTGATGGACCCCGCGTAACCTGGGTCGATCGGGTTTTCGGTAAATGGCGCTCAACAGGCAGCGACGTTGGACGTCGACTTCTACGCGGCTGGAGCGCCCCGAGAGGCCGTACCAATCGCACAATCCGCGCTACTCGTCAAGCCCTGGCCGCGCTACTCGTCAAGTCCTCGCCGCCAGATCATGACCAAATCATAAAGGGACGCGCCGCGCCGCGGGGCTGGACTTCGCCACGCCGATGGGCCACGTAGGCACGTCGAAACGGACCTCAGATGGGCGATCTCTCCTCGATTATATACCAGGCCACGACCTGGGTGTTGCCGGCGCTGTTCGCCATCACCTTCCACGAGGCGGCGCACGGCTGGGTGGCGTCCAGGCTCGGCGACGACACGGCGCTGCGCATGGGGCGCGTCAGCTTCAACCCGCTGCGCCACATCGACCTCATGGGCACCGTGGTGCTGCCCGGGATTCTTCTGATCGCCGGCGCGCCGTTCCTGTTCGGCTACGCCAAGCCGGTGCCGGTCAACTTCCGCAGGCTCCGGCACGTCAAGCGCGACATGGTGCTGGTGGCGGCGGCCGGGCCGGCGATGAACCTCGCGCTGGCGCTGGCCTGCGCGGTCGCGCTGCACGGCGCGGACCTGCTGCCGGGCTCGACCGGCGAGTGGTTGACCAGGAACCTGGTCAACGGGCTGATGCTGAACGTCGTGCTCGGCGTGTTCAACATGCTGCCGATACCGCCGCTCGACGGCGGGCGGGTTCTGGTCGGGCTGTTGCCGCCGCCGCTCGACCGCGGCGTCGCCCGGCTCGAGCGCTACGGCATGCTGCTCGTGATCGGCCTGCTGCTGCTGCCGCCGCTGATCGGGGAACAGATCGGCCGCGACCTCAACATCGCGTCGCGGCTGCTGGGGCCGCCGGTCGATGCCGTGGTCCGCGCCATCCTGGCCGTGACCGGGGTGCGCTGATGGGCGCTGGTGACAATGCGGCCGAATCGGCGCATGGGTAGGGACGAGGTTCGGGTGAGCGAGCAGATCGATCGACCGCTGGGCGAGGACGGCTGGGAGCCGCCGCTCGACGAGGCCGCGCGCTTCGTCGTCGATCTCGCCGGGTTCGAGGGCCCGCTCGACGTGCTGCTCGAGCTGGCGCGGCGCCAGAAGGTCGACCTCAAGCGCATCTCGATCCTGGCGCTGGCCGATCAGTACCTCGCGTTCATCGCCGCGGCCGGGCGGGCGCGGCTCGACATCGCGGCCGATTACCTGGTGATGGCGGCGTGGCTCGCCTACCTCAAGTCGCGCCTGCTGCTGCCGCCCGAGGAACGGGACGAGGCGAGCGCCGAGGAATTGGCCGAGGCGCTGGCGCTGCGGCTCCGCCGGCTCGAGGCGATGCGCGACGCGGCCGAGCGGCTGATGGCGCGGCCGCGGCTCGGCCACGAGGTGTTCGCGCGGGGCGCGCCGGAAGGCGTGCCGATCGAACGGTCGATCGTCTTCGCGGCGACCCTGTTCGAGCTGCTCAAGGCCTACGGCGAGCAGAAGCGGCGCGGCGAGGTGCGCGAGACCCTGCACATCCGCCGGCTGCAGATCGTGACCATCGAGGAAGCTCTTGAGCGCCTGCGTCGCCTGCTGCCCGACGTGCCCGAGTGGGACACGCTGTGGCGGTTTCTGCCGCCCGGGCCGGGCGAGGCCTTGATGGAGCGTTCGGCGGTCGCCTCGACCCTGGTCGCCAGCCTCGAGCTCGCGCGCGAAGGCGTGTTGCAGCTTCGCCAGCTCGGCGCCTTCGGCCCGATCTACGTCAGGCGAGCGAGCGCGCCATGAACGATGCCGTCCCGCACAAGCGGCTGGTCGAGGCCCTGCTGTTCGCCGCGCCCGAGCCCCTGGACGCGGACGAGATTCAAACCCGCCTGCCCGACACCGTCGCGGCGGCGGACGTCCTGGCGGAACTGGCGCGGGACTACGCCGAACGCGGCGTCAACCTGGTCGAGGTCGCCGGGCGCTGGCAGTTTCGCTCCGCCCCCGATCTCGGCGCGCTGCTGCGCATCGACGTCGAAGTTACGCGCAAGCTCAGCCGCGCGGCGCTGGAGACCCTCGCCATCGTCGCCTATCACCAGCCGGTGACGCGCGCCGAGGTCGAGGACATCCGCGGCGTCTCGGTCAGCCGGGGCACGCTCGACCTGTTGCTCGAAGCGGGCTGGGTCAAGCCGCGCGGCCACCGCGAGGCGCCCGGCCGGCCGGTGCTGTGGGTCACGACCGACGAGTTTCTCGAACACTTCGGCCTGGCCTCGATTGACGACCTGCCGGGGGCGGGCGAGCTCAAGGCCTCGGGGCTGCTCGGGCCTGTGTCGTTGCTGCCGGCGCTGGCCGCGACGGCACCCGACGACGACGGCGACGATTCCAGCGACGACGACGAGCCGGAAGCAGAAGCCGAGCCCGCCTAGTCGACGCGCTGACGCCAGGGTTACGACGCGATTCGGCATTGAGACGCCAGATTCAATAGCGCCTATTTCATAAGCCGATTCAAGACATTGCACTTTATTATCGAGTTGGTTTTTAACATCGAATGTGGTTGAGCCAACTCAAGGTGAACGAACGGTGGCCGCAGGCAGCGGGACATAAGAAGTTGCGCGTGCGAATGAATTGCACCACAATATCGCATGCGGCCCCTATCAGGCGACCTTATCAGGCGAGCGCCCGATGTGATGAGATTGGATCGGCAAGTGCGGTAACGCCGCTCGTGGTTCGAGACGCTTGCTGCGCAAGCTCCTCACCACGAACGGCTATTTTCCAATCCGTTCGTCCTGAGGAGCCGCAAAGCGGCGTCTCGAAGGACAAGCGGCGGACGGCCCACCTAAACGCAACCTGCTTTGTTGCGGCAAAAGGGCGCGCGGCCACCGAGGCAGGCATGGCGTTAGGATTGAACGAGAACCCGGCGACGCGGCCCGGGACGCCGCAGTCCGTGCTCGGGCTCGAGCGGGTCAGCCACGCGTTCGGCGCGCGCCGGGTGCTCGATGCCGTGACACTGAGCCTGGCGGCCGGCGAGATCGCTTGCCTGCTCGGCCCGTCGGGTTGTGGCAAGACCACGCTGCTGCGCCTGGCCGCGGGTCTGGAACCGCTTCAGGCCGGCCGCATCGTGATCGAGGGCCGGGTGGTTGCGGAACCCGGCCATGAGGTGCCGCCCGAGCGGCGGCGGATCGGCTTCGTATTCCAGGACTACGCCTTGTTCCCGCACCTCGACGCCCTGGCCAACGTCGCGTTCGGGCTCGGCGACCTGGCGCCGGCGCAACGCCGCGCGCGGGCGAGGGAGCACCTCGAGCGGGTCGGCATGGCCCAGCATGCGGCAAGCTACCCGCACATGCTTTCGGGCGGCGAGCAGCAGCGCGTCGCCCTGGCGCGCGCCCTGGCCCCGGACCCGCGCATCCTCCTGCTCGACGAGCCGTTCTCCAATCTGGATATCCGGCTGCGCGAAAGCGTGCGCTCGGAAACCCTGGCGATCCTTCGCCAGGCGGGCGCGACGACGCTGATCGTGACCCACGACGCCGAGGAAGCGATGTTCCTGGCCGACCGGATCGCCGTCATGCGCGACGGGCGCCTGGTGCAGGTCGACACGCCGGATTCGGTCTATGCCCGGCCGGCGAGCGCGTTCGTCACCAAGTTCCTCGGCTTCGTCAACGGCTTCCACGCCACGGTCGAGCGCGGCAACGCGGTCTCGGCCCTGGGTGTTCACGGTGCGGCCGGCATCGGCGACGGCACCCTGGTCGATGTGCTGGTGCGCCCCGAGGACGTGGTCATCGGCGACATGGACCACGGCGCGCCGGCCACGGTGCTGGGCCGCCATTCGCTGGGCGCGGAGATCGTCGTCGACCTGAGGCTCGACCAGGGCGGCGAGGTGCGCGCCCGCCTGGCCCGGGCCGCCGCCCCCGCCGTCGGCTGCCGGGTCGGACTGGCGGTGGCGCCGCGCGCGGCGCTGGTCTTCCCTTGCACTGGACACGAAGATCGGCCAGATAAGCCGCCAGAAAAGCGGTAAGTCGGCCGCAACGCAGCTTCGTTGCCATGCCCCGAGCGTTCTGACATCATCCGTCGGCGCGCCAGGCATGCCGCCATGGAGGAACTAAGTCGATGGGATCGTTCAGTATTTGGCATTGGTTGATCGTCCTGATCATCGTGGTGCTGCTGTTCGGGCGCAACCGGATACCCGCCGTGATGGGCGATTTGGCCAAGGGCATCAAGGCGTTCAAGTACGGCATGAAGGAAGACAAGGGCGATGAGGACGCCGAGGCGGTCTCGCCCAAGCAGGTGACCGGCGAAGCGGCGTCCGCGCCGGTGGTCGGCAAGGACAAGGTGGTCGAACGCTGAGGCCGGGCCCTCAAGGGGGCGCACGAACGTGCTGGGCATATCGTGGACCGAGATGGCGGTCATCGTCGTGCTGGCGCTGATCGTCATCGGCCCCAAGGACCTTCCGCGCATCCTGCGCACCTTGGGCCAGTGGATGGGCAAGGCGCGCCGGCTCGCCAACGAGTTCCAGCGCGGCATGGACCAGTTGGCGCGCGAGGCGGGGGTCGACGACCTCAAGCGCCAGGTCCAGGGCGTCGCGAGCCTGAACCCGACGACCCAGATCAAGAAGGCCGTGTTCGGCGGCGCGACAGAGAAGCCGACGCCTGAACCGGCGCAAGCGTCGGCCAAATCGAATGGCGAACTGCGCGCCGCGGCGCCCGGTGCGCCCGGACCGGCGGAACCGGCAAGCACGCCGACGCCCCGCGAACCCGATCCGGTATCCCGCGCCTGATCGGCGCGCCCCCACGCCCGCGACGTCATGGTCATCAAGGACATCGACGACACCAAGCGTCCGCTGATCGATCACCTGATCGATCTGCGCAAACGGCTGATCCGCTCGGTGATCGCGCTGCTGGTCTGCTTCGTCGCGGCGTTCGTCGTGGCCAAGCCGATCTTCCGGTTCCTGCAGATTCCGCTCTACGAGGCGTTCCAGCGCGCCAACTATCCGGACGCGCGGATGATCTTCACCAGCCCGATCGAGTTCTTCTTCACCCTGGTCAAGGTGGCGTTCGCGGTCGGGCTGGGCGTCGCGTTCCCGCTCATCGCCTATCAACTCTGGTTGTTCGTGGCGCCTGGCATGTACCGGCGCGAGAAGCTGGCGGCGCTGCCGTTCCTGGCCATCGGCCCTGTCCTGTTCCTGATCGGCGCGGCGGTCGTCTATTACGGCTTCTACCCGGTGGCGCTCGACTTCTTCCTGACGTTCCAGGAACGGGCCGAGCCGGGCAGCCTGGCCATCGAGCTGGAGACGCGGGTCAGCGAATACTTCAATCTGCTCCTGACCTTCCTGCTCGCGTTCGGCGCGGCGTTCCAGATGCCGCTGATCATCACGCTGCTGGCCCGCGTCGGGTTCGTCTCCGCGGCCGGGCTTTCAGGCGCGCGCAAGTACGCGATCGTCGGCGCGTTCATCGTCGCGGCGGTGATCACGCCGCCGGACCCGTTCAGCCAGATCGGCCTCGCCCTGCCGCTCATCCTGCTCTACGAAATATCGATCGTGTGCGCCCGCATCGTCGAGCGCCGGCGGGCGAAGGCCGAGGCGGCCGCTGACGCCGCTGCCGGAATGAGCGCGGGCGCGCCGGTCGCCGCCGGGGCCGGAGGCGCGTCGGCGCCGATCGATGACTTCCCGGAAACCGACTTCAACGAGACTCGTTGACGCCGGCTCCGTGGACGCTCGGCGGCGTGCCCTATAGAAGGGGCGACGAGGAACGCCCATGCTCGACATCGCCTGGATTCGCGACCACCCCGACGCGCTCGATCGCGCGCTCGCGGATCGGGGGGCCGAACCGACGGCGGCGCGCATCCTCGCGCTCGACGGGCGCGTGCGCGCGGCCAAGACCCGGTTCCAGGAGACCCAGGCCAGGCGCAACGAGGCGAGCCGTCGGATCGGCCAGGCCAAGCACAAGGGCGAGGACCCGGCGCCGATCCTGGCCGAGGTCGCGCGGCTGAAGGACGAGGCGCAAGCGGCCGAGGACGAGGAGCGCCAGGCGAGCGCCGAGCTCGACGGGGTGCTGGAGACCTTGTCAAACGTGCCGGACGCCAAGGTGCCGGTCGGGGCGCGCTACGACGACGGCCGCGAGGTCCGGCGCTGGGGCACGCCGCGGGAGTTCCCGTTCAAGCCCAAGGAGCACTTCGAGCTGGGCGAGTCGCTGGGCTGGATGGACTTCGAGCGCGCGGCGAAGCTGGCCGGCGCACGCTTCACGGTGTTGAGCGGGCCACTTGCCCGGCTCGAACGCGCGCTCGCGGCGTTCATGCTCGACCTGCACAGCCGCGAGTTCGGCTACGAGGAAGTCAGCCCGCCGCTCATCGTGCGCGAGGCGACCGCGTATGGCACCGGCAACCTGCCGAAGTTCGCCGCCGACCTGTTCCGCACGACCAATGACTACTGGCTGATCCCGACCGCCGAGATGCCGCTGACCAACCTGGTGGCCGGCGAGGTCGTCGACGAGGAACGGCTGCCATTGCGCTTCACCGCTTGGACGCCGTGTTTCCGCTCCGAGGCCGGCGCGTCGGGGCGCGACACCCGCGGCATGTTGCGCCAGCACCAGTTCTACAAGGTGGAGCTGGTCAGTATCACGACGCCCGAGCAGTCGGAGGCCGAGCACGAGCGCATGACCGCGTGCGCCGAAGAGGTGCTGAAGCGGCTCGGCCTGGCGTACCGGGTGTTCCTGCTCTCGACCGGGGACATGGGTTTCGCCGCGCGCAAGACCTACGACCTGGAGGTCTGGCTGCCGGGGCAAGGAACGTACCGCGAGATTTCGAGCTGCTCGAACTGCGGCGACTTCCAGGCCCGGCGCATGAAGGCGCGCTGCCGCGCCAAGGGGACAAAGGGAACGCGGTTCGTCCACAGCCTCAACGGCTCGGGCATCGCGGTGGGTCGCGCGCTGATCGCGGTGCTCGAAAACTACCAGGAGGCCGACGGCACGGTGACCGTGCCGGACGCGCTGCGCGCCTACATGGGCGGACTCGAGCGGATCACGCCGAGGGACGGGTAGGGCCCTAGGCCATGAACTCATAAATGGGATTCACAAATCGAGCGAACGGTGATTCAACCTCGTTGGGGAGGAACGAGGATGACCGCACGTCGCTACGAGATCACGGACTTCGAATGGTCGATCATGGAGCCTCTGTTGCCGAACA
>CAZGYG010000004.1:0-73498 GCA_964530335.1 uncultured Rhodospirillaceae bacterium | reverse complement strand
CGGGTTAGATTGCCCTCGCCGCCGGGCCGTCCTGGGAGGACCGATCCGCCATGTGCGCCGACCGCGTCGCCATCGTCACCGCCGCCGGCAAGGGCATCGGCGCGGCGTGCGCGCGAAGGCTCGCCAGCGACGGCTGGAAGCTCGGACTGTTGAGCCGGTCGGACGCGGCCCAGGCTCTGGCGCGCGAGCTGGGCGGCGTCGCGGTGGCCGGCGACGTGACCGACGCGGCGGCGATCGCCCGGCTGGTCGGAGCCACGGCGGAACGCTTCGGCCGCATCGACGGCGCCGTGGTCAGCACCGGCCACGCGGGTCATGGCCTGAAACCGACCGGAACGGCGTTCGATCCCGACTTCGCCGGCAATCTGCTCGACATCCCCGATGAAGCCTGGCACGGCGCGTTCGACCTCTACGTGCTCGCCCCGGTCAAGGTGGCGCGGGCCGTCACGCCCGTCCTGCTTCGGGCCGGTGGCGGGGCGATCGTCAACATCTCCGCGTTCGGCGCGGTCGATCCTCACCCGGCCTATCCGCTGTCGTCGGCGCTGCGCCGGGCGTTGTCCGGGTTCACCAAGCTCTACGCCGACCGCTACGCGCGCGAGCGCATCCGCATGAACAACCTGCTGCCCGGGTTCCTCGACAACTTCACGTGGGAGCAGGTGGTGATCGACGGCATCCCCGCCGGCCGCGCCGGGCACCTGGCCGAGGTGGCGGGCACGGCCGCGTTCCTGCTCGGACCCGAGGCGGGCTTCATCACCGGCCAGGACATCCGGGCCGACGGCGGCATGACGCGGGGCATCTGAGGCGGCCGTGCGCATCGCGGACGTCCGGACGTTCGTCGTGCGCCGCCCCGGCGCGCTCGGCGCCTACGGCGGGCCGTACGCCGCGCTGGTGCGCATCGACACCGACGACGGGACCGCCGGCTGGGGCGAGACCGACAGCCTGCCCGAGGTGGTGGCGGCGATCGTCGCCGCGCCCTACCAGGACGAGCTGATGAGCGGGCTCGGGGCCCTGCTGATCGGCCAGGATCCGCGCGACCCCGCGGCCCTGTGGGCGCGCATGCTGGCCGGGACCAGCCAATACGGCCGCGCCGGCGCCGTGCTGCACGCCATGGCGGCGTGCGACCTGGCGCTGTGGGACATCGCCGGCCAGGCGGCGCGCGTGCCCGTGCACCGGCTGCTGGGCGGGGCGCGACGGCGCGAGCTCGAGGTCTACGCGACCCATCCACTCGGCGCCACGCTCGAAGCCACCGCGGTCAACGTGCGCGCCCTCGTCGAGCGCGGGTTCCGGGCGATCAAGATGGGCTGGGCGCCGCTCGGCCCCGACCCAGATCGGGACGAGGCGATCGTGCGCACCATGCGCGACGCCGCCGGGCCCGACGTGAAGGTTCTGGTCGATGGCGGCAACGCCTGGGACGCGGCGGGGGCACTCGAACGCTGCCGCCGGTTCCGGCGCTATGACGTGTTCTGGCTGGAGGAACCTCTGGCGCCGGACGACATCGAAGGGTACCGGGCGGTCACCCGGGACGCCGGCCTGACCATTGCCGCGGGCGAGCTGTGCGCGAGCCAGGGCGAGTTCGTGCGCCTGGTGCGAGACGCCGGCATCGGCATCGTCCAGGTGGACGTCTCGCGCGTCGGCCTGACCCAGGCCATGCGCATCGCCGACATCGCCGCCGCCGCCGGCGTGCCGTGCGTCAATCACACCTACACGCTCGACCTCAATCTCGCGGCGTCCTTGCACTTCATGGCGGCGGCGCCGCTGGTTTCCCTGTGCGAGGTTCAGGGCGCGCCGAACCCCTTGCGCGAGTTGCTTTTTCCGTCGGGGCCCCGGGCCAATGGCGCGACCATCGCGGTGCCCGACACGGCCGGGCTGGGGGTCCGCCCCGATAGCCGCGCGCTGGCCGCGCTCGGCGCGGGCACCTGATCCTCGGCAAGGGTTTCTTCACCAAGCCGTCGTTAACATCCCGGTCGGGCCGAGGAAGGACCGTCATGCCGGACAACCCGACGCGCTTGAGAACCCTGGTGAATCTCGCCAAGGAGCCGTCGAGCGATCGGCGGCGCGAGTTGCTGCGCGAGGTTACGGACCTGTTCGTCGACGCTTCCGACGCCTACAACGAGCGCGAGAGGGACCATTTCAACGCGATCATGATGAGCATCACCCGCACCATGGAAACCAAGGTGCGGGCCGAGCTGGCGCACAGGCTCGCCAGCGTCGACGATGCCCCACGCGGCGTCATCACCATGCTCGCCAACGACGAGATCGAGGTGGCCATGCCCGTGTTGCGGAACAGTTCGGCCATCGAGGACATCGACCTGCTCGAGGTCATCCGGCGCAACGGCCAGGAACACATGCGCGCGATCTCGGGGCGCAGCGAAGTCAGCGCCCTGATCGTCGATGCGCTGGTCCAGAAGGGCGACGACGCCGTGCTCGAGACCCTGGTGCGCAACGACGGCGCCACGATTTCCGGCGGCTCGATGGAAAAGATCGTATCTCGCGCCGAGCACAACCAGAAGCTTCACGCGCCTCTGGTCGAGCGCACCGACATGCCGCCCGAGCTTCTGAACGAGATGTTCTGGTTCGTCTCGTCGAACCTGCGCCGGCACATCGTCGAGCGCACCGCCGCGATCGACGGCGCGACGATCGACCGCCTTATCGCCGAGTCGCAGGACAGCATCGTCGACCAAATGGCCGCCCAGCAGGCCAACATGACCGAAGCGGAGCGGTTCATCCTCAACAAGAAGCGGCTGGATCAGCTCGACGAGAACCTGCTGATCGAGCTGCTCAAGACCCGACAATACCGCGAATTCGTCTATGCCTTGGCCTACTTCGTCGAGGTCGACGTGCGCACCGCGCAACGGATCTTCTACGACCCCGGCTGCGAGGCCCTGGCGATCGCGTGCAAGGCGAAGAACGTGTCGCCGAAGGCGTTCGCCGTCCTGCTGGCGCACACCAAGAAGCAAGGCGGATCGCAAGGCGTCGATTCGGTCGAGCTGCTCGAACTCTACGACCAGCTTTCGCTCGACGCGGCCCAGCGCACCATGCGCTTCTGGCGCGTGCGCGAGCAATCCGTGGCAGGCAAGGCTCGGGACTCGCTCAAGGCCGCTTCGGCCTGACGCGCCAGGGTTCGAGCGCCGCCTCGTCGAGCATCAAGCCGAGACCGGGGCGATCGGCGGGCATGGCCAGGCCGTCGTCCAAGGTCCACGCCGGCTGGCCCAGCAGGGACTCCCGCCACGGCATCGGGTCCTGATCGCACTCGAAGAAGTCCGCGTTGGGCAGCGCCGCCAGCAGGTGCAGGCACGCCGCCGCGCCGACCGCCGTCGAGTAGTTCTTCGCGGTGAACGGCAGGTGACGGACCTGGGCGTAGGCGGCGATCTTGCGCGCCTCGGTCAGACCGCCGACCTGGACCACGTCCGGCTGCACCACCCCGATCGCGCCGGCATCGATCAGCCGCGCGAAGGCGTCGCGCCCGGTCTCGGTCTCGAACCCGGCGATGGGCACGCGGGTCCGTCGGGCCAGCTCGGCGCAGCCCGCCACGTCCTCCGGTTGGGTCGGCTCCTCGAACCAGCGCGCTTCGACCTCCTCGAGCAGCCCGGCGTAACGGAGCGCGAGGGCGAGGTCGAGCGAGGCGTTGGCGTCGCACATCAGCCAGCGGTCCGGCCCGATGGCCTCGCGCGCGGCCCGGATGCGCGCCGCGTCCTCGGCGAACGAGCGGCGCAGGGGCACGTCGGCCAGCACGCCCGCGTGGACCACGCCGGGCACGTTGCCGATCTTCATCTTGTAGCCCCGGAACCCCCGCGCCCGCGCCGCGGCCACGTCGGCGGCGAAGGCGTCGAGCCCGTAGTCGCGCCGGTAGTAGCCGGCCGAGGCGTAGGCCGCGACCGGCTGGCCGAAGCCGCCCAGAAGCCGCCACAGCGGCTGACCGGCGCACTGGCCGAGGATGTCCCACAGTGCGATGTCGACGCCCGACAGGCACGCCAGCAGGATGCCCTTGCGCCCGTGGTAGTAGGTGCTCTGGAACACCTTTTCCCAAAGGTACTCGGGGCGGCGCGGGTCCTCGCCGACGACGAGCGGCGCGATTTCCTGCTCGATCACGGCGACCGAGGTCGCGAACGGTCCGCCCCACATGGCGGCCTCGCCCCAGCCGGCGATGCCCGCGTCGTCGGTGCGCACGCGCACGAGCAGCGCCTCGCGCTCGGCGTATTCGCCCCGCGCGTAGGTCAGCGGATATGGCATGGCGAACCTGAGCGCGAAGGTCTCGATGTCCGTGATCTTCATGGCGGTCCCCGTCGGGTGCGGCCCGACCGTATACCAACCGCCGCCGCTGGACACCGGCGCGGCGCGGGTGCCAGTGTCGGGTGCCAGCGTGGTGCGGTGCGGCGGAGGGCGATCGTGGCAAGGACGGCGCGGACGAAGCTGGGTTTCTGGCTGATGACCGGCAGCCGGCACGCGCTCGAGATCGCCAGCCTCGCCGGGTTCGACCTCGTCATTTTCGACATGGAGCACGGGTCGATCGACGACGGGGCGGCGGACGCCCTGATCCCGTTCGCCAAGGGCCTGGGCCTGGGGGTCCAGGTCCGGGTCGCCGCCGCCGACCGGGTGCCGATCCAGAAGGCGCTCGACGCCGGGGCCGACGGCGTCATCATTCCGCAGATTCGCGATCTGGATCACGCACGCCGGGTCGCCGCGTTCGCCAAGTTCCCGCCGCTCGGCACGCGCGGCCTGGGGTTCAGCCGGATCGACGGTTATGGGCGCCGGGCCAAGGGCCTGGTCGCGCGCGCCAACCGGACCACGCTTTGCCTGCCCATGATCGAGACGCCCGGGGCGCTGGCCGACGCGCCGGCGATCGCCCGGCTCGCCACGGTCGATGGGCTGTTCCTCGGCCCGAGCGACCTGTCGCTGACGCGCGGGCGCGGCATGCTCAGGCTCGACGCCGCCGATTTCCGCGACGCGCGCCGGGTGGCGGCGGCAGCGCGCGGGGCGGGAAAGCTGTTCACGCTTTCCGGCGCCTCGGACAAGTCGCGCCGCTTCGCCGTGCGCGAAGGCGCCGCGTTCATCGGCGCGTGGGACGACCTGTCCGCCCTGGTCCACGGCATGGCGCTGGGCGCGCGGCCGCTGCCCACGGCCGCGCGGTAACGCGCCGGATCGGCGTAGAGGACACGCCATGCCGTCGTCCCTGATCCGCGGCCGCTACGTCATCACCCACGCCGCGAGCCGCCACGACGCGGCGGTCATCGAGGACGGCGCCGTTTTCCAGCGCGACGGCCGCATCGTGGCCGTCGGCCCCTACGCCGAGATCGCCCGCGACCACGCGCCCGACGAGGTGCTGGGCGGCGCGGACACCGTGGTGACGCCAGGCTTCGTCAACGCCCACCATCACGTCGGCCTCACCCCGGTGCAGCACGGCTGCCAGGACCTGCCGCTCGAGCTGTGGTTCGCCTCGCTCATGCAGAGCCGCGATGTCGATCTCTATCTGGACACGCTCTATTCGGCGTTCGAGATGATCGAGTCGGGCATCACCACCGTGCAGCATCTGCACGGCTGGATGCGCGGCACGGCGAGCGAGATCCGGAATTCGGCCGAGCGCATATTCGACGCCTACCGCGACGTCGGCATGCGGGTTTCATTTTCCTACGGGCTCAGCGATCAGAGCCTGCTGGTCTACGGCGACGACGACGATTTCGTCGCCGGCCTGCCGCCCGAGCTCGGGCGGCGCATGGCGGCCCACTTCGCCGCGACCCGCCAACCCATGGACGAGCAGTTCGGCATCTTCGAGCACCTGTTCCAGCGCCACAACGGCAGCGAACGGGCGCGGGTGCAGCTCGCGCCCAACAATCTGCACTGGTGCTCGGACCGCGCGCTCGACGCCATGCGCGGCTACGCGGACCGCTACCACGTGCCGATGCACATGCATCTGCTGGAGACGCCTTACCAGAAGGAATACGCGCGGCGGCGCACCGGCGGTTCGGCGGTCGAGCACCTGGAGCGCCATGGCTTGCTTGGGCCGGGCATGACGCTCGGCCACGGCGTCTGGATGACCGAACGGGACATCGAGAGGGTGGCCGCGACCGGCACGCGCATCTGCCACAACGCCAGCTCGAACCTCAGGCTGCGCAGCGGCGTGGCGCCGCTCAACGCCTTCGAGCGCCACGGCGTGCGCGTCGCCATCGGCATCGACGAGGCCGGCATCAACGACGATCGCGACATGCTGCAAGAGATGCGGCTGGTCCTGAAGCTGCACCGCACGCCGGGCATGGACGACGACGTGCCGACCTCGGCCCAGGTGTTCCGCATGGCCACCGAGCACGGCGCCCACACCACCGCCTTCGCCGACGACATCGGTGTGCTCGCGCCGGGCAAGGCCGCCGACCTGGTGCTCATGGACTGGCGGGCCATCGCCCACCCGTTCCTGACGCTCGACCGCGAGGTCTCGGTGCTCGACGCCGTGCTGCACCGGGCGCGGACCAGCGGCGTGCGCACGGTCGTCGTCGCCGGCGAGGCGATCTACCGCGATGGCCGCTTCACGCGCCTCGATAAGGAAGCCGTGCTCGACGAGCTCGCGGCCGCGATGGCGCGGCCGCCGACCGAGGTCGAGCAGCGCAACCGCGCGCTCGGCCGCGACGTCATGCCGTACGTACGCCGGTTCTACGAGGGCTGGCTCGACGAGCGGCCGGTCGAGCCGTTCTACCGGCCGAGCTCGCGCACCTGACGCGCCATGCGTATCGCCGCCATCGAGGTGACGCCGGTCAACGTGCCGTTCGTGGCGCCAATCCGCTGGTCGGGCGGGGCGAACGCCGACTGGACGCGGCTGATCGTCCAGGTGCGCACCGACGACGGGCTCGAGGGCCTGGGCGAAACGCTCGGCGGCGGCGTGACCAAGGCGCTGATCGACAGCGAGATCGCACCCATGTTCCTGGGCGAGAACCCATTCGACCTGGTGCGCATGCTGGGCAAGGCGACGTTCGTGCCGCTCTACAACGGCAAGCTCGGCTATTGCGCCATCGCCGGGCTCGAGGTCGCGTGCTGGGACCTGATGGGCAAGGCCACCGGCCAGCCGCTGTGCCGGCTGCTCGGCGGGCGGATGCGCGACGAGGTTCCGTTCGCCGCCTACCTCTATTACCGCAACCCGGACCGCGCCGGGCGCAACGCCATCCTGACCCGGGCGGACGTGATCGCGACGGCGCGCGACTACGTGGCGCGGCACGGCTTCACGACCATCAAGTACAAGGGCGGCGTGGTCGGCGCGGCGGAGGAGATCGCGACGCTCCGCGCGCTGCGCGAGGCGTTTCCCGACGCGAAGCTCCGCTACGACCCGCAGGCGATCTATTCTGCGGCGAGCGCGCTCCGGATCGGCAAGGCGATCGAGCCGCTCGACCTCGAGTACTACGAGGACCCGTGCTGGGGTAACGAAGCCATGGCGCGGGTTCGCGCCCGGCTTGCCATTCCCTTCGCCAGCAACATGGCGACCATCGACCTGGATTCGACCGCCGAGGCGATCCGGCTGGGCGCCGTCGACGTGGTGCTCGGCGACATCTTCGAATGGGGCGGCATCACCGCGATCAAGCGGCTGCAGGGCGTGTGCGAGACGTTCCAGATCGGGCTCAACTTCCACAGCGCCGGCGAGCTCGGCATCGCGACCGCGGCGTACCTGCACCTGGCGGCGTCGATGCCGGCGCTGCCCCACGCCGCCGACACCCACGCGCTCGAGCTGGCAGGCGACGTGGTCAAGCCCGGGGTCATCGGCCTGACCGATCACGGCACCATGCGCGTGCCGGACGGGCCGGGGCTCGGGGTCGAGCTCGACCCGGACCGCTTCGCCGCCGCCGCCGAGGCGTACCGCAGGCAGGGCGACCAATCGGTCTACGCCGAGGACGCCGCGCGCAAGGGCGTCATACCGGTCAAGTCGATGCTGTGACGCGCGCGTCGGGCCACGCCATACCGGGCTGACGAACCGCGTCTACGGCTCGCGGTCGTCGACGGCGTGGGGCGGGTGGCGCAGGTCGCCGCGCGCGTTGCGTTTGCGCACGTAGGTGATCATCACCCCGGGATGGCGATGCTTGACCATGAGCGCGGCGATCAAGGCGTCCTCGGCGTCCACGCTGACCGCCTCGCTCCGCGACCCCTGCGTCGTCCCGACCGTGTAGTGGTGCTTCATGGCGATATCCGCGCCGGGTTGCCAAGCGACTCTACGCGATCCATCGTCGGAGCACAGCATCGGGGGCGTACCCGCCGCCGCCCGCGTCGATGCCTGAGCGCCGCTAACAGGGCGCTGAATTAAGACATCAATACCGTCATCGCGAGGACGCGTAGCGTCCGTGGCGATCCAGGGGCAACCGCACGAGCCCTGCAATCCTGGATTGCCACGTCGGCCTGCGGCCTCCTCGCAATGACGTCGTCGGGGGTTTTTCAGCAGCCTGCAAAATTGCTACTCCGCGTAGTACGCCTTGGTCTCCTCCCACAGCTCGAGCCAGGCCTGACGTTCTTCCTCGGTCTTGGGCTGCTGGAACTTCAGCCGGCTCAGGCTCTCCTCGGTCGTGAGCACCTGGCGGGTGAGTGAATCCGCCGACAGCGCGCCGACCGCCTCGGAGCTCGCCGCCACGGGAGCGCCGCCCGCCGCCGCCCAGCCCGCGTAGAAATCGGTGCTGATCATGTAGTCGACGAAGGCGTACGCCGCGTCGATGTTCGGCGCCCCGGCCGGGATCGCCAGGCCATCACGCCAACCGAGCGCGCCTTCCGCGGGTATGAAGAAGGTGATCGGCTGGCTGTGGGTTTCCTTCGCCTTCTCGGTCGAGTCGGTCCAGATGAGCGAAACGTCGCACTGGTCTCCGGCGATCAGCTTCAGCCACTCGTCCTCCGAGGCCCAGAAGGTCTGGATCTGGGGCTTGAGCGCGCGCAGCTTGTCGCGGACCGCCGCCATGTCGGTCGGATGCTCCGGATCCTGACCGGTGGCGATCGCGGCCATGCGCACCGAGTCCTCGGGGCTGTCGTGCCAGCACACGCGGCCGGCATGGGCCGGGTCCCAGAACACCTGGATCGAATCGGGCGCCGTCGTGATTTTGTCGGTGTTGTAGCTGACGCTGGTCGCGCCCCAGACCCACGCGACGCCGTAAAGGTTGCCATCCTTCTGGAAATCCGCCGCGTCGCGCAGTTCGGCGAAGAGCGCGGCGAAATTGCCGAGCCGGCCGCTGTCGATCGGCTGGATCAGCCCTTCGTCCGCCGCCGCCCCCATGTACGACGAGTTGATGACGACCACGTCGTAGTAGCCGGGGTTCGTGCGCAGCTTGGTGAACATCTCGGGGAACGAGGTGAAGTAGTCGTGGACCACCTTGTTCCCGGTCGCCGCCTCGTACGCCTCGATGGCGTAGGGCTGGTTCGTGCCCCAGCCTTCCCAGTTGAGAACGTGCACCTCTTGCGCCGCGGCCGAGGTGCCGGCGAGCGCGCCGGCGAGCGCCACGGCCGCCGACATGAGCTTGAAGTTCATGGTTGTCCCTCCCTTGGGTCCCGCTTGGACGGGCCCTGACCGCATCATCGTATACAACATAGCCGACCGCCTTGCCATCGCGACGAAGCGCCGTCATTCTCGCCGCTTCGCCCGGGAGACCCGCCATGGTCGCGATCCCCAAGACGCCCTACGCGCTCCTTTCGGGCAGCGCCGGCTGGGGCCTGCGCTTTCCCGACGACCTGGCGGAACCCGGCGTGCGCGTGCTCGATCGCTGGCTGACGTTCGAGACGCCGTGGGGGCCGGCCGGCAACTGGCAGGTGATCGAGCTCGACGGCGCGCTCGCGCCGGACGGGCGGGCGCGAACGGTGCTCAACGTGTTCTCCCACGGCTGGCCCAACGACGCGATCGACCATGCCGCGCATCGCCGCGTCGCGTGGGTGCTCGCCCAGGCCGGCGCGCGCAAGGTGCTGGCGGACTCGACCTGCGGCTCGCTCAACAAGGCGATCCAGCCGCGCGACCTGGTCATTCCCAAGGACGTGCTCGACTTCAGCCAGACCCAGTATTCGGCGATGCCCGGCCGGCTCAGGCACCAGGGCCTCGCCAACCAGTTGTTCTGCCCGGCCCTGGCCGCGACGCTGGAAGCGAACGCGCGGCAAGCGTGGCCTCAGCCGGGGCGCGTGCTCGGTCACGGCCACCGGGTCGTCGCGACGCACAACTGGGGCCCGCGCTTCACCAGCCGAGCCGAGGCGCGCGCCTTCCAGATGCTGGGCGGCGACGTGGTCAACCAGAGCATCGGCCCCGAGGCCTCGGCCATGCGCGAGATCGGCGCGTGCTTCGCCAGTTCGAGCTACGTCGTGTGCTGGGAGGACGGCGTCGTCGACGCGCCGGGCGAGGCGATCGACCCGATCCACCACGACCTCGCGCGTGCCTCGGTGCGCATCAGCCTGCTGACCATGGCGCGCATCGACCCGGGCGAAGCGTGCGGCTGTGCCGCGCTCCGGATCGAGCGCGCGCCCGAATACGCGGACTTCGCGCCGGGCATCGGCTTCTAGAGAATCTCCTGGCCGAACCGGCGGTAGACGCCGGCGCGGCGCGGCCTGAACGGGCCTTCGGGGTGCGCCTCGCGCGCCAGCGGCTCGAGCCCGGCGTAATCCGGCGTTGTCCACACCGCCATGTCGCCCAGCGGCCCGCCCATGAGCCCGATGCGCCGCACGACGTGATTGAGGTCCGCCGGGACGTGACGCTCGGCGCGTCTGGCGAAGTGCTCGGCCATGGCCGTGTCGGCGGTATCGCCGGGCACGTCGAGGAACTCGATGTACTGGAGCCCGCCGTCGGCGCGGGGGCCGGCGGCGATCTCGTCGAAGCACCCGGCATCCGAAAGATGGATCGCCTTGTGGGTCGCCTGCTCATAGCTGTCGGCGAGGCCCGCCGCGCTCTGGAAGTGCGCCTCCCATTCGTCGAGCCGCGCCATGCCCTTGCACCGCCAGAACGCCATGTACGCCGGGTGCGGGCCAAGCCGCAGGGTGCGCCCGACGTTGAGCACCAGCTCGTCGTCCGGATCGGTCCACGACGCCTGATCGCCCAGCGCGCGGAACAGCTCGACGGGCACGAAGCGGTCGCGCTGTATGAACTCGACGTAGATCATCGTCAGCCGCGATAGCGTCCGAGCCAAAGCGCCACGGCCGTCGAGGCGATGGTCAGCCCGATCAGGATCGTGCCGATGGCGTTGATCGAGGGGTCCAGGTACGTCCGCACCTTGCCCCAGATGAACGTCGGCAGGGTGTTGCCGCCGCCGATGGTGAAGAACGTGACGATGAAATCGTCGAGCGACACGGCCAGCGCGATCAGCGCCGCGCCGATCACGGTCGAGGACACGATGGGAAAGGTCACGGTCCAGAACGCGCGCCACGGCGAGGCGCCCAGGTCGCGCGCGCTGTCCACGGCGGCGTAGTCGAAGTTCACCATGCGGGCGTACACGATCAGGATCACGAACGGCTGGGTGATGACCAGGTGGCTGGCGATCACGGTCGCGCGGCTGAGCGGCACGCCGACCTTGTTGAAGAACACCAGCAGCGCGATGCCGATGACCAGCGCGGGCAACGTCACCGGCGCCGCGAGCGCGAGCAGCACGGCGTTGGCCACGCGCTCGCGCCAGCGGGAAAGCACCATCGCCGCCATGGTCCCGATCACCGTGGACACCACGGCGACCGTGCTCGAGATGATCATGCTGTTCTCGAACGCCTTCCAGAATTCCGGGTTGGCGCCGAGGATGCGGTACCAGTGCAGCGAGATCGCGTTGATCGGGAAGTTCGTCAGCGCGTTGTCGGTGAACGAGAACAGCACGACAAGGCCCAGCGGCGTGAGCATGAACAGGGTCACGAGACCCGAGAACGCGCCCCACAGAATCCTGGTCATCATCCTGGTCATCGCGGCTTGAGCGCGCCGGCGAGCACGCGCACGAGACCGAGCACGACGGCGGCGGCGGCGAGCACCGTGAACGACATCGCCGCGCCGGCCGGCCAATCGAAGCGCAGGCTGAACTGCCCTTCGATGAAATCCCCGATCATCGAGGTGTACGGGCCGCCGACGTAGCGCGGCGTCACGTAGTCGCCGGCCGAGATGAGAAAGCTGAACGTGAAGGCCGCCATGACCCCCGGCAACGCCTGCGGCAGGACGATGTCGAGAAACGTGCGGCCCGGCCCCGCGCCCAGGTCCCGCGCGGCCTCCAGGCCGATGTCCTTGATGCCCCGGAGCGAGGCGAAGATCGGCAGCACCGCGAGCGGCAACAGGAAATGGGTCAGCGTCACGACCACCGCCGCGGGGTTGTAGATGAAGATGGTCAGCGGCCGGTCCACGATGCCCAGCGTCAACAGCGCCGAGTTGAGAATCCCCTCGGTGCCCAGGATCGTCTTCCACGCGTAGATCTTGACCAGATAGCCGCCGAACAGCGTGATCAGGGTCACGAACAGAAGCGCGGTGCCGAACCGCCCGGCGTGGAACCGTATGGCGTAGGCGAAGGCGAACGCCAGCAGCGTCGTCAGCACGGCGATGGCGAACGCCACCATCAGCGTGAACGCCAGCGGCCAGCCGTAGTCGGCGAAGGTGTCGGCGTAGTTGGCGAACGTCAGGTCCGGCTCGACCGTGAACATCTTCTTGCGCCAGAAGCTGACGACGAACAGGAACGCGAACGGCGCGACGAACAGCACCAGGAACACGGCCCCCGACGGGCCGAGCATCGCCGCGTCCTTGCGCGCCGGGCGGATCATGCCTCGGCCACCACCCGGTGCGCCGCGGCGGACCAGCCGATCCGCACCGCGTCGCCCACCGTCGCCGCCCGCGATCGGCCGTCGGCGACGTGCGCGACGATCTCCTCACCGCTCGTGGCGGTGACGCGGTAGCGGGTGTAGGGACCCAGGAACACCACGTCGTCGAGCCGCCCCTCGACGCTGACCTCGCCGCCGCCCAGCGCGACCGCCTCGGGCCGCACGACCAGCGCGACCGGGCCGTCGGGCCCGGGATCCGCCAGCGCGATGCCGGCCTTGAGGGTGACGACGCCGTCGCGCCGCGCTCCGGCCAGCATGTTGGCCTCGCCGATGAAGGCCGAGACGAAGCGGGTGCGCGGCCTGAGGTAGATCTCCTCGGGACCGCCTTCCTGGACGCAGCGGCCGGCCTCCATGACCGCGATGCGGTTGGCCAGCCCCATGGCCTCGCCCTGATCGTGGGTGACGAACACGAACGTGCCGCCGATCGATTGGTGGATGCGGCGCAACTCCTCCTGCATCTGCTTCCTGAGCTTGAGGTCGAGCGCGGCGAGCGGCTCGTCGAGCAGCAGCACGCGGGGGCGCATGACCAGCGCGCGCGCCAGCGCCACCCGCTGGGCCTGGCCGCCGGACAGCGCATCGGGGCGCCGCCCCGCCAGCTCCTCGATGCGCACCAGGGCCATGATCGCCTTGACCCGCTCGGTCCGCTCCCCTTCGGGCACTTTGGCGAGGCGCAGCCCGTAGCCGATGTTCTGGCTGACCGTCATGTGGGGAAACAGGCCGTAGCCCTGGAACACCATGTTCGTCGGGCGGTGCTCGGGGCCACGGCGCGTCACGTCCTGGCCGTCGATCTCGATGATCCCCGCCGTCGGTTCGGTGAATCCGCCGACCATGCGCAGCAGCGTCGTCTTGCCGCAGCCCGACGGGCCGAGCAGCGCGTAGAAATCACCCGGGTAGATGTCGAGGTCGAGCGGGGCAACCGCGACGACCGGACCGAACGACTTGGTCAGGCCCCGCAGCCGGACGAGGGGTCGGTGCCCCTCGTCCGGCCGCGGCGCGTTCGCAGCGGTCATGCCTTCAGGAGGCGGTCGTACTCCTCGAGGAAGTCATCGTAGGTGATGTGCGTGCCGTCGGATTCGGAGGGCGGCATCGGCTCCATCCGCGCCCGCTCCAGGACCTTGCCGATGTTGTCGTAGGAATAGATCGCCTGGTGCTCCGGCGCGGTCTGGGCGATCGCGTCCAGGTTCGTGATGCCCTGGGTCAGCACCTCGACGATCTTCGCCTGACCTTCCACCGACAGGCAGTGGTTGGCCGCCGCGTACGCAGCGTCAGGGTTCGGCGATCCCGCCGGGATGGCCTGGCAGTCCATGTACATCGCCGTGCCTTCCTCGGGGATCACGAAGTCGATGACCTTGCCGGCGGTCGCGGCGAAGCCGACCATGGCCTCCCAACCCAGCGCCGAGATCACCACCTCGCCGCGCGCGAACATGTCGGACGCCTCGCCGTAGCTCGAGGCGAAGGCGCGGGCGTGGTTCTTCTTGACGTTGATGAGGAAGTCGATGGTCTCCTTGAGTTGGTCGTGGGTGAGGATGGTCGAGTGCTCGGCGCCGGTCACGACCCGGCCCCAGACCTGGAGGTTGCCGAGCGGGTCGTGAATCATCACCACCTTGCCCTTGTATTCGTCCTTCAGCACATCCTTCCACGAGGTCGGGGTGGGAATCGCCGCCGGGTCGTACATCATCGGCAGGAAGCCCCAGGTCCACGGCACCCCGTAGAGCTGGCCATCGTGGCGCAGCGCCTCGCTGTCCATGAACTCCGGAATGACCTTCTCGGCGTTCGGCGCCTTGGCCACGTCGAACGGCTCCAGCAAGCCGGCCCTCGCCATCGGCTGCAGGTAGCCGAAGTACATGGTGATCAGGTCGATCGAGCCGGTACCGCCGGCGGCGAGCTTGGTGATGATCTCCTCGTTGGCGTTGATGTAGGTCTTCTCCATCGCGATGCCGCTGTCGGCCAGGAAGGTGCCGGCGTTGAAGCACTCGTCGTAGCCCTGCCAGCCCATCCACTTGATCGACGTTTCCGCCCTGGCCGCGCGCGGGCCGAGCCCGAGCGCCCCGGCGGCCCCCAGCGCGCCCATGCCCAATGTCACCTGCCGCCGCGTCGGGGCCGCGAACGGCCCGTCGATGGCGCGATCCCTAGGAAATGATGTCATGGTCTGCCTCCCTCGACTCCGTGGGGCTGGATCGCCCCATTCGGCGTATACAGTGGGCCGAAGCATAGCGGCGGCGGTGCGATGCCAGCAAGAACGCTGTATCGGGTCGGGAACCGCCAAGGACCACAATGACCGAACGATACCTGGCGGGCCGCGCGGCCCTGGTGACCGGCGGCGGATCGGGCCAGGGCCGCGCCGTGGCGCTCGCGCTCGCCGCCGCCGGGGCCGACGTGGCGATCGGCTCGCTGACGCGCTCGCCCGCCCCGGACGAGCGCGTGGACAGCTACTTCCCAACGTCCGACGAGTTCGAAGCCGTGCGGCGCGAGATCGCGGGCCACGGCGTGCGTGCCACCGCGTGCGAGCTCGACGTACGCTCCGACGCCTCGGTGCAGGCGTTCTACGACGCGGCCGTCGCCGCGTTCGGCAAGGTGGACATCCTGGCCAACGTCGCCGGCATGTCGCTCGAGCAGCCCATGGTCGGGCACCCGGACGAGCTCTGGCACCAGGTCATCGACGTCAACCTCAACGGCTATTATCGCACCATCAAGCGTTGCCTGCCCGGCATGATCGAGCGCGGCTGGGGCCGCATCGTGTGCGTCGCCTCGACCTCCGCGACCGTCGGCGCCAAGGACAACGCCGCCTACTGCGCCTCCAAGGCGGGGATTCTCGGGCTCATGCGCTGCGTCGCGCTCGAAGGCGCGGCCCACGGCGTCACCTGCAACGCCATCAGCCCGGGCTTCGTCGAGACCGGCATGATGCACAAGGCGCTGGGCTCGATGGTCGCGCGCGAGGGCCGCCAGCGCACCCCCGAGCAGTACATCGCCGAGGTCAAGGCGAGCTACCCGCAGAAGCGCATCATAGACCCCGCCGAGATCGGCGCCCTGGCCGCGTTCCTCTGCCGCGACGAGGCCATGGGCATCACCATGGAGAACATCACCTTGGCCGCCGGCGCGCTGTGGTAGCGGCACCTCCCCGCGTGTTCGGCCCCGGCGCACGTTGACGCTCGCCGCGGCCCCGGCCAAAGTTCCCGCCGACAAAGGGGGGAACCGCCATGGCGAAGCCGCGCAGGCCCGGCACCGTGAAGCGTGTCGCGGTGGATGGGTACGAGGTCGTCACCTACAGCTACGGTCGGGGCGACGAGGTCCTGTTCCTGCTCAACGGTGGGCCGGGACTGCCCTGCGACTACCTGCGCGATCCGTTGATTCCGCTCGCCGATGCGGGCTATCGCGTCGTCACCTACGATCAGCTCGGCGCCGGCGCCTCGGACCGGCCGACCGACCCCAACCTGTGGACGATCGGGCGCTACGCGCGCGAGGTCGAAACCGTGCTCCGCGCCCTGGACCTGCCGGCGGTGCATTTGCTCGGGCAATCGTGGGGCGGCTGGCTCGCGATCGAATACGCGCTGACCTACCCGAAGTCGGTCAAGACGCTGGTGCTGTCGAACACCTGCGGCGACATGCCCCATCTGGTTTCCGAGCTCGACCGGCTGCGCGCGGCGCTCGGGCCCGAGACCGTCGCGATGATGCAGCGCCACGAGGTGGAAGGGACCTACGACCATCCGGAATACCGCGCGGCGATCACGCTGCTGAACTACCGACACGTCCACCGGCTCGACGTGATCCCGCCGTCGCTCAAGGCCTCGCTCGACGGTTGGAACATCGGGAACATGGGGCCCTACATGACGATGCAAGGGCCCAACGAATTCCTATACATCGGCAACCTCAAGGACTGGAACCGCATCCCCGACATGGGGCGGATCCGCCAGCCGGCGTTGATCCTGGTCGGCTATTTCGACGAACTCGGCCCCGCGTGCGCGCTGCGCATGCACCTCGCCCTGCCCGACAGCCGGGTCGTGCTGTTCAAGAATTCGTCCCACCTGCCCATGCACGAGGAACCCAGGCGTTACCTGGCCGAGGTCAAGCGCTTCCTCGACGATCACCGCACGACCAAGGCAAGGGCAAGGCCGGCCGGGCGAAAAGTTAGGGCCCGCTAAACGGCGCGGGCGTGGCGCTGGGCGCCGGCGCGCAAATGACGGTCGAACGCGGCGGCCGCGACGCGCAGGAACGGCCGGCCGGCCTCGGTCACGGCGACGCGCGATCCTTCGATCGATACCAAACCGTCGGCGGCCATGGGCCCGAGCGCCGCCATGTCGTCGCCGAAGTCGTCGACGCCGACGTTGTGGCGCGTCGCGATGTCGTCGAGGTCGACGACAAGATCGCACATCAGCCGCTCGATGACGTCGCGCCGCAGCCGGTCGTCGGCGTCGAGCGCGACGCCGCGCACCGTGGCGAACCGGCCGGCGCCGACGGCCGCGTCGTAATCGGCGACGGCGACGACGTTCTGGACGTAACCTTCCGCGAGCGCGCCGATCGCCGAGGCGCCGAGCCCGATCAGCGCGTCCGCCGCGTCGGTGGTGTAGCCCTGGAAGTTGCGGCGCAGACCGCCGTTCGCGGCCGCCACGGCCAGCGCGTCGTCGGGTCGGGCGAAGTGGTCGAGGCCGATCGCGACGTAGCCGTACCCGACCAGCCGTTCCGCCGCCGTCTTCGCCTGATCGAATCGCGCGCGGGCGTTCGGCAGCTTCGATTCGTCGATCAGGCGCTGGTGCTTCTTCATCCAGGGCACGTGGGCGTAGCCGAACAGGGCCAGGCGGTCGGGGGCCAGCGCCAGGGCCTGGTCCACCGTGCGTTCGATGCCCGCCACGCTCTGCTCGGGCAGGCCGTACATGAGATCGATGTTGAGGCGGCTTATGCCGCGCCGGCGCAATCCTTCGGCCGCCGTCGCGGTCATGGCGTAGGTCTGGTGCCGGTTGATCGCCGCCTGGACCGCCGGGTCGAAGTCCTGCACGCCGAGGCTCGCCCGGTTGACGCCGGCCTCGGCCAGCGCCGTCGCCGTGTCCTCGGTCAGCGTGCGGGGATCGACCTCGACGGCGAACTCGGCGTCCGCCGCGAACGGGAAGGCGCGGCGCAGCCCTTCGGCCAGGCGGCGCACGTCCCGGGCCTTGAGGTTGGTCGGCGTGCCACCGCCCCAATGCATATGCCGCACCGGCGGCGCACGGCCGATCGCCTCGGCCACGGCGCGCGCCTCGTCGAGCACGCGATCGACGTAGCGCGCGACCGGCTCGTAGGCATTGATCACCCGCGTGTGGCAGCCGCAGAACCAGCACAGCCGGGCGCAGAACGGCACGTGGACGTAGAGCGACAGCGCGCGCGATCCGGCCACGCCCGCGAGCCAGCGCCGGTAGACCCCGGCGGTCACGGCGGGCCCGAAATGCGGCGCCGTCGGGTAGCTCGTGTAGCGCGGTACGCCGAGGTCGTAGCGCTCGATCAGGCGATCCAGGGTGGCGGCCATGGCGCGATCCTGGTGGCCGGTGCGCCGCCCGGCCTTGACAAGGATCAACGACTGAAGGACATTGGCCATTAGCAATTTTCATATTGCTATTAGCAAACACCATGACCGCACTTGCCGTACACCTGCCGACCGGGCGCACGCTCAGGGTCCTGGGCCTCGCCGGGCCGGACGCGGGCGATCTCGTCGTGCTGCCGCGCGCCGACTACGAGGCGCTCCGCGCCGCGGCTGCCGGCGTGGACCGACCGCCGCCCGAGGCGCTTGCCCGCATCGCCGCGGGTGCCAGCGCCGTGCGCGTCTGGCGCCGCCATCGGGGTCTCACGGCGCGGGCGCTCGCGGCCCGGGCCGGCGTCGATCCCGGCTACCTCTCGCAGATCGAGACCGGTCACAAACCCGGCAGCGTCAAGGCGCTCCGCGCGCTGGCCCGCGCGCTCGGCGCCCGGCTCGACGATCTGGCGCTGCCGCCGCGCGGGCTTGATTAGGCCCTCGAACGCTGGGAAGGTGGCATTTCCAGCGCGGAGGCCAGGGTGAGCCAGGCGAAAAAGGGCAAGCGGACGACGGCGAGGGCCAGCCCCCCGGCGGCCAATGCTCCTTCAGCCGACACTCCGACGGCCAATCCCCTGTGGGGCGGCCGGTTCGACGCCGGCCCGTCCGAGGTCATGGCGCGCATCAACCCGTCCATCGGCTTCGACCGCCGGCTGTGGGCCGAGGACATCCGGGGCTCCAAGGCGCACGCGGCGATGCTGGTGGCCCAGGGCATCCTCGGCGCCGAGGACGGCCGGGCGATCGCCGATGGGCTCGACCGCATCGCCGCCGAGATCGCCCAAGGCCGGTTTACGTTCCGCGCCGAGCTCGAGGACATCCACATGAACGTCGAGGCCCGGCTCGCCGAATTGATCGGCGAAGCCGCGGGCCGGCTGCACACCGCGCGCTCGCGCAACGACCAGACGGCGACCGACGTCCGGCTGTGGCTGCGCGCGACGATCGACGACACCGCCGCCGGGCTGACGGCGCTCCAGGCGGCCCTGATCGATCAGGCGGAGCGGCACGCGGCCACGATCATGCCCGGCTTCACCCACCTGCAACCGGCGCAGGTCGTGACCTTCGGCCACCACCTGCTGGCCTACGTCGAGATGTTGGGGCGCGACCGGGGCCGGCTGGCCGACTGCCGCCGGCGGCTCAACGAATGCCCGCTCGGCGCCGCCGCGCTGGCCGGCACGTCGTTTCCCATCGACCGGGACATGACCGCGCGGACGCTCGGCTTCGACCGCCCGGCCGCCAATTCCATGGACGCCGTCGCCGACCGCGATTTCGTCGTCGAGTTCCTCGCCGCGGCGGCCATCGCGGCGATCCATCTGTCGCGCCTGGCCGAGGAGATCGTCATCTGGTCGGGCCCGCAGTTCGGCTTCGTGCGCGTGCCCGACGAGCTCTCGGCCGGGTCCTCGATCATGCCGCAGAAGCGCAACCCGGCCGCCGCCGAGCTGGTGCGCGGCAAGACCGGCCGGGTCATCGGCGCCCTGGTCGCGGTGCTCGCCATGCTGAAGGGGCTGGCGCTGACCTACGCCAACGACATGCAGGAGGACAAGGAACCGCTGTTCGACGCGGCGGACACGCTCCGGCTTTCGCTCGCCGCCATGACCGCGACGGTCGCCGGGCTCGAGGCGCGGCCCGAGGCCATGCGCGCCGCGTGCGAACAGGGGTATCTCGGCGCCACCGATCTCGCCGACTGGCTGGTGCGCGAGGCCGGGCTGCCGTTCCGCCGCGCCCACCACGCGGTCGGCCGCCTGGTGCGCCTGGCCGAGCGGCGCGGGCTTTCGCTCGCGGCCGTGCCACTCGCCGATGCCCGGGCGATCGAGCCCGCGATCAGCGCCGAGGCGCTGGCCGCGACCGCCGTCGAACGTTCCGTCGCCGCGCGCACGAGCTTCGGCGGCACCGCGCCCGTGCTCGTCGCGCGCGCCGCGGCCGAGGCGCGCCGACGGTTTCTCGGCTAGCCGCCATGACCCGCCGCCTGCTCATGCTCGCCGTGATGCCGTTCCTCGCCCTGATCGCCGCCTGCGGGCGCAAGGGGCCCTTGGAGCCGCCACCCGACGACGAGGACGACGAGGCCGAGCCGTGAGCGCGTTCGCCTACCGCGCCGGCGTACTTCACGCCGAAGACGTGGCGCTCGACCGGCTCGCCGAGCGGGTCGGCACCCCGTTCTATTGTTACTCGCGCCGGGCGATCGAGCAGCGCTACCGCGCCTACGCCGAGGGCTGCGCCCAGGCCGGCCTCGATGCCCTGATCGCCTACGGCGTCAAGGCCAACGACAACCTGGCGGTGATCGCGACTCTCGCGCGCATGGGCGCCGGGGCGGACGTGGTCTCCGAAGGCGAGATCCGGCGTGCCTTGCGCGCGGGCGTCGGGGCCGGGCGCATCGTGTTCTCGGGCGTCGGCAAGACGCAGCCCGAGATCGGCTTCGCCCTCGCCACGGGCATCCGCCAGATCAACGTCGAATCCGAGGCCGAGCTCGCCCTGGTGGCCGAGGTCGCGGGCGCCGCGGGCCAGCGCGCGCCGGTCGCGCTCCGCGTCAACCCGAACGTCGACGCCGGCACCCACGACAAGATCGCGACCGGGCGCAAGGGCGACAAGTTCGGCGTCACGCTCGACGACGCGCCGGCGCTCTACGCCCGCATGGCGGCGGACGAGCGGCTCGACGCGCGCGGGCTGGCCGTGCACATCGGTTCCCAGATCCTGGTGCTCGATCCGTTCCGCGCCGCGTTCAGCCGGGTGGCGGACGTGGCGCGCCGGCTCAAGGCGGCCGGGCATCCCGTGACGACGCTCGATTTCGGCGGCGGGCTCGGCGTCGGCTATCGCGGCGAAGCGGCGCCGACACCCGCCGCCTACGCCGCCGTCATCGCCGAGGCGATCGACGATCTCGGCGTCGGCGTGATCGTCGAACCCGGGCGTTCGATGGTCGCCGAGGCCGGGGTGCTCGTGACCCGCGTCACGTACGTCAAGGAGACGCACGGCCATACCTTCGTCGTCGTCGACGCGGCGATGAACGACCTGCTGCGGCCGGCGATGTACGACGCCTTTCACGACATCCGCCCGGTCCGCGAGCCCGCCGCCGACGCGCCCCGCGCGCCGGTCGAGATCGTCGGGCCGATCTGCGAAAGCGCCGATGCCTTCGCGCGCGCCCGGCCGCTGCCGCCGGTCGGGCCCGGTCACGTGTTGGTGATCGCGGACGCGGGCGCCTACGGACGGGTCATGGCGTCCTGCTACAATGCGCGGCCGCTCATCCCGGAGGTGCTGGTGCACGGGAACCGCGCCGACATCGTTCGCCGCCGGCCGTCGTTCGAGGAATCGATCGCGCTCGAGACGATTCCCGGCTGGCTCGCGCGCGCCGCCGCGCGGGGAGCCGCGTAGCCATGCCACCGCGCCGGCGCCTCTCGCCCGTCCACCACGCGCTGGCCTGGCTCGCGCTCGCGTGGGAGGCCCTGTGGCCCGCGCTGTGGCAGCCGTGCGCCGTGGCGGGCCTGTTCCTTGCCCTCGCCCTGCTTGGGACGTGGCAGGCGATCCCGGGCTGGTTGCACGCGCTGGCGCTGGTCGCCTTCGTCGCCGCCGCGCTGGTCGTGCTCGCGCGCGGTCTCGGCCGCCTGCGCCTGCCCGATCGCGCCCGGGTCCGGCGGCGGCTCGAGCGCGCGAGCGGCGTGCCGCACCGGCCGCTGACCGCGCTCGAGGACGAGTTGGCGAGCGGCGGCGGCGACCCGCTGGCGCGGGCGCTGTGGCGCGCCCACCTGGCGCGCATGGCCGAAGCCGCGCGGCGGCTGCGCGTCGGCGCGCCGTCGCCCGGCGTCGCGCGCCGCGATCCCTTGGCGTTGCGCGTCGTCGTGGTGCTGCTTCTGGTCGTCGGCGTCGCGGTCGCCGGCGACCGGACCACATCGCGCATCGTGCACGCCCTGGTGCCCGTCATCCAGCCGCTGAACGCGAGCGAGCCATGGCAGCTCGCGCTATGGGTCACGCCGCCCGATTACACCGGCCAGCCTCCGGTCTGGCTCGAAGCCGCCGCCCCGTCGCCGATCGTGGTGCCCGAGGGCAGCACGCTGCTCGGCCAGTTCGACGGCGGCCGGGTCGCGCCCGTGGCCGTGATCGGCACGAGGGAAGTGCCGTTCGCCGCCACCGGGGCGACCACGTACCAGGTCGAGACGACGATCGAGGCCGGCGACCGCCTGGCGATCACCCGACGCGGCGCCGAGATCGCCGCGTGGCCGCTCGCCGTGGTGCCGGACGAGCCGCCCTCGGCCGTGTTCGCGCGGCCCGTGGAGGCCACGCTGCGCGGCGCGTTGCGGCTCGAATACGTGGCCCGCGACGACTACGCGCTGGACAGCGTGACGGCGGTCGTCAACCGCTCGGGCGAACCGGACGCGACGCTCGACCTGACCGTGCCGCTGCCCAGGCCGGGGCTGGCCGACGCCAGCGCCGTCAGCTTCCACGACCTGAGCGCCCATCCTTGGGCCGGGACCGAGGTCGAGATCCATCTCGTCGCCACCGACGGCATCGGTCAGCAAGGGCTGAGCGAGACCCAGACGGTCATGCTGCCCGAGCGGGTGTTCACTCACGCGGTCGCCCGGCTCGTGGTCGAACAGCGTCGCCGGCTGACGTTCGAGCCCGACAAGCGCCGCCAGATCGCGGAGATCCTGCGCGCGCTGACCGCCCACGCGGATCGCTACCTCGACCGCGCGGCGGTCACGCTCGCGCTTTCCGCGGCCAGCGCCCGTCTCGTGCTCGATCGTTCCGAGGCGGTCATCCCCGCGGTCCAGGAGCTTCTGTGGTACACCGCGCTCGCCATCGAGGACGGCCCCCTCGCCCTCGCCGAGCAGGCGCTCCGCGACCTGCAGAACCGCATCTTCGAGGCGCTCGCCGAAGGGGCGAGCGACGCCGAGATCCAGAAGCTGCTCGACCAGCTCGACCAGGCGCTCGACGAGTTCCTGCGCGAGCTCGCGAAGCAGGCCGAGGCCGACGAGGAGTTCGGCCTCAACGAGGACGACTCGATCACCCAGGCGATCGAGTCCGGCGAGCTCAGCCAGATGATCGAGGAAGCGCGCGAGCTCATGCGCGCGGGCAGCCGCGAGGCGGCGCGCGCCATGCTCGCCCGGCTCCAGGAGATCCTCGAGAACCTCAAGGCCGGGCGCACCGCGGGCCTGAACCAGGGGCTCAGCGCCGAGGCTTCGGCCATGCTGCAGAACCTGCGCCAGCTCATGAAGGGCCAGCGCGAACTTCTGGACGAAACCTACCGCGACCTCCAGGGGCGCGGCTATCTGGACCAGGAGAGCCTGCAACTCGGCGCCGCGAACCAGCAATCCCTGCTGCGCGGTCTGCAGCAGTTCATGCAGCGCCTGGGCACCAGCGGATTCGACGTGCCGCGCTCGTTCGGCCGGGCCGAGCGAGCCATGGGGCGGGCGCTGCGCGCGCTCACGGAGGCGCAGCCGGGCCAGGCGGTGGGACCGCAGACCGACGCGCTCGACCAGCTTCAGCAGGGCGCCCAGACCCTGCTCGAGCAGTTCACCCAGGAACTGCCGCAGGGCCAGGGCCGCGACAACATCGGGTTCTTCGCCGCGCCGCGCGATCCGATGGGCCGGCCCGTGCTCGGCCAGGGCCTGGAGGACGCGGGCGACGTGGCGATCCCCGACAAGGCGTCGATGCAGCAGATCCACGACATCCTGCAGGAGATCTACCGGCGCGCCTCGGACCGGCGCCGGCCGCCGCGCGAGCAGGAGTATCTGGAGCGCCTGCTCCGGCGCTTTTAGGGCGAATTCCGTTCATATGGAGTCGTCATGCCCGGCCTTGTGCCGGGCATCCACGCCTTAAGACGTAATGGCTTCAAAGACGTGGATGGCCGGGACACGCCCGGCCATGACGGCAACGTGGATCACGACGCGTGGAAACGTGCTCTAGCGCCTGGACCGACCGGGGGCGCTGAGCTCGGCGACCAGGGCCACCATGTCGGCGATCGCGTAGGGCTTGGTCACGACCCGCTGGACCAGGGCATCCAGGTTGCGGGCGCGACCGAGCTCGGCCGCGTAGCCGGTGACCAGCACGATCGCCAGGTCGGGGTGGGCGCTCGACGCCTTGAGGGCGAGCGCGATGCCGTCCAGCACCGGCATCACGATGTCGGCGATCAGCACGTCGTAGGCGCCGGTCGCGAGCGCCGTCAGGGCCTCGGCGCCGTCGCCGACCGCGACCACGTGGTGACCGTGGCGCGCCAGGCCGCGCGCCAGCGTCTCGCGCTCGGTCGGCTCGTCGTCGGCGACCAGGACGCGGGCCACCGCCGCCTCACGAGCCGGGGACGAGCACGACCGCCAGGTCGACGGCGCCTTCGGGCGGGTCGGCGAAACGATCGAGAAACGACACCGACTGTCCGGGCAGCAGGCGGTCGGCGTCCGGGGCGAACGTCCACGAGGCGAGCTCGCCGTGGGCGGCGTCGCGGAAGATGCCGCGCACCGCGGGCACCGCCACGGCGCGGTCGCCGTCGTTGACGATGGTGCCGCGCACCACGACGACGACGGTTTCACCTTCGGTGATCCACTCGTTCCGGGCGTCGACGATGCGCAGGCCCGCGAGCGGGTCCGGCAACGCCAGCCCGAGCGCGGCGAACAGCGGAGCCAGCGGCGGGAAGCGGGCGACGACGGCCGCGCGCTCGAGCACGACGACGGCACCGAGCCCGGCGACGACGACGAGCGCCATCAGGGCGACGAGCCAGCCACGGGCGCCCGAGCGCTTCGCCCGCCCGCCACGCCCGGGAAGGGTGCGCAAGGGCGGCGACTCGGGCGGCGAAGCTGGCTCCGCGATCGGCGCGGGCGTCTCGTCCGCGGCTATCGCGTCGGCCGGCATCGCGTCCGCGGGCGATTCGTCCTCCGGCGCCTTGTCGGCGGGCACTTCGGCCCCGGGCGCCTCGGCCGGCAAATCCGGCGGCATCTGGGTCCAGGTGTGGGCACACTTGGCGCAACGGACCGTGCGCCCTTGTGGCCCGAGCGTCGCCGGATCGATGGTGTAGCGGGTATGGCAGGACGGGCAGGTCAGGATCATGGCGGGTCCGTTGGCGCGGGCCGCGATCGCGCGAAGCGATGGCCGAGCCGCGATGGGACGCGATCACGGGCCTGTATAGAAGCGGGCCCGGATGCTGGCAAGCCGAGCCTGTGCGCTGGACCCGTCCCGGCGGCGTGTGTCATGGTGCGCGCGCGGTCGAAGCCCCGGGGAAGTGCCATTGATCCGCTTTCAAGGCGTCAGCCTGCGCTACGGCAACGGTCCGCACGTGCTGCGCGACGTCACGTTCCATTTGGAACCCGGGTCGTTCCATTTCCTGGTCGGGCCGAGCGGCGCCGGCAAGTCGTCGCTGCTGCGGCTCATGTACCTGGCGCTTAAGCCGGTGCGCGGCACCATCACCATGTTCGGGCGCGAGATCACGGCGACGCCGCGGCGCGAGCTGCCGGCGCTGAGGCGCCGGATCGGCATCGTGTTCCAGGACTTCCGCCTGCTCGACCACCTGTCGGTGTTCGAGAACGTGGCGTTGCCGCTGCGCATCGCGGACCTGCGCGAATCCCTGGTCCGCGAGCACGTGGCCGAGCTGGTCAACTGGGTCGGCCTGGCCCACCACGCGTCGGCGCGGCCCAACGTGCTGAGCGACGGCGAAAAGCAGCGCGTGGCGATCGCGCGGGCGATCGTGGCGCGGCCAAGCCTGCTGCTGGCCGACGAACCCACCGGCAACCTGGATCCGGACCTCGGCCTGCGCCTGACCCAGTTGTTCGCCGAGCTCAACAAGATCGGGACCACGGTCGTCATGGCCACCCACAACGCGACGCTTGCCGTGCGCTTCCCGTTCGCGACGATGCACATCAGCGAAGGCCAGGTCACGATGGGCGCGCGCCTGGCCGGAGCGTTGATGTGACGGACGCGCCATGACCAGGGCCACGTGGTCGTTGCCGCTCGGCGGCGACCCTACCGACCGGTTCCTGCCGTGGATCATCGGCTTGATGGTGTTCCTGGCGGCGCTCGCGCTGGCCACGGCCATGGCGCTGGGCGGCGCCGCCGCGCGCTGGCGCGCCAGCCTGGATGACGTCGTGACCGTCGAGTTGCCAGCCGACGGCGCGCCGGCGCGGCTCGACGCCACCCTCGCGGCGCTGCGCGCGCTGCCCGACGTGACCAGCGCCGAGCCGGTGCCCGCGGCCGAGATCGCGGCGCTGATCGAGCCTTGGGTTGGCGCCGTGGCGGAACGCGACCTGCCCTTGCCCGAGCTGATCGACGTGCGGCTCGGCGCCGAGGCCGCGCGCGACGGCTCCTCGCTTCGCGCGGCGCTGGCCGAGGTTGCGCCGGACGCCCGCATCGACGCGGCCGAACTGTGGCTCGCGCCGCTCGCGCGCACCGCGGATACGACGCGCATGATCGGCTACGCGATCGTCGCGCTGATCGTGATGGCGGGCATCGCGACCGTGGTGTTCACCTCGACCACCGGGCTCGCGGTGCACCGCGACGCCATCGAGCTCTTGCACCTGATCGGCGCGGAGGACGGCTTCATCGCGCGCCAGTTCCAGCGCCAGGCCGTGATCTCGGGCCTGGTCGGCGGCGCGATCGGGCTGATCCTGGCGATCGCGGCGTTCCGCCTGATCGGCCGGGTGGCGAGCAGCCTCGATGCGCCGCTGCTGCCCCGGCTCGAGCTCGAACTCCTGGCCTGGACGATCATGGCCGGGATGCCGCTGGCCGCCGCGCTGCTCGCGATGAGTGTCGCGCGGTTGACGGTGCTGCGGGCGCTCGCCCGCCTGCCCTGACGGCGCGCTGGCCGGACATGGCCCCATGGCGGCGCGGCCGCTTCGGGCGCGGGGCGCGGGGCGCGCGCCTCGGGCCCGGGGCCGCGCCACGACTCGCAGCGGCGTTCGCGGCGATCGCCGGAATGGCCTGGCTCGGCGGACTGGTCTGGTTCATCGCCCAGGTGCCACGCGCGCCCGCCGTCGCGTCGCCGGTCGAGGCCATCGTCGTGCTCACCGGTGGCAGCGGCCGGCTCGAGGCAGGGCTGGCCCTGTTGCGCGCGAACCCGGGGGCGCGGCTGTTCGTCTCCGGCGTCTACCGTGGCGTCGATGTCGCCGAACTGCTTCGGCTGGACCGCGAGATTCCCGAGGCGGTGCGGTGCTGCGTCGAGCTCGGCCACGCGGCGGATGACACCCGCGGCAACGCCCGCGAATCGGCGGTGTGGGTCGCCGCCCATGGCTTCCGTGCCATCCGCCTGGTGACCGGCAACTACCACATGCCGCGCAGCGTGCTCGAATTCCAGCGCGCCATGCCCGGCGTGACGATCGAACCGCACCCCATCATCGTCGAAAGCGTGCGGCTGGACGGCTGGTGGTACCGGCCCGGAACCGCCGCCCTGCTCGCCGGCGAGTACCTCAAGTACCTGGTGGCCCACATCGCGGGGCCCGGCGGGTGACAACCCTGCGTTCGCTCGCGTTCAACCTGCTCGCCGTGCTGTGGACGGCGGTCATCGCGCTCGCCTGCGCGCCGCTGCTGGCGGGGCGCCGGGGCGCGGCGTGGGCGGTCGGCGCGTGGGCGTGGGGCCTGGTCGAGCTGCTCAGGCACGTGGTCGGCCTCGGGTTCGAGCTGCGCGGGCGCGAACGGCTGCCCGATGGCCCGGCCGTGATCGCCGCCAACCACCAGTCGGCGTGGGAAACGATCGCGTTCTACCGCATCCTGAACGACCCGGCGTTCGTCCTGAAGAGCGAGCTCATGTTCCTGCCCACCGGCTGGTATGCCTGGCGGGCCGGCGCGATCCCCGTCGACCGCACCGGAGGCGCGGGCGCGTTGCGCCGCATGATCGCCGGCGTCCGCCGGGCGTTGGCGCGCGGCCAGACCATCGTCATCTTCCCCCAGGGCACACGCACCCCGCCCGGCGTGCGCCGGCGCTATCACCCCGGGATCGCCGCGCTCTACACCCAGCTCGGCGTGCCAGTCGTGCCCGTGGCGCTCAACTCCGGGCTCTATTGGGGTCGCAAGACCTTCCTCAAGCGGCCCGGTGCCGTGATCGTCGAGGTCCTGCCGGCGATTCCCCCTGGCCTCGGCCGGGCCGAGTTCGTGCGCCGTCTGACCGAGGCCATCGAGGACGCGGCGGACCGGTTGACGCGGGACGCCGGCGGGGACATAGTGAAACATATCGTGAACGACGAATCGCCGTCCGCGCACCGCCCCTAGGCTACGGGGCCACGGCGCGGCCCGAGGATCATTGCATGACGACATCCATGACACCGATCGCCCTGCAGATCTGGGACATGAAGTACCGGCTGAAGGACGCCGACGGCACGCCCATGGACCGCACCATCGAGGACACCTGGCGCCGCGTCGCCCGGGCGCTGGCCGCGCCCGAAGCCGCGCCCGAGCGTTGGATACCCGTGTTCGAGGAAGCGCTCAGGGACTTCCGCTTCCTGCCTGCGGGGCGGATCGTCGCCGGCGCCGGGACGACGCGCAAGGTGACGCTGTTCAACTGCTTCGTCATGGGCGGCATCCCGGACGACATGGCCGGAATTTTCGACCACTTGAAGGAAGCGGCGCTGACGATGCAGCAGGGCGGCGGCATCGGCTACGATTTCTCGACGCTCCGGCCCAAGGGCGCCCCGGTCAGGGGCGTCGGCGCCGACGCCTCGGGTCCGCTGAGCTTCATGGACGTGTGGGACGCCATGTGCCGCACGATCATGAGCGCCGGGCACCGGCGCGGCGCCATGATGGCGACGCTGCGCTGCGACCATCCGGACATCGAGGCGTTCATCGACGCCAAGCGCGAGCCCGGGCGCCTGCGCATGTTCAACCTGTCGGTGCTGGTGACCGACGCCTTCATGGCGGCGGTCGAGGAAGACCGCTCGTGGGAGCTCGGCTTCGCCGGCACGGTCTACCGCAGCGTGCGCGCGCGCGAGCTGTGGGACCGCATCATGCGCGCGACCTACGCCTACGCCGAGCCGGGCGTCATCTTCATCGACCGTATCAACCGGGCGAACAACCTCGCCTACTGCGAGACCATCAGCGCGACGAACCCGTGCGTCACGGCCGAGACCTGGGTCCATACCAGCGAGGGTCCGCGTCAGGTGCGCGACCTGGTCGGGCGCCCGTTCGGCGCGGTCGTCGACGGCACGACGCACGCTTCGGATCCCGCCGGCTTCTTCCCCACCGGGCGCAAGCCGGTGACGCGCCTGGTCACGCGCGAAGGCTACGCCTTGCGGCTCACGGCCGACCATCCGGTGCGAAGGGTCGCGGCGATGACGCGCTTTCGCCTCGACGGCGAATGGACCCAGGCCGGCGCCCTTCGCCCGGGCGATCGGATCGTCCTCAACGACCACCGCGCCATGCCCGACTGGGCCGGGCCCGGAACGGACGGCGAGGGCTACCTGATCGGCCTGCTCGTGGGCGACGGTACACTCAAGGCCGACAAGGCGGTGCTCAGCGTCTGGAGCCGGCGCCGCGCCGCCAACGCCGAATCCGAGATCTCGGGAGTCGAAGGCGTCATGGCCGCGGCGCTCGCCGCGGCCCGCGCCCTGCCCCACCGCGGCGACTTCGCGGGTTGGACCGAGGTCGCCGGGCGCGGTGAGCACCGGCTCGCGCTCGGTGCGCTCCGCCGGCTCGCGATCGAGCTCGGCATGGCGCCGGGAAACAAGGTCGTGACGCCCGCCATCGAACGGGCGTCGGCGGCGTTCTGCCGGGGTTTCCTGCGCGGCTTCTTCGACGCCGACGGCACGGTTCTCGGCGATCACGTCAAGGGCGGCAGCGTAAGGCTCGCGCAAAGCGACCTCGCGCGGCTCGCGGCCGTGCAGCGCATGCTGTTGAGGCTCGGCATCGCCTCGACCGTTCATCGGGACCGACGCCCCGCCGGCCGGGCCGTGCTGCCCGACGGCAAGGGTGGCCAGCGCGACTACGCCACGAAGGCCCAGCACGAGCTCATCATCGCCAACGACGCGCTCGTGACGTTCGCCGATCGGATCGGATTCGCCGACACCGCGAAGCGCCGCCGGCTCGCGGCGCTCATCGGCTCGTATCGGCGAACGCCCAACCGCACCCGATTCGTCGCCGAGGTCGCCGCGATCGAGCCGGACGGCGAGGCCGACGTGTTCGACACGCGCGTCCCCGGCGTCAACGCCTTCGATGCCAACGGCATCCTCGTCCACAACTGTGGCGAACAGCCATTGCCGCCCTACGGCGCGTGCCTCCTGGGCTCGATCAACCTGGCCGGGCTCGTGCAGCGGCCCTTCCAGGCCGACGCGATCCTCGACCAGGCGGAACTCGAACGGCTGGTCGGCGTCGCCGTGCGCATGATGGACAACGTCATCGACGTGTCGCGCTTCCCGCTCGAGGCCCAGCGCGCCGAGGCCCTGGCCAAGCGGCGCATCGGGCTGGGCGTCACCGGGCTCGCCGACGCGCTGATCATGTGCCGCACGCGCTACAGCTCCGATCGCGCGTTGGCCCTGATCCAGGAGTGGATGAAGGCGCTGCGGCGCGCGGCGTACCTGGCCTCGACCGAGCTCGCGCGCGAGCGCGGCCCGTTCCCGCTGTACGACCGCGAGCCCTTCCTCGCGGGCGCCAACGTAGCCGCGCTGGACGCCGACGTGCGCGCCGCCATCGCCGCCTACGGCATCCGCAACGGCCTGCTGACCTCGATCGCGCCGACGGGCACGATCTCGCTGCTCGCCGACAACGTGTCCTCGGGGCTCGAGCCGGTGTTCGCCTTCACCTACGACCGCAACGTGCTGATGCCCGACGGGGTGCGGCGCACCGAGCCGGTCACCGACTACGCCTATCGCCTGTACCGCAGGCTGTACGGCGAACAGGCGCCGCTGCCCGATTACTTCGTCGACGCCCAGACGCTGACCCCCGTCGACCACGTGCGCGTCCAGGCCGCGGTACAAGCCCACGTCGATGCCTCGATCTCGAAGACGATCAACTGCGCGGAATCCATCGCGTTCGAGGATTTCAAGGACATCTACCGGCTGGCCTACGAGACCGGCTGCAAGGGCTGCACGACGTACCGGCCGAACGAGGTGACGGGCGCCGTGCTCGAAACGGCCGAGCCGCGCGAGCCCGAGCTGCCGCTCGGGGCACCCAAGTCCGTGCGCCCGTCCGACCCCTTCGAGGCCGGCGGCGTGGTCTACATGACCCAGCCGCTGAGCCGGCCCGAGGTGCTGCCCGGCACGACCTACAAGGTGCGCTGGCCCGACAGCGAACACGCCATCTACATCACCATCAACGACGTGGTGCAGGACGGCCGCCGCCGCCCGTTCGAGGTGTTCATCAACTCGAAGAACATGGAGCACTTCGCCTGGACCGTGGCGCTGACCCGCATGATCAGCGCCGTGTTCCGCCGCGGCGGCGACGTCTCGTTCGTGGTCGAGGAGCTCAAGGCCGTGTTCGATCCGCGCGGCGGCCAGTGGATGGACGGGCGCTACGTGCCCTCGCTGCTCGCCGCGATCGGCGAGGTGATCGAGCGCCACATGGTCGCCATCGGTTTCATGGCGCCGCCGGAGGAGCGCAAGTATTCCGCCGAGGTGCTGGCTCGTGCCGTGGGCGACACGGCGCCGCGCCTGCGCCAGTGCCCGCGCTGCGCCCAGGCCGCGGTCATCCACCAGGAAGGCTGCGACCTGTGTACGAGCTGCGGCTATTCCAAGTGCGCGTGAACCGCCGCCCCGTTCGAGCTCAGCCACGAGCCAGCCGGGCGCGGACGCGCACGTAGAGCTCGTGCAGCCGGGGGTCGCGGAAGCCCATGGCTTCGAGGTGCTCGACCGTGTTGGCAAGGTACTCGTGGGCCGGGCCGCTCCGCCCGACGCCCTGGAGGATGAGTTCGGCCGCCCGCGCGATCGGCAGCCGGCCCGCGTACTGCACGTGGTCGCGCCGGACCACGTAGGCGTGGGCCGGCACACGCGCCCGGCCTTGCAGCTCGACCGGCACCAGACGGCGGCGGTAGACCTCGTGCGGGATCTCGCGCGCGTCCAGGTAGCCCAGCACCTCTACGGCGTGGGCCGCCGCGACCCGAAAGCCTACGCCCCGGCAACTGCCGCCGCGTTCGAGCCCGAGCACGAGCCCCGGCCGGTCCGGCGTGCCCCGGTAATGGTGGCTGTAGACGCAGAACGAGCGATGATAGCCGCGCAACAACGCCGGCCGGCGTTCGAGATGGTCGAAGCCCGGCCGCCACATGAGCGAGCCGTAGGCAAACACCCAGATGTCGCGCACCGACCAGACTCCGCCCGCTTCCCCGCGTCCGGCCGCGCGGCTATAACGCCCTGGATCGTCCGCCGCAAGGTCACCAATGCCGTCCCTCGTGCGCAAGCTCGCCCTGCCCGCGATCGTCCTGGTGGCCGTGCTCGGCTACATCGTCTATTGGCACGTCACCGCCGACCGGGTGCCGGATTGGCTCGACACATGGCTCGAGGCGACGCGCCAGCAGGGCTACATCGCCGAGCACGGCGCGGTCGAGGTCTCCGGCTTTCCGTTCCAGCTTGTCGTCACCGTCGCCGACGTGACGCTCGGCGGGCAGGACGCCCATGGCGCGTGGACGTGGCGGGCGCCCAGGCTGGTCGGGCTGTTCAAGCCGTGGGACTTCGCGCGCGGGCTCATCACCCTGCCGCCGGAGCACGTGCTCGAGCGCCAGCCCGGCGGCACGTTTCGCCTCGCCCAGGGGGTCAACCAGATCGCGGTCGTCATCATCGGCGGCGATCTGGCCAAGCTCGGCGTCGACATGCGCGACCTCGTGATCACCGATCCGGGCGGGAACGTCATCACGGCCGGCGAAGTCCAGGTGCGCTACGAGCTGGGCGAGGACGACGACGACCAGGTGCAACGAAGCTTCGGCGTCAAGCTCGCGGCCGTGACCCTGCCGGAGGCGCCGCCGGCCGGGTTTCCCGCCACCGTCGACGCGGCGATCCTGGTCGCGCGCCTGCCGGGCCAACCGCCCGCCGATGCCAGCCGCGCGGCGCTGGCGCGCTGGCGCGACGCGGGCGGCGCGCTCGAACTCGATCTCGCGCGCCTGCGCTGGGGCGCGCTCGAGCTCGAGATCGCCGGCACGGTGACGCTCGACGAAGAATTTCGCCCGCTCGGCGCCTTCGCCATGAGGATCGCCGGCTACGACGACATGCTCGCGACGCTGACCGGGACCGGCGCCCTGAGCCCCACTCAAGGCCTCGCCATCGGCGCCGTGCTCGACGCCGTCGCCGTCGACGACGGCCAGGGCGGCCGGCGCGCCGAGATCGCGCTGACCGCGCAGGACGGGCGCCTGAACGTCGGTCTCGTGCCGGTGGCGCCGCTGGCGCCACTGCCGCTCGATTGACCCTAGGCCTGGCCGGCGTCGATGATGCCGCGCCGGATCTCGCGCGTCCGCTTGAACCAGTCCTCGAGCACCTCGGCCTCGCCCCAGCGGATCGCCCGCTGCAGGCGCGTCAGGTCCTCGTTGAAGCGCTGCAGCATCTCGAGCACCGCGTCGCGGTTGTAGAGGAACACGTCGCGCCACATGACCGGGTCGGACGCGGCGATGCGCGTGAAGTCGCGAAACCCCGAGGCCGCGAACTTGATGACTTCGCGCTGGGTCGCCTGCTCGAGATCGACGACGGTGCCGACGATCGTGTAGGCGATGAAGTGGGGCAGGTGCGAGGTGATGGCCAGCACCTTGTCGTGGTGTTCGGCGTCCATCACCTCGATGTTCGAACCGGCGCGGCGCCACAGCTCCGCCACCCGCTCGACCGCGCGCGGATCGGTGCCGGGCGGCGGCGTGAGTACGCACCAGCGGCCCACGAATAGGGTATCGAAGCCGGCCTCGGGCCCCGAATGCTCGGTGCCGGCGATCGGATGGCCGGGCACGAACTGGACGTGGGCCGGCAGGTGCGGCGCCACGTCGGCCAGCGCCGAGCGCTTGACCGAGCCCACGTCGGTGACGATGGCGCCGGGCGCGAGCGCCGGCCCGATCGCCTCGGCGATCGCCCGGTAGGCCCCCAGCGGCACCGCGAGCACGACGAGGTCGGCGCCCGCGACCGCGGCGGCGGCGTCATCCGTGACCTCGTCGACGAAGCCCAGGCGCAGCGCCGCATCGCGCGTCGCCGCCGTGCGCGCCACGCCGACGATGCGCCCGGCCAGGCGGTCGCGCCGCATCACCCGGGCGAGCGAGGAGCCGATCAGTCCGACGCCGATCACGGCGACCCGTTCGAACAGAACCGTCATGACGCCCTCATGAACGCTTCGAGCGCCGCGAGCAAGGCGCGAATTTCGCCGGCGCGCCCGACCGTGATGCGCAGGCAATCCGGCAGCCCGTAGGCGCCGACGGGCCGCACCAGCACCTTGCGCCGGGCGAGAAACCGGTGCGCCGCCGCCGCGTCCTTCGGCGGCTTCGGCATGCGCACCAGGACGAAATTGCCGAGCGACGGGTAGACCGTGAGCCCGATCGCCGCGATCGCGCGCGCGAGCCGGGGCCGCCACAGCGCGTTGTGGGCCTTGGCGCGTGCCTCGTGCCCCGGGTCGTCGAGCGCCGCCGTCGCCGCCGCGATGCCGACGTTCGAGACGTTGAACGGCCCGCGCAGCCGGTTGAGCACGTCGACGACCGCGGGCGCCGCGTAGGCCCAGCCGACCCTTAGCCCCGCGAGCGCGTGGATCTTCGAGAACGTCCTGGTCATGACGACGTTGCCGTGGCGGCGCGCGAGGTCGAGCCCGCTTTCGTAGTCCGGATCGTCGACGTACTCGGCATACGCGGCATCGACGACGAGCAGGACGCGATCGGGCAATCCGCGCCTGAGGCGCGCGAGCTCGGCGCGGCCAAGCCAGCTTCCGGTCGGGTTGTTGGGATTGGCGACGAAGACGATGCGGGTGCGGGGCGTGACCGCCGCGAGCGTCGCCTCGATATCGAAGCGAAGTTCGCGCTCGGCCACGGCGACCGGGCGCGCGCCGGCCGCGCGCGCGGCGATCGGGTACATGACGAAGCCGTGCTGGCTGAAGATCACCTCGTCGCCCGGCCCGGCGTAGCCGCGCGCGAGCAATCCGATCAGCTCGTCCGAACCGGCGCCGCACACGATGCGCTCGGCCGCGATGGCGTGGCGCGCCGCCAGCGCGCCGCGCAGCACCCCGGCGCTCGGGTCGGCGTAGCGGTTCATCGTCCGGGCCGCGGCGCGGGCCGCCGCCACCGCCTTGGCGCTCGGCCCGAAGGGCGACTCGTTCGACGCCAGCAGGATCGTCTCCCGGGCTTCCTCGAGCCCGCCGGCCCGGCCGGGCACATAGGGCGCGATGTCGAGCACGCCCGCGCGCGGGGCCAGCGCTCGCACGTTCGTCGCCGCCACGTCAGTCCCCGACAGGGCCAAGCCGTCCGAGCGGCCGGGCGTAGCCGCCGAGCCCGACGACGCGGATTGCCTTGCCCGCGGCCGTTTCCAGCTCGGCGAAGCGGGCATCGCCCGTGGTCACGGCGCCGTCGACCTCGATCAGGTGCAGGCGCGTTGCCTCGGCGGCGGCGTCGGCCCACGCGGCAAGGTCCACGGCGACGAGCCCGGTCTTGGCCAGCAACTCGCGCAAGCGCGAGCGGCTGAGCTCGGCGTCGGTTTCGAGCGCGAGCAGCGTCGTGTCCTCGCCATTCGGCGCCGGCGCGACGAGGGCCACGGCGAAGGCGCCCAGATTCTCGAACCGCCCAGCGTCGTTGTCGACGAACGGCAGCTTGGCGACGACGCGCGGTACGCCCGTGTCGCCCATGAGCAGCGGCCACCACGGCTCCGCCTCGCCGTCCACGGGAAGGGCGAGCAGCCCCACCGCGGCGCGGCCTTCGACCACGTCGCGCAGCACGCGCCGCGCCGAGCGGTGCAACGTCATGGGCGTGCCGCTGCCGAAGTGGTCGCGCGCCAGGTCCCAAAATCCGACCGATTTCTCCGGGGCGTGGATCGCGACGGGAAACGCGCGCTCTGCCTGCACCGCCCCGACGATCAGCTCGCGCCACACACGTACGATCGCGTGGCGCGGGAACGCACCCGTATGCCGGCGCAGCAGGCGTTGCAGCGGCGCCACGTCGAGCGCGCTCCGCAACCCGGCCTCCGCCGCGGACCCCGGACGCGCGCCCAGCGCGCGAGCCCGCGCGGCCCGCCGGATCACCAGGTCGTGCATGGCATCGTCGATGGCGTCGATTTCGCGGCGCAGATCGTCGATCGCGGCGTCGGGGGCGGCCATGGGGAACAGGGCTCCGAAGGCGGGGGCTAGTGGTAGCGGACCGGATGGTGCAAAGCAAAGAATAGATTGACATGGATCGAACGCGCGACCTAGTGATGCGATGGCCGCGCGGCTCGGGCCCGCGAGCCTTGAACCGGATGTCCAGCCCAGCCCCTGGCCCAGCGCCGACCGACGTTCGCCGCGCCCTTCCGGGGCCCTCGGTCATGCTCGGCGTGGAGACGCCACTCCGGCTCGACGGCGGCGGCGAGTTCGGGCCGTTTCCCGTGGCGTACCAGACGTACGGCCGACTGAATGCCGAGCGATCGAACGCGATCATGGTGTGCCACGCGCTGACCGGCGACCAGTACCTGGTCGGCCCGCACCCGATCACCGGCAAGGAAGGCTGGTGGGAGGCCATGGTCGGGCCCGGCAAGGTGCTCGACACGCGGCGCTTCTTCGTCATCTGCGCCAACGTGCTCGGCGGCTGCATGGGCACCGTCGGCCCGAGCGACATCGACCCGCGCACGGGCCGCCGCTATGGCCTCGCGTTCCCGGTCATCACCGTGCGCGATATGGTGCGCGCCCACGCCATGCTGCTCGACCACCTGGGAATCGAAAGCCTGTTCTGCGTCACCGGCGGATCGCTCGGCGCGATGCAGGCGCTGGAGTGGGCGGCGAGCTTTCCCGAGCGCGTCTACAGCGCGGTCCCGATCGCCGGTTCGGCGCGCCATTCGGCCCAGAACATCGCCTTCCACGAGGTCGGCCGCCAGGCGATCAAAGCCGATCCCGACTGGTGCGGCGGCGCCTACGCCGAACACGGCCGGCGCCCGGTGCACGGGCTCTCGGTGGCGCGCATGGCGGCGCATATTACGTATCTGTCCGACGCCGCGATGCACCGCAAGTTCGGGCGTCAGCTCCAGGACCGCGAGCACCTGAGCTACGGCTTCGACGCGGAATTCCAGGTCGAAAGCTACCTGCGCCACCAGGGCGCGAGCTTCGTCGAGCGCTTCGACGCCAACTCGTACCTCATCATCACGCGAGCCATGGACTACTTCGACCTGGCGGCGCGCCACGACGGCCAGCTCGCGCGGGCGTTCGAGGGGACGCGAACGCGGTTCTGCGTCATCTCGTTCACCGGCGACTGGCTGTTCCCCACGCGCGAGAGCCGCGACGTCGTGCGCGCGCTCAACGCCGCGGCCGCGAACGTGAGCTTCGTCGAGATCGAGTCCGACAAGGGCCACGACGCCTTCCTGCTCGACGAGCCGGAGCTGCACGCCACGCTCGCCGGGTTTCTCGCCGGCGCGGCGGAGCACCGTGGCCTGCCTCCGGCATGACCGGAGCCGCGGACGGGCGCCGGCTCCTGCGCCCCGACTTGCGGCTGGTTGCCGACCTGGTGCCCAAGGGCGCGCGCGTGCTCGACATCGGCTGCGGCGACGGCCATCTGCTCGAGACGCTGTGGCGCGAGAAGGAGGTCGACGGCCGCGGCATCGAGCTTTCCATGGCCGGCGTCAACGCCTGCGTCACGCGCGGACTTTCGGTCATCCAGGGCAACGCGGACATCGACCTGGCCGACTACCCTGACGCCTCGTTCGACGTCGTCGTGCTGAGCCAGACGCTGCAGGCGGTCGGCCGGCCGCGCCGCGTGCTCGAGCAGATGTTGCGCATCGGCCGGCGCGCGATCGTTTCGTTCGCGAACTTCGGGCATTGGAGCGCGCGCCTCGAACTCGCGTTCGGCGGCCGGGTGCCGGGCGGCACGCTGATCGAACAGCCCTGGTACCGCACGCCGAGCATCCATCCCTGCTCCGTCGCCGACTTCGTCGAGCTGTGCCGGCGTGCCGGCATCGTCATCGAACGCGGCTGGGTCGTGCGCGAGCACGGCACGGTCGCGCCGCTCGGCCGTTGCGCCAACCTCCTCGCGCGCGAGGCCGTGTTCCTGCTCAGCCGCCCCCCGGCGTGACGCCGCCTGGGGCGCCCGGCAACGCCAACGCCGGGCGCAGCCGCGCCCGGCGGGCACGCGCGCGCTCGGGCGTCGCGGCGTAGATGCGCTTGGTCGCCTCGACCAGGATCACGCCGGCGAAGGGCAGTCCCCAGCGATGCCCGATGCTCTCCCAGGCCCCGGCCGCGCGCAGCGCGAGCCGCAGGTTGCTCGGCGGTACGTAGAGCGCGGTCGACGCGCTCTCGGGCGAGAACTGGGCCTCGCGCAGCAGCCGCGTGAGCTGGGATTCGCTGAACGGATGGCCGTGGGCGAACGGGTTGTTCTCGATGCGCGCCCACAGGCCGCGCCGGTTCGGCGCCACGACCAGCAGCCGGCCGCTGCCCGCGAGCACGCGCCACACCTCGCGCAGCATGGCGCGCACGCTCTCGCTCGTTTCGATGGCGTGGACCAGGAGAACGCGATCGAAGGATTCGTCGGGAAACGGCAGTTCGGTCTCGTCGGCCAGCGAAACCAGCGACGGCCCGTCGCCGGGCCACGGCGAAATGCCCTGGGCGGCTGGCATGACCGCGACGGTGCGCCTGGCCTCGTCGCGGAACAGGCGCAGATAGGGCGTCGCGAAACCGAGCCCAAGCACGCCGAGGCCGGCGACCGAGGCCCAATGGCCGCGAATGCGCGCGCGGACCTGACGACGGGCGACCTGGCCGCGAAAGCTGTTATAGAAGACGTTGAGATCGACGACATCTTGGTACATCGTCGCACGACTCTAACATAGGGGCCGCCCGGCGGCCCGTGGCCATGGCCCGCCTCGAGATCGTCCAGATTCCCGTCCTCACGGACAACTACGTCTACCTCGTGCGCGAAGCGGCGGCGGGTGTGGTCGGTGTCGTCGACCCGTCGGTGGCCGATCCCGTGCTGGCCGCCCTCGGGGCGCGCGGCTGGCGACTGACCCACATCCTCAACACCCACCACCACGGCGACCACGTCGGCGGCAACCTGGCGCTCAAGAAGGCGACCGGCTGCACGGTCGTCGGGCCGCTGGCCGATCGGGCGCGCATCCCCGGAATCGATGTGGCCGTCGGCGACGGCGAGGTCTATCGCTTCGGCGAGGCCTCGGCCGAGGTGTTCGACATACCCGGCCACACCCGCGGCCACATCGCCTACTGGTTCGCCGAATCCGAGGCGCTGTTCGTGGGCGACACCCTGTTCGCGCTGGGCTGCGGCCGTCTGTTCGAGGGCACGCCGGCCCAGATGTGGTCGAGCCTCGCCAGGCTGCGTCGGCTGCCGGGGGCGACCCAGGTCTACTGCGGCCACGAATACACCCAGGCCAACGCGCGCTTCGCGCTCACCGTCGAGCCGGGCAACGCGGCGCTCGGCCGGCGGGCGCGCGCGATCGACGCGGCGCGGGCCGCGGGCCTTCCGACCGTGCCATCGACGCTGGCCGAGGAGCGGGAGACCAACCCGTTCCTCAGGCCCGAAAGCCCGGAAATCCGCCGCCGGCTGAACCTCGAGGCGGCCGATGCCGCCACCGTGTTCGCCGCCGTCCGGCGGCTGAAGGACAACTTCTAGGGACTAAGGAGACCGCGATGAAGCTGCGCTTCTCTCCGACCTCGCCCTACGTGCGCAAGGTCGTCGTCACCGCCGCCGAGAAGGGACTCTCGGATCGCGTCGATCTCGTCCCCACCAACGCGGCGGACCCGGCCTCGGGACTCGATCGCCTCAACCCGCTGGGCAAGGTGCCGGCGCTCGTGACCGACGAAGGCGAGGTGCTGTTCGACAGCCCGGTCATCTGCGAGTACCTCGACAGCCAGGCCAAGGGGCGCCGGCTGATTCCGGCGCGCGGGCCGAAGCGGTTCAAGGCGCTCAAGCTCCAGGCGCTCGGCGACGGCGTGCTCGACGCGGCGGTGCTGGTCATGGGCGAGCGCAAGCAGCGCCCCGCCGAGAAGCAGCACCAGCCGTTCGTCGACAAGCACATGAAGAAGATCACGACCGCGCTGGACGCGTTCGAGGCGATGCTCGTGGCCAAGGAGATCGGGCGCGCGCCCACGGTGGGCACGATCACCATGGGCTGCGCGCTCGGCTACCTCGATTTCCGGTTCCCGGACCTCAAGTGGCGCAAGGGCCGGACCAAGCTCGGCCGCTGGTTCAAGTCCTTCTCCAAGCGCCCGTCAATGGCGGGCTCGGGTCCGAAGGACCCGGTGTAGCCGGGGACGGCGCGGTTCGCCGGCCCGCTCGTTCGCACCACGTGATCGGCTCTCAGGGCGCGAACATTTCGGCCAGAACCCTGAGCACGGACCTTTGCGTGGCCGCATCCAGTGATCCGAGTCGCCGGATCAGGCGGGACTTGTCCACGGTCCGCAATTGATCGAGGACCACTTCGCCCTTTTTTCCGCCGAATCGGGTCGGAATGCGCGTCGGATAACCGCGCAATCGCGACGTCATGGGCGCGACGATCACGGTGGCGATGTTTCGGTTCATCTCGTCGGGGGAGACGACGACACACGGCCGAGTCTTGCGCAGTTCGGCGCCCTGGGTGGGATCGAGCGCGACCAGATAGACCACGAACCGTCGAACCGCGGTCACCACCGCCATTCCGACCGGTCCCAGGCGGTCGGTCGTTGTTCGCCGTCGATCAAGCCATCGTCTTCGTTGTCCGCCATGGCGGCGAAGGCGTCGCTCCAACCCTCGCGGACGTCCTTGGCGGCCCGGACGTGGAGGGTTTCCCCGCGAACGGCGAGCTCCACGCTCTCGCCAAAGCGACACTGATCGATGATCGCCTTCGGAAGCCTAATGCCTCGCGAATTTCCGATCCGGACGACGTTGACCTTCATCTCGACCCACGAATGGTTGGACGCCCATTGTAATTACGGTCCAAAGATGGGTCAAGCGATCGCCCTGGGGCGTCGTGCCTTGGATGAAAAGTTCGGCGAACGGTCTTGAACGGATGCCAGCGAGCCGAGGCTCGGATCGTCTCATCCACCCACGCGATCGCGGCGGCAATGCGCCCGAATTCGAGTTGGTCGGCCTGAGCCCTAGGCGCGATCCAGCTAGGTCAGGTACTGGCCGCCGTTGATGGTCAGCGTCGCGCCGGTGACGAACCCCGCCTCGTCGGCGACCAGGAACAGGACCGCGCGGGCGATTTCCTCGGCCGAGCCGAGCCGCCCCACCGGAATCCTGGCGATGATGGTCTGGAGCACGTTATCGGGCACCGCCTGGACCATCTCGGTGTCGATGTAGCCCGGGCAAATGGCGTTGACCGTGATGCCGCGCCGGGCGCCTTCCAGCGCGAGCGCCTTGGTGAAGCCGATGATGCCGGCCTTGGCGGCCGAGTAGTTGGCCTGGCCGAACTGGCCGGCCTGGCCGTTGATCGACGAGATGTTGACGATGCGCCCGAAGCCGCGTTCGCGCATGCCGTCGACGACCGCGCGGCACGTGTTGTAGCAGCTCGACAGATCGACGCGGATCACCTCGTCCCACTGCTCCTCGGTCATGCGGTGCAGCGGCGCGTCGCGGGTGATGCCGGCGTTGTTGACCAGCACGTCGATGGCGCCGAGATCGTCGGTGACGCTGGCGATGCCGGTCGCCGTCGCCTTGAAGTCGCCGACGTCCCACTGGTAGCTCGGGATGCCGGTGTCCCGGGAGAAGGCGTCGGCCCTGGCCCGGTTGCCGCCGTAGTTGGCCGCGACCTTGTAGCCGGCGTCCTTCAGCGCCCGGCTGATCGCCGCGCCGATGCCGCGCGTGCCGCCGGTCACGAGCGCGACCCGAGCCATGACTCGCTCTCCCGGCTCGTTCAGTCCCGTGCGACGCACATGGCGATGCCCATGCCGCCGCCGATGCATAGCGTCGCCAGGCCCTTCTTGGCGTCGCGCCGCGCCATTTCGTGGAGCAACGTGACGAGCACCCGCGCGCCCGAGGCGCCGATCGGGTGGCCGAGCGCGATGGCGCCGCCGTTGACGTTGACCTTGGCGGCGTTCCAGCCGAGCTCCTTGTTCACGGCGCACGCCTGGGCCGCGAACGCCTCGTTCGCCTCGATGAGATCGAGGTCGCCGACCGACCAGCCGGCCCGTTCGAGCGCGCGCCGGCTGGCGGGGATCGGGCCCGAGCCCATGATCGCCGGATCGACGCCCGCCTGGGCCCAGGCGACGATGCGGGCCAGCGGCTTGAGCCCGCGCCGGGCCGCTTCCTTCGCGCTCATCAGGACCACCGCGGCGGCGCCGTCGTTGATGCCCGAGGCGTTGCCGGCGGTGACCGTGCCGTCCTTGTCGAAGGCCGGGCGCAGCTTGGCCAGCGACTCCACGGTCACGCCCTTGCGCGGGTATTCGTCGGCGGCGACGACGATGTCGTCCTTGCGCGTCTTGATCGTGACCGGAACGATCTCGTCGTTGAAGCGGCCGGCGGCCTGGGCCGCCTCGGTTTTGTTCTGCGAGGCGGTCGCGAAGGCGTCCTGATCGGCGCGGGTAATCTGCCACTTGCGCGCGACGTTCTCGGCCGTGGTGCCCATGTGGTAGCCGTTGAAGGCGTCCCACAGCCCGTCCTTGATCATGGTGTCGATGACGGCCAGGTCGCCCATCTTGGTGCCATTGCGCAAATGCGCGCAGTGCGGCGCCTGGCTCATGCTCTCCTGGCCTCCGGCGACGACGATGGCGCTGTCGCCGTTGGCGATGGCCTGGTGTCCGAGCGCGACCGCGCGCAGGCCCGAACCGCACAGTTGGTTGACGCCCCACGCCGGCACCTCGACCGGCACGCCGGCGTTGATCGAAGCCTGGCGCGCCGGGTTCTGACCCTGCCCCGCGGTCAGGATCTGGCCCATGATGACCTCGCTCACCTCCGCCGGGGCGACGCCCGCGCGAGCGAGCGCGGCGCCTATCGCGATCTTGCCGAGGTCGTGGCCGGGCAACGCGGCCAGCGCGCCGTTGAACGACCCGACCGGCGTGCGCGCGGCGCTGGCGATGACGATGTCGGCCATGGTTGTGGTCCTCGTTCCTGATCCCGCTTTCGCGTCACCTTTCCCCAATGGAGCGGGGATTGCAACCGCGCCCCGTCACGCGCGGGAAAGCGTCGCGGCCAGCCAGTCGCCGAGCGGGCGCCACAGCACGGTCAGGGCGTTGCGTCCGACGACCATGCCGATGTGACCGGCCGCCGGGCGCAGCACTTGCGCCCCGGGCAAGGCGCGGGCCAGGGCCTCGGCGGAGGCCGGCGGCACGATGCGGTCGCGCGCCGGCACGACCACGAGCGTCGGCCCCGGCCAGGACTCGGGCAACACCGGCTCGCCGGCCACGCGCCAAGCCCCTCGCGCGGGTTCGTTGAGCCCGTACCAGCCGGCCAGGCATTCCTCGGCCACCGGCCCGGCCAGCGCCACGCCGTCGTTGAGCCAGTCCTCGAGCGCGACGAACACGCGCGACGACGCCGACGACGGATCGAGGCGGGCGAACGACCGCATCTTGTTCGGCACCTGGTTGGGGTCGAGCGTGGCCAGCAGAGCCTGGATCAGGTCGACGGGCAGCATGCCCATCCGGCGCAGCGCCCAGCGCGCCGCCGGCGTGGCGAACAGGCGCGCGTACGGCGGCGCGTCCTGGCCGAAGTCCCACGGCGTCGCCAGCAGGGCGAGCCCGGCGATGTCGCGGCGGCGCCGAAGCGCCAGCGCCAGCGCCAGGTTGCCGCCCATGCAGTAGCCGATCACGACCGGCGGGCCCGATTCGGCCAGCACGGCGTCGAGCGCGCGCTCGAGCCGGCCGGCGATGTAATCCGTAAACGTGAACGCGCGCTCGGCCGCGCCGGGAGCATCCCAGTCGACCAGGTACGGCCGCAGGCCTTGCGCCTTGAGCGCGCCGAGCAGGCTGCATTCGGGCGCCAGGTCGAGCACGTAGGCCCGGTTGATGAGCGACGGCACCACGAGCAATGGCGGCGCGCCCGGCGGGCCGTAATCGAGCAGGCGCGTCGTGCCCGCCTGCCAGGCCACGCGCACGGCCGGCGGCTGGCGCCGGTAAGGATGGCGCTGGTAGGCCTCGACCCCGTCGACCAGGCTGGCGAGGCGATGCTCCGCCTCGTCCCCGACCGCGCGGGCCAGGGCCTCAGGATCGGCGGCGGCGAGCTCGTGGGCGAGCGCCTGCCCCGCCGCCTCGAGCTCCGGGCTCCAGGGCAGCGAGCCGCTCCTCGCAAGCGGCAAGGCGGCGAGCGAGCTCGTCGAGACGAGCCACGATGTCGCCAGATGCAGCGGCAGCGGGCGCGGACCTGGCCGTTGCGGCGTCAGCGCCATCGCCGGTCCCGAACGGCTGGAAGAAGCGGCGGGCCAGTTCGACCAGGGCGGGGTCGGTGGCCATCGCGGCCACCTGCCGTTGCCACAGGTCCAGATACCGGCGCGCCAGATCGGCGTGGTCCTTGCCCTCGGCCATGGCCCCGTCCTTGGTCTTCGTCTTGTCCTCGCTCATGGCGGCAATATACCGCGCTGCGAAAATTCTGTGTGCGCTTGCGAAGAAGGTAGGCAGGGGCCAGATTCAGGCGGCGCGCGCAGCGCGAAGGAGCCACGGCCATGGCCGAGCCGACCGAAGCGGGCAAGGAACGGATTGTCATCAAGAAATACGCCAATCGTCGGCTCTACAACACGGCGACGTCGAGCTACGTCACGCTCGACCATCTTTGCCGCATGGTCAAGGACGGCACCGATTTCGTCGTGTTCGACGCCAAATCCGGCGACGACATCACCCATGGGGTCCTGACCCAGATCATCCTGGAGGAGGAGTCCAAGGGGCCGAGCCTGCTGCCGATCGGTTTCCTGCGCCAGCTCATCGGCTATTACGGCGACAACCTGCAGAGCTTCGTGCCCCGCTACCTCGAGCTCAGCATGTCGGCGTTCAAACACAACCAGGAGCAGTACCGTACGGTGGTCCAGGAGGCCTTCGGCGGCTTCTACCCATTCGGCCAGCTCGAGGGCCTGGCCAAGGAGAACACGGCCATGTTCCAGAAGGCGCTGGGCATGTTCTACCCCTTCGCCCAGGCCGCGCCCGCCGCCGCCGCCGGCGACGCTCCCCCCGCGAGGACCGGCGAACTCACCGACCTCAAGGACCAGATCGAGGCGCTGAAGCGGCAGATCGACGCGCTCGCCCGCAAGGCGGGAGGCTGATCCGGACGGCGATGGTCGCACGGTTCGGCTGGGTCGCGGCGCTCGCCATCGCGCTCGCCGCGGTCACGGCGCGGGCCGAGACCGCGATCGTCGCGGTCGCCACCAACTTCGCCCAGCCTCTCAAGGCGCTCGCGCCGGCTTTCACGGCGGCGACCGGCCACGCCATCGCGATCGCCGCCGCCTCGACCGGCCAGCTCTACGCCCAGATCCGCCAGGGCGCGCCGTTCGACGTGTTCCTCGCCGCCGACGCCGGGCGCCCCGCCGCCCTGGTCGAGGACGGCGTCGCCATCGCCGCCAACCGTTTCGCCTACGCCTACGGCCGCCTCGTGCTGCTGAGCCGCAGCCCGGCCGCGACCGGCAAGGACTGCCTGGATGTCCTGCGCGCCGCCAGCCGAATCGCGATCGCGAACCCGGCCATCGCGCCCTACGGGCGGGCGGCGCGGGAGACGCTGGAGGCACTCGGCCTGTGGGACCAGGTCGAGGCGCGCATCGTCCAGGGCCAGGACGTGGGCCAGACCTACGCCTTCATCGCCACCGCCAACGCCGAGGCCGGGTTCGTCGCGTTGTCCCAGGTCATCGCGGACCCGGCCGGGCCGGGCTGCCGCTGGGATGTGGACCCCGAGCTCCACGCGCCGATCGAGCAGCAGGCCGTGCTGCTGGCGCACGGCGCGGACAACGCCGCGGCCCTGGCCTTTCTCGACTTCCTGAAGGGCGCCGAGGCCCAGGCGACGATCCGCGCCTTCGGTTACGGCACGACACCGTAGGCGACGCCCGGGCTAAGATCGGCCGCCGTACGGGACGGAGGCAACGTGTCGGTCGAGGCAGCGCTGTCGGGCGAGCTCGAGCCCTTGTGGCTGACGCTCAAGCTCGCCCTGGTCACGGTCGTCGCCCTGCTGGCGGTGGGCACACCGCTCGCCTGGTGGCTCGCGCGCACCCGCGTGCGCGGCAAGGCGATCTTCGAGGCGGTCGTCGCCCTGCCCCTGGTGCTGCCGCCCACGGTCATCGGCTTCTACCTGTTGATCCTGCTCGGGCCCAACGGCCCGCTCGGCGCGGCCTGGCTCGGGCTCGCCGGCCAGCCGCTGACCTTCACCTTCGCCGGCCTTGTCGTCGCCTCGGTGGTCTATTCCCTGCCCTTCGTCGTGCAGCCGCTGCAGAACGCGTTCGAGGCGGTCGGCGAAGGGCCGCTCGAGGCCGCCGCCGTGCTCAGCGCCGGACCTTGGGACCGCTTCGCCACCGTGGCCGCGCCGCTCGCGCTGCGCGGCTTCGTCACCGCCGCGGTCATGGGCTTCGCCCACACGCTGGGCGAGTTCGGCGTCGTGCTCATGGTCGGCGGCAACATCCCGGGCACCACCCGGGTGGTGTCCATCGCCATCTACGACCATGTGGAATCGCTCGAGTACGGCTACGCCCACGGCATGTCGGCGCTGCTGCTGGCGATCTCGTTCGGCGTGCTCGTCCTGGTCTACGCCGTCAACCGGCGCTGGCTCCGGATATGACCGGGGTCGATTTCCGCTTCCGCTACGCGCGCGCGGATTTCACGCTCGACGCGGCGGCGAGCCTGCCGCCCGCGGGCATCACCGTGCTGTTCGGCCCGTCCGGCGCCGGCAAGACCACGCTGCTGCGCCTGATCGCCGGGCTCGAGCGGGCTGACGGCACGCTCACGGTCGATGGCCGGGTGTGGCAGGACGCACGCACGTTCGTGCCGGCGCACCGCCGCCCGGTCGGGCTGGTGTTCCAGGACGCGCGCCTGTTCCGCCACATGTCGGTGCGCGACAACCTGCTCTACGGCTTTCGCCGGGTGGCGGCGAAGCGCCGCCGGCTCGCGCTCGACGAGGCGGTCGCGCTGCTCGACCTCGGCCACCTGCTGCCCCGGCGCCCCTCGGCGCTGTCGGGCGGCGAGGCTCAGCGCGTCGCCATCGGCCGCGCGCTCCTGGCCGCACCCGATCTGCTCCTGCTCGACGAGCCGCTGGCCTCGGTGGATGCCCGGCGCAAGGGTGAGATCCTGCCGTTCCTCGAACGCCTGCATCGCGAGCTCGCCATCCCGGTGCTGCTCGTCACCCACGACGTCGAGGACGCGGTGCGGCTTGCCGACACGGTTCTGGTGCTCGACGGCGGCCGGGTTCGCGCCCAGGGCGGGGTGACCGAGGCCCTTGCCGACGCGGCCGAACTCGGCGGCCTCGGCTCGCTCGCGGTCGCGCTCGAGCTCGCGGCGTGGACCGAGTCGGCCGAGGGAATCCAGGTGACGCTCGCCGGAGGCCAGCGGCTGGTGGTGCCGGGCGGCCCGGCTCCGGGCGCCCGGCCCCGGCTCTACGTCGCCGCGCGCGACGTGAGCGTCGCGCTCGCGCCCCAGGGCGCGACCAGCGCGCTGTTCGAGACCGAGGCCACGGTGCCGCGCGTGCCCGAGGGCGAGGCGCCCCACGTCGCCCTGCCGCTCGACTGCGGCGGTTTCACGCTGCTCGCCTTGGTGACGCGGCGGTCGTGCGCCGCGCTGGGACTCGTCGCGGGTGCGCGCGTGCACGCCGCCGTTCATCACGCCCGCCTGATCTGAGCGCGCCCGCGCTGGATCGCCTTCTCGAATTCGACGACGGCAAAGACGGCGGCGCCCGCGGCCACGATCGCGGCCCACGCCACGCCGTCGATTGGCCGGGTATCGAACGCCGCGTGCGCCGCCGGCAGGTAGGTGAGCGCGAGCTGCAACGTGAGCACGATCGCCGAGGCCACGAGCGCCGGACGCGCCCCGGTCCAGCCTGCGGGCGTTATGGCCGAGGCCACGAAGGAACGCGCGCTGAACAGGTAGAAGACCTCGAACACGACGACCGCGTTGACCGCGACGGTACGGGCGGTGGCCAGATCGCCGCCGCGTCCGAGCTGCCAGACGAACAGCCCGAACGCACCGGCCAGGAACAACGCCGTCACCAGGATCGTGCGCCAGGCGAGCGTACCGGACATCAACGGTTCGCCGGGCGGGCGCGGCGGGCGCGCCATGACGTCGGACTCGGCGCGCTCGAAGACGAGCGCGAGGCTGAGCGTGACCTCAGTGACCAGGTTGACCCACAGGATCTGCACCGGCGTGATCGGCAGCGCGACGCCGAGCGCGACGGCGACCACCACGGTCAGCGCCTCGGCGAAGCTGGTCGGCAGGATGTAGAGGATCGCCTTCTTGACGTTGTCGTAGATCGCGCGCCCCTGTTCGACCGCGTCGGCGATCGCGACGAAGTTGTCGTCGGCGAGCACGATCTGCGCCGCTTCCTTGGCGGCCTCGGTGCCCTTGACGCCCATGGCGACGCCTACGTCCGCCTGCTTGAGCGCCGGCGCGTCGTTGACGCCGTCGCCGGTCATCGCCACGAGCTCGCCCCGCGCCTGGAGTGACCGGACGAGCCGCAGCTTCTGCTCCGGGCTGGTCCGGGCGAGCACGTCCGACGCCTGGACCCGCTCGGCGAACGCGGCGTCGTCGAGGCCGGCGAGCTCGCCACCGGCGATGACTCCGCCGGTCATGTCGAGCCCGAGGGCGCGGGCGATGGCCCCGGCGGTTTCCGGATGGTCGCCGGTCACCATCTTGACCCGGATGCCGGCGGCCCGGCAGCGCGCGATCGCCGCTCGCGCCTCCTCGCGCGGCGGATCGCTGATGCCGACCAGGCCGAGCAACGTCAGGCCGGCCAGCGCGCGCGCCTCGAGCCGGTCGATTCCGGGCAACGCCTCGGCGCTGGCCACGGCCAGCACCCTATGCCCTTCGGCGGCGAGCGCGGCGGCCGAGCGATGCCAGGCGTCCCGGTCGAGCGGGCGGCGGCCGTCGGCCGTGGCCACGCCGGCGACGAGGTCGAACACCCGTTCCGGTGCACCCTTGACCGAAACCAGCCCGCCACCGTCGGCGCGACGGTTGAGCGTCGCCATGAAGCGGGTTTCCGCCGCGAAGGGCTGCGCATCGACGCGCGGCCACGCTTCGCGTTCCGCCTTCGCATCCAGCCCGATCTTGCCGCCGAGCGCGACCAGCGCGGCTTCGGTCGGGTCGCCGGCGGCCACCCAATGCCCGTCCTTCTCGTGCACCTCGGCGTCGTTGCACAGCAGCGCCGCGCGGGCCAGGGATTCGACCAGGGCGTGCGATCCGGGAGCAGTTTCCACCCGGCCCGCGGGCGCGTAACCGACGCCTTCGACGGCGAGCCGCCGGCCGTCCACGACCACGGCCTCGACCGCCATCTCGTTCAGCGTCAGCGTGCCGGTCTTGTCGGTGCACACGACGGTGACCGAGCCGAGCGCCTCGACCGCGGGCAACCGCCGCACGATCGCCTTGCGCCGGGCCATGCGCTCGACCCCGATCGCGAGCGTGATGGTCAGGATCGCCGGCAGCCCTTCGGGTATCGCCGCGACCGCTATGCCGACCGCGGCCATGAACATGGCGACGGCGTCCTCGCCGTGGCCGAGCACGCCGACGGCGAAGGTCACGGCGGAAAGGCCGAGGATCGCGGCGGTAAGCCATTGGCCGAACCGCGCGAGCCGGCGCAGCAGCGGCGTCGTCATGGGTTCGACCGTCGCCACCAGCGTGCCGATGCGGCCGATCTCGGTCGCCGGTCCGGTCGCCACGACGAACCCCCGGCCGTGGCCCGCGGCGACCAGGGTGCCGGCGTAGACCATGGCGGCGCGATCGGCCAAGCCGGCCTCGGGGGCGACCGGGTCCACGGCCTTGGCGACGGGCAGCGATTCGCCGGTCAGCGCCGCCTCGTCCACCGCCAGGTCGCGGGCCTGCGCGAGCCGCGCGTCGGCCACGATCCGGTCGCCCGGCTCGAGCACGACCAGATCGCCGGGCACCAGGCTTTCGGCCGCGATGCGCCGCCGCCGGCCGCCGCGCACCACCGTGGCGCTCGGCGCCAGCAGTCCTCGGATGGCGTCGAGCGAGCGTTCGGCCCGGCCCTCCTGGACGAAGCCGATGATCGCGTTGATGACGACCACCGCCAGGATGACCAGGGCATCGGTCACGTGACCGAGCGCCAGCGAGACGCCGGCCGCCGCGAGCAGGACGTAGATCAGGACGTTGGCGAACTGCCGGAGAAGCCTAGAGACCCAGCCTTCCCTGGGCGCTTCGGGTAGCCGGTTGGGTCCGACGCGCGCGAGCCGGCGCTCCGCCTCGTCGTCATCGAGGCCGTTCGCCCCGACGTCGAGCCGACCAAGCACGTCGGCGACGCCAAGCGCGTGCCACGGCGCGGGCCTAGGTTCTCCGGTCATGGGGCCCTGCTAGCATGCTCCGGTTCGACGGCGCCACCGAACCGCGCGGCCGATGCTGGCGGGCACGGCATCGTGTACGGTTGCGCTCCGTTCGGCATCGCACTCGAGTCCGCGCATGAACCTGCCCGCCCGCGCCAAGGTCGTCATCGTCGGCGGCGGCATCATCGGCTGCTCGGTCGCCTACCACCTGACCAAGCTCGGCTGGAACGACGTCGTCCTGCTCGAGCGCAAGCAGCTCACCAGCGGCACCACCTGGCACGCCGCCGGCCTGGTGCGCGCCATGCTCTATTCGGCCAACCTGACGCGCCTCGCGCGCCACTCGATCGAGCTCTACCAGGGGCTCGAAGCGGAAACCGGCCAGGCCACCGGGTTCAAGCAGAACGGCTCGATTTCGGTCGCGCTCAACGCCGAGCGCTGGGAGGAGCTGCTGCGCGGGGCGAGCATGGCGCGCGCCTTCGACGTGCCGGCCGAGGCGATCGACGCGGCCGAGGTCAAGCGGCGCTGGCCCCTGCTCCTTGTCGAGGACGTGGTCGGCGCGATCTGGTTCCCCAAGGACGGGCAGACCAACCCGGCCGATACGACGCAGGCGTTGGCCAAGGGCGCGCGCCAGCGCGGCGCGCGCATCCTCGAGAACGTCAAGGCCACCGGCATCGTGGTGCGCGACGGCCGCGCCGCCGGCGTGACCACCGACCAGGGCACGATCGCGGCGGACGTCGTCGTCAACTGCGCCGGCATGTGGGCCAGCGAGGTCGGGGCGTGGGCGGGCGTCACCGTGCCGTTGCACGCGTGCGAGCATTTCTACGTCGTGACCGAGCCGATCGAGGGCGCGCACCCCGGCCTGCCGGTGCTGCGCGTCATGGACGAGTGCGCGTACTACAAGGAGGACGCGGGCAAGCTGCTGCTCGGCGCGTTCGAGCCCACGGCGAAACCGTGGGGCATGGCCGGGATTCCCGAGGACTTCGTCTTCACCGAGCTGCCCGAGGACATGGAGCACTTCGCGCCCATCCTCGAGGCCGCGGTGCGCCGGGTGCCCGCGCTCGAACGCGCCGGCATCCGCCGCTTCTTCAACGGGCCCGAGAGCTTCACGCCGGACCAGCGCTATCTGCTGGGCGAGGCGCCGGAGTTGCGCGGCTTCTACGTCGCCGCCGGGTTCAACTCGATCGGCATCCAGTCGGCCGGCGGGGCGGGCATGGCGCTGGCCGAATGGATCGCCGGCGGCCAGGCGCCCTTCGACCTGTGGGACGTGGACATCGCCCGGGTCATGCCGCACCAGGGCCGCAAGAGCTTCCTGGTCGAGCGGGTGTCCGAGGCGCTCGGGCTGCTCTACGCCATGCACTGGCCGTACCGCCAGTTCGCCACCGCGCGCGGCGTGCGCCGCTCGCCGTTCCACGAGCGCTGGGCGAGCCTTGGCGCCTGCTTCGGCGAGGTCGCCGGGTGGGAACGCCCCAACTGGTACGGCGAGCCCGGCACCAGGCCCGAGTACGTCTACAGCTTCGGCCGCCAGAACTGGTTCGACCGCACCGCCGCCGAGTGCCGCGCGGTTCGTTCCGCCGTTGGGCTGCTCGACCAGACATCGTTCGCCAAGTTCCGCGTCGAGGGGCCGGACGCGGAACGGCTGCTGCAGCGCGTCTCGGCCAACGACGTGGGCGGCGCCGTTGGCCGCGCGGTCTACACCCAATGGCTCAACGCGCGTGGCGGTATCGAGGCCGACCTGACCGTCACCCGGCTTTCCGAGACCGCGTTCATGGTCGTCACCGCGGCGGCCAGCGCGACCCACGACATGGCCTGGCTGCGCCGCGCCGTGGACGGCGAGCGCGTCGCCATAGCCGACGTGACCAGCGGCTTCGCGACCCTCGGCGTCATGGGACCGCGGAGCCGCGAGCTGCTGCGCCGCGTCACCGCCGCGGACCTGTCCAACGGGGCGTTCCCGTTCGGCGCCGCGCGCGAGATCGAGATCGGCGCCGCGCCGGTCCTGGCGATCCGCATCTCCTACGTCGGCGAGCTCGGCTGGGAGCTCTACATCCCGACCGAGTTCGCCCGCGCCGTGCTCGACCGGGTGCTCGAGGCCGGGGCCGACCTGGGCGTCCGCCCTGTCGGCATGCACGCCATGGACTGTTTGCGCATCGAGAAGGCGTACCGGCACTGGGGCCACGACATCACGTCCGAGGACACCCCGCTCGAGGCCGGGCTCGGCTTCGCCTGCGCGTTCGGCAAGAACGCGGCGTTCACGGGGCGCGAGGCGCTGCTGGCCCAGCGCGAGCGCGGCGTGACCAAGCGCCTGGTCCAGTTCGCGCTCGAGGACCCGGGGCCGCTGCTTTACCACAACGAGCCGATTTTCCGTGACGGCAAGCTGGTGGGCCTGACCACCTCGGCCAATTACGGCCACACGCTCGGGCGCGCGATCGCCATGGGCTACGTGCGCGACGACGGCCGGGTCGTGACGCCCGAGGTCGTGACCGAGGGCCGGTTCGAGATCGAGGTGGCGACCAGGCGGTTTCCGGCCCGCGCCAGCCTGCGCCCGCTCCACGATCCCAAGGGCGAACGGCTCAAGGCGTGAGGAGGCGACGCCATGGCCAGCGTGCGTTATCTCGTGAATGACGTGGACGCCGCGGTCGCGTTCTACCGCGACCGGCTGGGCTTCGCGCTCGAGCAGCAGTTCGGCCCGGCGATGGCGATCCTCAGCCTGGGCGACCTGACGCTGTGGCTCGCGGGGCCCCTGGCCTCGGCGGCCCGGCCCATGCCCGACGGGCGGGTGCCCGAACCCGGCGGCTGGAACCGTTTCGTGCTCCAGGTCGCCGACATCGAGGCCAAGGTCGCCGAGTTGCGCGCGGCCGGCGCCGTGTTCCGCAACCCGATCGTGACCGGGCCCGGCGGCCGCCAGACCTTGGTCGAGGACCCGTCGGGCAACGTGATCGAGCTGTTCCAGCCGGCCTGAGCGCCGTCAGCCCGCCTGGTCGGCAAGCGCCGCCGCAGCGCGCCCGAGCGCCCGGAACGCGCGACGACTCGCCAGGCCGAGCCGCAGCACGGTGACCGTCTGAGTTGGGTGGGCCAAGAGCGAGCCGACCACCCGGCGCCACACGATCCCGCCGTCGGCGCCGATCGCCACCAGCGCCAGGGGTGGCAGGTCCATGCCGGCGGGATCGGCGATCGCCCGGAGCGCGACGAACGACACGCCGGACGCCACGGCTATGCGCGCGACCGCGTGGCTTTCGGTATCGACCGCGACCGCGCCGGTCGCCGCCCGCGCCGCCCTCTTGGCCGGCGCTGTCGCCAGCGGGCGGTCGACGCCGATGATCGCGCCGCCGACGGCGCCCGCTATCGCGCCGCGCAGCCGCGTGACCCTCGCCTCGTCGGGCGCCCAACGATGGGCGCCGTCGATTATTTCGTCGGCGATTACGAGCGCCCCCGGCGCCAGCGCCGGGTCGAGCCCGCCGGCCAGGCCGAAGCTCACCAGGACCGCGGCGCCGTCGACGACGAGTTGCTCGGCGCAGGTCGCTGCGCGCCGCGGATCGCCGCCGGCGACGAGCGCGGCGAGCCCGGCGTCGGTGGCCAGCCGCGCCTCGGCGGCCAGCCCCGTGACGACGCCGAGGCGGATCACATGCCGTAACGAACGTGGCCCGAGTTGCTCTCGCTGAGCTCGCGGTAGCGGGCGAGCGCCCATAGCGGGAAGTAGGCGCGGTAGCCGTGATAGCGCAGGTAGAACACGCGCGGGAAGCCGACGGCGGTGAATGCGTCCTCGTCCCATTCGCCGTCCGGCTTCTGCGTGCTTTCGAGGTACGCGATGCCGCGCTTGACCGCCGGGTGCTCGACCTCGCCCGCCGCCATCAGGCCCATCAGCGCCCACGCCGTCTGCGACGGGGTGCTTTCGGCGAACGTGCCGTGGGCATGGCCGTTACCGTGGGCATGGCCGTTGAAGTACGAGCGCCCGTCCTCGCCCCAGCCGCCGTCGGCGTGCTGGCGCGCGACCAGCCAGGCGACCGCGCGCCGCACCATGGGCAATTCGGGCTCGACCCCGGTCGCGTTGAGGGCGGCCAGCACCGACCACGTGCCGTAAATGTAATTGGTGCCCCAGCGGCCGTACCACGAACCGTTCCGTTCCTGCTCGCGGACGAGGTAGTCGCGCGCGGCGCGTACCCTGGGGTGATCACGCGGCCAGCCGAGCTGCATCAACATGCCGAGACAACGCGCGGTCACGTCGGCCGTGGGCGGGTCGAGCAGGGCGCCGTGGTCCGAGAAGGGAATGTGGTTGAGATAGTGGGACGTGTTGTCGGCGTCGAAGGCGGCCCAGCCGCCGTTGCGGCACTGCATCCCGGCGATCCACGCCGCGCCTCGCGCGATCACCTCGGCGTAGCGCTCGGGGTCGCAACGGTCGAGCGCCATGACGACGACCGCCGTGTCGTCGAGGTCCGGATAATGCGGGTTGGCGTACTGGAACGCCCAGCCGCCCGGAGCCAAACCGGCACGTTCCTTGGCCCAATCGCCGATCACGTCGGTGATCTGCCGCTCGGCGAGCCAGTCGCACGCCTGGCGCACCGTATCGGGCGCCACGTCGGCCTCGAGCAGGGCGTGGGCGGCGAGCGCCGTGTCCCATACCGGCGACAGGCAAGGTTGACAGTAGGCGGCGTCGGCACGGTGGGCGACCAGCCGTTCGACCGCGCGCCGCGCGGTCATCCGGTCCTCGGGATCGATGCGTTCGCCGAGCTCGTCGAACATCATCACCGTGTACGCCATGGCCGGGTAAATGGCGCCCAGCCCATGCTCGCCGTTGAGCCGCTCGAGCACGAAGTCGATGGCCCGGTCGATCGCGCGCGCCCGCGCGCCCGGGGGAAACAGCGGCTCGGCGGCGTGCAGCGCCCGATCGAGCGCCTTGAAGCCGATGCCGAACAGCGTCCGCTCCCGCGGCGGGCCCCAGCGCCGCTCGTGCTCCGGCGGGCGGACGAACAGCTCCTGTATGTTCACGCCCTTCGGATTGCGCGCCGAGGGACGCTGCGCGAGCAGCACGAGCAACGGCACCAGCACCACCCGCGACCAGTAGGACACCTTGTCGAGGTGGAACGGGAACCAGCGCGGCAGCAGCATGATCTCGACCGGCATGGCCGGCACCGCGCGCCATGGGATCTGGCCGAACAGCGCGAGCTGGATGCGCGTGAACACGTTGCACCCGGCGGCGCCGCCGTGATCGAGGATCGCCCGGCGCGCGCGCGTCATGTGCGGCGCGTCCACCGCGTCGCCGATCACCTTGAGGGCGAAGTACGCCTTGACGCTCGCGCTGACGTTGAAGTCGCCGCCGTGGTACAGCGGCCAGCCGTCCCCGGCGGCCTGGATCGAACGCAGGTAGCGGCCAATGCGCGCTTCGAGCGCCGGCTCGGTCTCGCCCAGGTAATGGCGCAGCAGGATGTACTCGGCGGGGATCGTCGCGTCGGCTTCGAGCTCGAACGCCCAGTGGCCGTCACGTCGAACGCGCCCGAGCAAGGCCTCGGCCGCGCGCGACGTGGCGTCGGCCCAGGGCTCCGCTTCCAGTACTGGCGCACGTTCCGCCGTGCGGCCATGATTCAAGAATCCGCCCATGGTCGTCGCGCGTCTTTGGATGTTCCGCCGGTTAAGATGCCAGAATACCGTCGAATCCGCAGGATGCGACAGCCACGTTTCAGACTCAAGACAGAGCTAGAATATTCCATGACGGATGGCAAGCCACGCCTTGACCACGCGCGGGACCCGCACGGGCCGGTCCAGCTCGGTCCAGCCGCGCGCCTCGAGGCGGGCGAGCAGATGGCGATAAACGGCGGCCATGAGCGCGGCAGGGCGGACCTGGCGCCGCGGGCAGCGGTGTAGCGTCGCGTCGGCCGCGGCGAACGCGTCCCGCGCCTCGGCGGCCAGCGCGGCGCACGCGGCAGGCAGGGCTGGGTGGCGCAGTACGGTTTCGGGGTCATCGAGGCCGATGCCGTGGGCCTCGAGCAGGTCGCGCGGCAGGTAGAGCCGGCCTTCCTTGGCGTCCTGGTCGAGGTCGCGCAGGATGTTGGTGAGCTGCAACGCCCGCCCCAGCGCGGCGGCGAGCGCCAGGCCCTCGGCCCGCGGGCAGCCGAACACCCGGACCGCGAGCCGGCCCACGGCGCAGGCGACGCCGTCGATGTAGCGATCGAGGCTCGCGCGCGAGGGCGCCCGCATAGTCCCCTCCGCGTCCATCGCCACGCCGTCGATCACGGCCAGCAGATCGGCGCGCTCCAGCCCGTAGCCCCTTACCGCGGCGGCCAACGCCCGAACGATCGGCTGGTCGCCCTGGCTTTCGCGGGCCCGCTCGTCGAACAGCCGCGCGATGTCCGCGCGCCAGCGTTCCAGGCCCTCGCGCTTGGCCTGGGCGGGCAGCGGTCCGTCGGCGATGTCGTCGACGGCGCGGCAGAAGTCGTAGATGGCGTAGATCGCGTCGCGCCGGGACGCCGGCAGCAGGCGCATGGCGGCGTAGAACGAGCTGCCGGTCCGGCCGGCCAGCGCGCGCGCCGCGTCGTCCTGCGTGGTCACGACCCGGGGTGCGCCTGGTAGCGCCCCTTCCACGCGCCGCCCCGGCCCACGGCGAACCGCCGGGCCGAGTCGATCGTCGCCGCCACGTAGAACAGGGCAACGACAGGCAACGCGAGCGCGAACGACAGCGCGACGCCCAGCCGTGCCAGCGTCGGCGCATAGGCCACGACCATCGACGCCCATGCGGCGGCGCCGAAGACCCGCGCCCAACCGTCCGCCGCGACCGCCAGCGCCGGCGGGGCGAGATAGACGACCGCCATGCCAAGGACGGCGAGCGCGAGCCGGACCGGGGAATACCCGAGCTCGCTGTAGGCGCTGCGCGCGATCAGCCGCCACACGTCGGCGGCGCCCGGATAACCGCGCAGGCTGGTCGAAGCGTCAGCGAGCCCGAGCCAGATCGGACCGCCCGGCTTGATCGCCCGCGCCAGCGCGCAGTCGTCGATCACCGCGTCGGCGATCGCCGCCATGCCGCCGATCCGTTCGAGCGCGGTCCGGCGCACCAGCATGCAGCCGCCGGCCGCGGCGGCCGTGGCCCGGCCGGGATCGCGCACCCAGGCGAAGGGATAGAGCATCTGGAAGAAGAACACGTAGGCCGGCATCAACAGGCGCTCGACGACCGTGGTTCCGCCAAGCCGGGCCATCAAGGACACCAGGTCGTAGCCCTCCTCGGCGCGCGCCACGAGCCCGGCGAGCACGTCGGGTCCGTGCACGACGTCGGCATCTGTCAGCCATACGTAACGGGCGTCGGGCGCGGCATGACGGGCCGCGGCGAGGCCCTCGGCCATGGCCCAGGGTTTGCCGGCCCAGCCCCGGGGCCGTGTCCGAGCCCTAACCACGGTCCGCCCGGGCCCGGCCGCGGCCGTGGCGGTGCCGTCGCTCGAACCGTCGTCGACCACGATCACGTGGAACCGGCCGGGATAGTCCTGCGCCGCGAGCGCGGCCACAACCCGGCCGATGACATCGGCCTCGTCGCGCGCCGGCACCACGGCGACGACCTCCGGCGCGGCCCCGAGCGGCGGCGCCTCGAACGGGCGTTCGCGCCAGAAGCCGCCGCGCCAGCCCAGCAGGGTGAGCCAGGCGGCGCAACCGGCGGCGCCTAGCAAGCCGGCCAGCACGCCGTCATCCCCGCGCGGCCTTGAGCGTCGCCACCGCCGCGTCGCGCAGCAGCGTGTGGTCGCTGCCCGCGATGGCCAGCCCGTAGCCGCGCCCATGAAGCGCGCGCGCGTCATCGCCCGGCGCGGTGACGCCGCCGAGCGGCTTGCCGGCGGCCTTGATGCCGGCCTCGGCTTCGGCGAGCAGGGCCCGGGCCTCGGCCTGGCCGGGATCGGCGACGAGCCCGATGCTCGAGGCCAGGTCGTTGCGGCCGATGAACAGCATGTCGACGCCGTCGACGCCGGCGATCGCGGCGATGCGCCCGACCGTCGCCTTGGTCTCGACCTGGCAGATGACGAACACGTCGCGCCCGCGGGCGGCGACGAACCCGGCCCGGTCGTAACCGTAGCGCGCCGCGCGCACGCTGCCCGGCGCGATTCCCCGTATCCCTTCGGGCGGGAACCGGCACGCGGCCACGACGGCGCGCGCCTGCTCGGCGGTCTCGACCATGGGCACCATGAGCCCGTCGATGCCGGTGTCGAGCGCGCGCTTGATCAGGTTGGGATCGGCCGAGGCGACGCGCATGAGGCACGGCACGCCCGCCGCCCCGGCCGCCTGCATCAGAAGGATCGCGTTGTAGGGGTCGCCCGGCCCGTGCTCCTGGTCGATGACCAGGGCGTCGAACCCGGCGAGCGCCACGATCTCGGCGGCGATCGGGCTGCCGAGCGTCAGCCAGCACGCGGTCAGGCGTTCGCCGGCGGCCAGCCGCCGCCGGATGTCGTCGCCACGGGCCATGGACTCCTCCCCCGATCCCCGAAGCCTGGATACCAGCCCTTCGCCCCGCGCGCCAAGCGGCTCGCGCCCCGTTCAGGGGCGCCGGCGCAGGCCCTCCGCCACGTCGGCGGCGCCGACGGTCGCGCTATCCGGGTCGGTGATCGGCACCGCGTCGGGGTCGGGCATGGCGAACGGTTGCGCGTCGAGGAATCGTCGCAGCACGTTGGCCGTGACGCGCGCCACGTCGTTGGCGTAACCGTCGGTGGCCAGCGCCGCCGTCCAGGCGATCGAGCCGACCGCGAACACGGCGCCCCCCGCCGGGGTTTCGAAGAACACCAGGTCGGCCCGCACCAGGTCGTTCGAGGCGCCGTCGATCATCGGGTGGAGCGTCAGGAACTCCTCGGTCACCCGGCGCCAGTTGGCTGAGAAGCCGTCGGCCCGGGCCAGAACGAGCGCGTGCCGCGGCGAGCCCAGCGCCAGGTCGAAGCGGTCGATCTCGACCCCGGCCGCGCCGTTGCCGAGCAGGCCGTGGGCGCCGATCTCGGGACCCGCCACGCCGGCGAACGCGAACGCGGCCCGCGGGTCGTCGGCGCCCGGAAGCCGCCGGTAGGGGCGCGAGCCATCGAAGCCTTGTGCGGTGAACCCGACGCCGACCAGCGTGTTCGGGGGCCGCCCGAGCCGGCGCCACAGCCCGCCGGGCTCGCCGCTGAAGGCGTGGTAGCCCTCGCCCGGGGCGCTCGACCAGGCGCGCACCCCGCCCTCGGGCCGGCGCACCTCGATCACCCCCGGCAGCTCCGGGTGGAAGGCGATGCGCCAGTAGAAGCCGTTGCCGCCCAGGTACATCAGGCGCCCGCCGCGGCCGAGGTAGTCGTCATAGCCCTGCCTCATGCGGGTCGAGACGTACTCGGGTTGCCGGCCGGTCAGCACGACCCGGTAGGGCGCGAGCAGGGCCGCGCCCTCGGCGTCCAGGTCCTCGTCGGTCGCCATGTCCGCCGGCTGGCCGATGGCGGCGAGCCAGGCCGGGATCAAGGTGTCGGCGTCGAAGGTCCACAACCCGGTCCTGGGCCGGGCATCGAGCATGGGCCGCATCCGTGAGGCGTGGTGCACGCCGCTGCCGTCGCGGTGGTGGTCGTAAAGCGAGCCGCCGAGCGCGGGCACGGCGAGCGCCGCCTCGCGCGCTTCGACGACCGTAAAGCCGCCCTTGGCGACCTCGGTGGCCTCGTCGTCGAGCGCCTTGGTGCCGTTGGCGTAGGCCATGTGGGTCGCGGTCGGCATGACGAACAGGACGGGCGCGCTCGCCCGGCCGGCGGGCGGGCGGACGATGAACGGAATCCGCTCCTCGGCGTCGTCGGCGACTAGCCGCGCCGCGTAGCAGCCGCTCGGCAGGTCCGCCGGCACGGTGAAGACAATGTCGTCGTCCCAGCCGCAGTCGTAGAGATCGTCGTCGTGGAAGTGGATCGCCGCGTACTGCTCGGGGGCGTAGCGCCAGTTCATCTCGGCGCCGGTCCAGCGATGCCCGCGCACCGCGCGCGTCGGCAGGTTGACGGTGGCGCCGTGCCACCCGCCGGGACCCACGTCGACGACGCGGGTCGAGCCGATGTCGCGGGCGAAGTCCCAGCAGCCGAGCAGCGCCTGGCCGAGCCCGAGCGGCGGGATCGGCTTGCCGAGCGCCTCGATGGCGTCGAGCTCGAGCGCGCGGTCCGCCAGCCTCGGCGCCTCGACGCGGCCGTTGAAGTGGGCGCCGGTCGGCGCCTGGCCCGGCCGCTGGCTCGCGTTCCACGCCGCGATCAGCAGGTCGCGCCCGCCGTCGGCGCGCGCGCCGTCGAGCTTGGCGCCGACCACGATGGGGCGCGCCGGTCGGGTCGCCGGGTCGAGCGGGTCCTGGACCAGCACGGCCTGGCGGGACGCCGCGTCGTAGGTCGCGGCGACGAAGGTCCACGCCCGGGCGGCGAGCCTATGCCCGGTCGAAACGTTCAGCAGCGCGCCGCCCGCGGTGCCGAGGCGCAGCGCGAACGTGCCGTCCTCCTCGACGACCAGGGCGAAGCCGGCGCCCAGCCCCTGGCTCCAGGTGCCGAGGATGGCCTGGGTGCCGTGGCCCGGGAGCGTCGGCCAGACGAACGCCTGGGCGGTGAAGCTGGCCATGCGCTGGGTGCGCTCGGTCGCCGGCACGCGCACGTAGGACCCGGCATGGATCGGCTGGACGCGCCCCGGGTATTCGCCCGAGACCGGACTTTCGACCGGCCGCTCGTCGAATCCCGGGCCGCCGGGAGCATCAGCCGCGCAAACGAGCCGCACGATATCGGCCTGGTAGCGCGCGATGCCGTCGGCGCTGACCTTGAATCGGATGGTCTCGCCGGGCCGGACGCTGATCCGATCGGCGTAGCCCATCAGGCGCGGCAGGTTCACGGCGCGGCTTGGCGCGCGGGATCGATCACCAGCCGGCGCACGTCGTCGGCGAACGCGACCTCGGAATCGTCCTGGGGCACGTAGCCCAGCACGTTCCGGGCGGTTTCGAGGCTCCAGAACCCGCGCGCGTTGCCCGACCGGCCGTAGACCACCAGCCACGGCACGCCGTCGGCGTTGCGGATGTCCGGTGCGTCGATCGCCTTGACGTAGAGCTGCGCCAGGTCGCGCGGACTGACGTAGGCGCCGAGGTCGCGCCGGTAGCCGACTGCGTCGTCGCGCTCGATGCGGATTTGGCGCGGCGCGCCGATGCGGATGAACACGGTTTCGACCGGCCGGCCGAAGGTGCCGCACGCGAACACGTGGCCGAGCAGCTCGTAGGCCGCCTTGGCCCAGCCGTAGAAGTTGTCGGACAAGGGATAGGTCTCGGGGCCCACCGCGTGCATGCCGCTCGCGTGCAACTTGGTCTCGTACCAGTCGGCGGCGTGGTTCGAGCTGGCGATCACGACGCGCGGGATCGCCTCCTCCACCGCCAGGCGCAGCACGTGGTACACCATGTCGATGTTGGTCCGTTCGACCGCGAAGCCGTCCAGGCTCATGGGCAGCGCCGGGTTGCGGTTTGCCGGCAGCCACTGGCCGCCCATGTCGGAGGGGTGCGCTGGGTCGATGGCCCAGGCGTTGTGGACGATCGCGTCGGCGCCCTTGAAGTGCGCGCGGATGCGGTCGAGGTCCGGATCGGCGAGGTCCGCCAGCACGATGTCGTTCATGGTCCCCGTCTTGCCCTGGCGCGTGCGGTCGAGCAGCACCAGGTCGTAGCGGGCGCGGAATTCGGGCAGGATCTGCGATGAGATGGTGCCCGCCGCTCCGGTCAGCACGACTCTCTTGCGCGCCATGGCGTTCGCCTCCGTCTGGAACGGACGAACCTTAACCCAGCGGTGGCGCCAGGTCAGCCGGCTGGCCGATTCAGCCGCCCTCGGTGCCTTCGAGCACCAGGACGTTCTCGGGCGCGAATCCGACCACGACCGACTGCCCCGGCTCGGGCGGCGCGACGCTGGGGTGGTTGAACGCGTCGAGCAGCAGGGAGTTGTCCCTGAAGCGGACGCGGATGCGCACCACCGATCCCAGGAAATTCACGTGCTCGATGGTTCCCCGCATCTGGTTGCGACGATCGGCCCCCAGGGCGACGACCTCGGGGCGGATCGCCAGCGACCGCATATCGCCGGCCTTGGCGTCCGCGATCGCGTGCCCCGCGACGATCTCCTGGTCGTCGATGGCGATCCGGCCCGCCGCGGGATCGATCACCTTGCCGTGCAAGATGTTGAGCGTGCCGACGAACGAGGCGACGAACCCGGTGCGCGGGAAGTTGTAGATCTCGAACGGCGTGCCGACCTGCTCGATCTGCCCTTCGTTCATGACCACGATCCGGTCCGACATCGACAGGGCTTCTTCCTGGTCGTGGGTCACATAGATGGTCGTGATGCCCAGCTTGCGCTGCAGGGCCCGGATTTCCTCGCGCAGCGACACGCGGATCTTCGCGTCCAGCGCCGACAGCGGCTCGTCGAGCAGCAGCACCTGCGGCTTGATCGACAGCGCCCGGGCGAGCGCGACCCGCTGCTGCTGGCCGCCCGAAAGCTGGTGGGGAAAGCGGTTGGCGAGCTGGGGCAGCTTGACCAGGCTCAGCATCTCCTCGACCCGCTGGCGGATCTCGGGGGCCGGGCGCTTGGCGACCTTGAGCCCGAACGCGACGTTGTCGGCCACCGTCATGTTCGGGAACAGCGCGTAGGATTGGAACACCATGCCGACATCGCGCTGGTTGGGGCGCAGCCGGGTGACGTCCCGGCCGTCGATGTGGATCGTCCCTTCGCCGGGAACCTCGAACCCGGCGATCATGCGCAGCGTCGTCGTCTTGCCGCAGCCGCTGGGGCCGAGGAACGACACGAATTCGCCCTGCGCCACGTCGAGCACGAAGTCGCGGACCACGTGGTTGCCGCCGAAGTGCTTCTGCAGGTGGGTCAGGCGCAGGAAGGCCATCCCGGACTCCGCCATCAGCGCCCACCCGTCACGATGCCGCGCGACTGGCGCCCGACCACCTGGATCAGGCCCATGCAGGCCCAGGTCACGATGAAGGCGATGATGGCCAGCGCCGAGGGTTCGTAGGCGCGGGCGGCGCCGACCAGTTGCAGGTAGGGGCCGAACGCCGGGCGGTCCAGCAGGCTCGCCAGGACGAACTCGCCGATCACGATGGCGAAGGTCAGGAAGGCGCCGCTCAGCACGGCGGCGCGCACGTTCGGCAGGATCACCCGCCACAGGATCGTCAGCGGCCCGGCGCCCAGGTTCTCCGCCGCCTCGGACAGCGTGCGCACGTCGATCGCCTGCATTCCGGTGTCGACCGAACGGTACATGTAGGGCAGTGCCAGCGTGACATAGCCGAACATCAGCAAGAGATCGGTCGTGAACTGGTTCGACGTGAACGGCAGCAGCGACGAGCTGTTGTAGATGCGCAGGTAGCCGAAGACCAGCACGATGGCCGGGATGACCAGGGGCATGAGGGTCAGGAACTCGACGACCTGGCGCAGCCGGCGCAGGCGAAGCTGAACGAAGTAGGCGGTGGGCACGACGATCAGGGAGCCGACGATGATCGTCGCGAACGAAAGCACGGTCGAATACAGGAATGTCGCCTGAAAGCGCGGGTCGGCCAGGACGATTTCGTAAGCGTCGAAGGTGTAGCCTTCGCGCCGGATGCGCAGCGAGAACTCGAAGGTGCCGATCAAGGGCAGCAGGAAGTACGCGGCGCCCAGGAACACCGCGAGCCAGGCCCCGAAGCGGTTCCGCTTCATCCCAGCCACCGTTCGCTGCGCGCCCGCAAGTAGACGTAGGCGGCGTTCGAGAGGCCGGTGATCACGATCATCCCCAGCGCGAGCGCGTAGCCGAGGTTCTGGTCGTGCAGCACGTCGCCGCGAATCTGGGCATAGAGCAGGATGGTGACGAGGTTGATCGATCCGCCGGTCAGGCCGTAGGCCGTCGCCACCGCGCCGAAGGCGTTGGCGAACAGCAGCACCGTGGTGCCGAGCAGGCTGGGCCACAGGATGGGCAGCGCGACGTGGCGCCAGTACTGCCAGGCCGTGGCCCCGAGGTTCTCCGACGCCTCGCGCCACTCCTTGCGCAAGCCGTCGAGGGCCGGCGCGAGGATGAGGACCATGAGCGGGATCTGGAAATACATGTACGTCAGGGCGAGGCCCCAGAAGCTCAACAGGTTGAACCCCGTCGCGTAGAGCTTCACGTCGAAGAAGCGGACCAGCAGAATGGTGATCAGGCCGTTGCGCCCCAGCGTGGCCAGGAAGGCGAAGGCGAGCGGCAGCCCGGCGAAGTTCGAGGCCACGCCGCAGAACGTCATCACCGTCGGGCGCAGCCAGTCGGGCAGGCCGCCCATCACGACGGCGTACGCGATGAAGAAACCGATCAGTCCGCCGCCTAGGGCCGAGATCACGCTGACCTTGATGCTGACCCAGTAGGCGTCGACGGTCGACGGTTCCAGCAGGTTGACGAGGTTCCTGAGGGTGAAGTTGCCCTCGACGTCCTGGAACGCGCCGATCACCAGGTACCCGGTGGGCAGGATCAGGAACAGGAGGGCGAAGACGAAGAAGGGCGCGACCCCCAGCCAGGCCCAGGGCACGGATGCCGGGACGAGGCCGAGGGCGGCCGTCCTGAGGCCTGCGGGCCGGGCCATCGCGGGAGTCTTGCGGGACGTCAGGAGAGCGCGGCGGGAATCGGGCCGCGCCTTCCTGGCGCGGCCCTGGGTCGAGCTATTCCACTTCGGCGCCGACCACGGTGTCCCACTGACCGGTGATGATCTCCTTCCCCTTGCCCTGCTGTTCCAACGACGGGAACAGGGCCGCCTCGTAGGCCGCCGCCGGCGGCAGCTTGGCCAGCGTTTCCTCCGAGACCTTGCCGCTCGCGACCAGGTCCAGGAACCGGATCGGGTGGCAATAGCCGTTCAGGTAGATGTTCTGGCCTTCGTCCGAATAGACGAACTCCATCCACAGCTTGGCGGCGTTGGGATGCGGCGCGAAGGCGCTGATCGCCATCACGTAGACCCCGGCGATGACGCCGGTCTTGGGCACGATGATCGCGACGTTGGGATTGCCCGCCAGCGTGTCGCGGTCGGCGAGCGCCAAGTAATCCCAGCGGACGATGATCGGGGTCGAGCCCTGGGCCAGCGTCGCCGCGGAGCCGCCGACCGGCACGAAGTTGCCGCTCGTGTTGAGCTCAGCGAAGAACTTGAGGCCGGCGTCGGCCGCCGCGTCGGGATCCCCGCCGGCAGCCGAAAGCCCGGCGGCGTAGACGCTCATGATCGCCGAGTTCGACGTCCTGGGATCGCCGCTGATGGCGACCGAGTTGCGGTAGTCCTCGGACAACAGATCCGGCCAGTCCTCGGGCAACTTGGTGACCATGTCGGCGTTCACCTCGAACGCGAGAACGCCGTAGTAGTTGCCGTACCAGAACCCTTCCGCATCCTTCTGTTCGGCGGGGATGCTGTCCCAGGTCGCCACCTTGTAGGGCTGGATCAGCCCCTCGGCCTTCGCCGACGGGCCGAACGACAGGCCGACGTCGATCACGTCGGGGGCCTGCGGCCCCATGTTGCCCTTGTTCGCCTTGATCGCCTCGATCTCGTCGCCCGATCCCGCGTCGGGGTTGAGTTCGTTGACGGTCAGTCCGTACTTCGCCTTGAAGTCGTCGATCATGGAGCCGTAATCGCACCAGTCCCTGGGCAGGGCGATGACCGAGAGCTCGCCCTCCGCCTTCGCGGCGGCAACGAGATCGTCCATCGCGTCGGCGAATGCCGGGGTCGCGGCGAGCGCGGCGACGATGGCCGACGCGGCGCCCAACACATACATGTTCTTACTCATGAATCCCCCCTGGTCGAGCGTTGAGATGAGCCGTTCGTGATCTTAGGCAACCGAAGGGTCTCCTATTCTCGGCCGTGCATCAAGACCCGAATCTCGTTACGGTTTTCGCACGGGCCCGGGGCGGGCCGTAGCGGGGAAGCGGGATGATCGATGTCGCCTGCGTGCTCGACGCGCGCGCGGAGCTCGGCGAGTGCCCGGTGTGGTGCGCCGGCGAAGGCCGGCTCTACTGGGCCGATCTCGATGGGCGCACGATCAACCGGTTCGACCCGGCGACCGGACGCAACGAGGTGTTCCGGATCGCGGACCAGATCGGCTCGTTCGCGCTGCGCCGGGCCGGCGGCCTGGTGGTCGCGCTGCGCTCCGGCTTCCACCTCTACGATCCGGCGACCGAACGGCTCGATCCGATCGCCGATCCCGAGTCCCATAAGCCGCTCAACCGCTTCAACGACGGGCGCTGCGATCCGGCGGGGCGGTTCTGGGCCGGCACCATGCGCGACCCGCAGGACCCGGCGTTGCGCGAGGGCGCGCTCTACCGCCTCGACGTCGACCGCCGGGTGACCCGGATGATCGAGGGCATCGGCACGTCCAACGGGCTCGCCTTCAGCCCCGACGGCCGCACGATGTACTTCGCCGACACCAACCCCAACGTCCAGACGATCTGGGCGTTCGACTTCGACGTGGCGACCGGCGCCATCGCCAACCGGCGGGTATTCGCCACGACCCGTGACCTGCCGGGCCGCCCCGATGGCGCGTGCGTCGACGAGGAAGGCTGTTACTGGTCCGCCAACGTCTACGGCTGGCAGGTGGTGCGCTACGCCCCCGACGGCCGCGTGATCCAGGCCATCAAGGTCCCGGTCGAGAAGCCGTCGATGGTGGCGTTCGGCGGGACAAATCTCGACGTGCTCTACATCACCTCGATCCGGGTCTTGACGACGGCGCCCGGCCAGCCGCAGGCAGGCAGCCTGTTCGCGTGCCAGCCCGGCGTGCGCGGCCTGCCCGAACCCTATTACGCCGGCTGAACGGGGGGATCGTGAAAGGCTATGTCATCGCGCGGATCGACGTGCGCGATCCGGTCGCGTACGAAGGTTATCGTGCCAAGGTCTCGGCGACGATCGCGGCGCACGGTGGCCGGTTTCTGGTGCGCGGCGGCCGGGCGAACGTCAAGGAAGGCGCCTGGACGAACCCGCGCCTGGTGGTGATCGAATTTCCCTCGGTCGCCCAGGCCGAGACCTGGTACGCCTCGCCGGAGTACCAGGCGATCCTGCCGCTGCGTACGGCGAACGCCGACGGCGACGTCGTTATCGTCGAGGGCGCGTAGCCGCCACCCGAGGCGCCCGTGTCACAGCCAGCGGCGCACGCGCCCCTGGTAACTCCGGTAGGCGTCGGGGAACTTGGCCGCCAGGTACGCTTCCTCGCGCCGGATCACGGCGAGGTCGAGGATGGCGACGAGCGCCACGACGAGGACGATCAGCCACGCGCTGTCGATCATGACCGCGATGCCGGCGTAGCCGAGCGCGAGCCCGAGGTAGATCGGGTTGCGGCTGAACCGGTACGGCCCCTCGGTGACCAACGCCGTGGTCGGCTGGTAGGTCGGCACGTTGGTGCCGGCCCGGCGGAACAGCCGGACGCACGGCAACACGAGCCCGAGCCCGGCAGCGAACAGCGCCCCGCCCAGGATCGCCTGGGCCCTGCCATCGAACACCGGCGCCGGCCACGCCCAGTCGAGCGCGAGCCCGGCAATGATCAGGCCCAGCACGATCAGCGGCGGCGGAACGACGCCCGGGGAGTCCTTGGTTGTGGTCATGCCGAGTGCCCACGATCCATCATCCGATCGATCCTACGCCGTTGCGCCCCGTCGAGCACCTCATAGAGCGGGTCGAACGCCGGCCTGGCCCGTGCTAGGGTGCCGGCCGCGAACCGAGGGAGGGTCATGGACGCGGCGTTCCGGCTCGACGGCAGGGTCGCGCTGGTCACCGGCGCCTCGCGCGGGCTGGGCCGCGCCATGGCCGAGGGGCTGGCGCGGGCCGGCGCCCATGTCGTGCTCAACGGGCGCGACGCGCGCACCCTCGATGCCGCCAGGCAGGAACTCGCGGCCTCGGGACTCGCCGTATCGACCGCGCCGTTCGACGTGACCGACGGCGGCGCGGCGGTCGCGGCCGTGGCTTCGATCGCGGCCCGGCACGGCCGGCTCGACATCCTGATCAACAACGCGGGCAAGGTCGGCCGCGCGCCGCTCGCAGAGTTCACGGACGAGCTCTGGGCCTCCGTGATCGAGGCCGACCTGACCGCGTGCTTCCGCCTCGCGCGCGAGGCCGCCCGGCCCATGGTCGGCGCGCGCTGGGGCCGCATCGTCAACATCGCCTCGATCATGGGCCAGGTCGCGCGACCGACCGTGCCGGCCTACGCCGCGGCCAAGGGCGGGCTCATGGCGCTGACCCGCGCGCTCGCGGTCGAGCTGGCGCCGCACGGCGTCACCTGCAACGCCATCGCGCCCGGTTATTTCGTGACCGAGCTCACCGGCCCGCTCCACTCGAACTCCGAGTTCGACGCCATGGTGCGGGCGCGCACGCCCATGGGCCGCTGGGCGAAGCCGGCGGAGCTGGCGGGCCCGGCGCTGTTCCTCGCCTCCGACGCGTCGTCGTTCGTGACCGGCCACGTGCTGACCGTCGACGGCGGGCTCGTCGCCGCGCTGTAGCAGGATGGGGCCGTGAAGATCACCCGCATCCGCGTCTATCGCGTGGCGCTCGCCGTGCGCGAGGGCGCGTATCGCTGGGCCAAGGGCAAGTCGGTCGAAGGTTTCGATGCGACCGTGGTGCGCGTCGATACCGACGCCGGCCACGCGGGCTTCGGCGAATCGTGCCCGCTGGGGCCGGCGTACCTGCCCGCCCACGCGGGCGGCGTGCGCGCCGGTCTGGCCGTGCTGGCGCCCGCGCTGATCGGCGCCGACCCGACCCAGCTCGCCGACATCAACCAGCGCATGGACCAGGCGTTGCTCGGCCACCCCTTCGCCAAGTCCGCGCTCGACGTCGCGTGCTGGGACATTCTGGGCCAGGCCGCGGGGCTGCCGGTCGCGGTCCTGCTGGGCGGGCGCTTCGGCGAATCGGTGCCGCTCTACCGCGCGATCAGCCAGGACGAACCGGACGCCATGGCGGCCAGCGTGCGGCGTTACCGCGACGAAGGGTATCGCCGGTTTCAGCTCAAGGTGGGCGGCGACGCCGCCGCTGACATCCGGCGGATTCGCGCGGTCGCCCGCGAGCTCGCGCCCGGCGACGTGCTCAGCGCCGACGCCAACACCGGCTGGCAGACGCACGAGGCGCTCGAGGTGGCGCGCGCCGTGGCCGACCTCGACCTCTACATCGAGCAGCCGTGCGCGAGCTACGAGGAATGCGCCGTGGTGCGCCGCGCCACGGCCCTGCCGCTGCTGCTCGACGAGATCATCGACGGCATCGGGCCCCTGGTGCGGGCGCTGGCCGAGCGGGCCATGGACGCCGTCAACATCAAGATCGCGCGCTTCGGCGGCCTGACCCGCGCGGCCCAGGCGCGCGACCTGTGCGCCGCGCTGAACGTGCCGATGATCGTCGAGGACACCTGGGGCGGCGATATCGCGACCGCCGCCATCGCCCACCTTGCCCATTCGACGCCGCCGGCGGTGCTGATCGCGGCGACCGATTTCAACAGCTACGTCACCCCGGACACCGCCGACGGCGCGCCCCGACGCGTGGCCGGGCGCATGGCCGCGCCCGCCGCGCCGGGGCTCGGCATCGCCCCGCGCGAATCCGTGCTCGGCGCCGCCGTGCTCGATGTCCGATAACCAGGGGGCGATGAGCCCCGTCGCGCTCGTCACCGGCGCGTCCAGCGGCATCGGCGCCGCCACCGCCGAGGCGCTGGCGCACGCCGGCTGGCGCGTCGTCGCCGCCGGGCGTCGGGTCGATCGCCTGGCCGCGCTGGCCGTGGGTTCGGCGATCGTGCCGCTCGACCTCGACGTGGCCGACGAGCGATCGGTCGCGACGCTTGAAGGTCGACTAGCCGCCGATTGCCGGGCCATCGACCTGCTGGTCAACAACGCCGGGCACGACGAAGGCGGCCGGCAACGCTTCGACCAGGGGCGGTTCGAGGATTGGGAGGCGATCCTCGCCACCAACGTGGTCGGCCTGATGCGCGTGACCTACCGGGTCCTGCCGGGGATGCTGGCCTGCCGCAGGGGCCACATCGTCAACATCGGCTCGGTGGTCGGTCGGCAGGGCTACGCCGGCGGCACCGCCTACGCCGCGAGCAAGTTCGCGGTACGCGGCTTCACCGAGAGCCTGCGCGAGGACTGCCGCGGCAGCGGCGTCCGCGTGACCGAGATCGCGCCCGGCCTGGTCCGCACCGAGTTCGCCGCCGTGCGTTGGCGCGATAACCAACGCGCCCAAGAGTTCTACGACCAGGCCAAGGGCGCGCTGGCGCCGGTGGACGTCGCGCGCGCGGTCGTGTTCGCGGCGAGCCAGCCGGCCGAGGTCACGATCAGCGAGCTGGTCCTCGAGCCGAGCGGCGATCCGGTTTGACGACTGGCGACAGGACTCCCGCGATGATCCGCGAGACGGACCTCGCCCTGATGCGCGAGGACCAGGTGCCCGACGCGGCCGATCACCTCCTCGCGTGCGAAGTCGTGTGGCCGCGCGCCGCCGCCGCGCTCGGTTGCCTTGCGTTCGGCTTGGCCGCGCTGGCTTTCGCCGACTTCGGCCTGATCCAAGGCGCGATCGCCGTGCCCATGATGTTCGGCTTCGGCGGGCTGTGTCTCGTCCTCATCGGGCGCGGCTTCCAGGGTGGTTGGCAAGCCGCCCGGCGCGTGACGAACTGGCGGCTCCGCGCGACGCCTGACGGGCTTTTCGTCAAGATTCGCTCGTTCCTGAACCATGCCTTGCCCGCCGAGGACCCGGTCGTGCTGTTCGTGCCGCGCCGCCGCGTCGCATGGCTGCGCCGGCACGACCAGCGCATGGTGACCTCGGGCACGAGCAAGAACTCGATGACCGTCAAGCGCGGTTGCCTCGAGATCAAGGTCGACGGAGCGCTCGACGCGCTCGACCGGGCCATCGCGCTCGAACGCCAGCGCTGGATCTCGACCCGCATGGGCCGCAAACGCCACGGGCATTACCCCGTTTCGGTCGTGCCGGGCGGCATCGTGCGCATCGACTGGCACGGGCCGGACACGGCGCTCAGGCCGAAGCTGGACGCCGCGCTGGCCGACCTCGCCGGCCGGTTCGGCTACCGGCGGGCGGGCGCCGCGCAGACCGCGCGCGGCTCGGTTCTCGCGGGCGCCGGGCCCGAGCACGAACAGCAGTTGCTCGAGCACGCCCAGCGTGGCGAGACGATGGAGGCCATCGAACTCGCCCGCGCCCTCCATGGGTACGACCTGACCGAAGCCAAGCGCTTCGTCGAGGAACTCAAGGCCGGGGGCCCCCGCTCGCCGGGGACGGAATGAGGCTCAATCGGCCGGATGCACGGCCGGGTACGAAGCGGCCGACGCGGTCTTGCCCAGGACGGCCCACTTCTGCGTGATGGCCGGGGCCATCAGCGACGCCGTCAGCAGCGGCGGCTCGTCGAGCACCAGGTTGATATCCTCGCCCTTCTTCTTCAGCCGGGTGCCGACCCACGCGCGGGCCGCGTCGTACCACAGGGTCATCGCGATATCGCCCTGCATGTCGTAGGACCAGGTCGCCACGCGCCGCGTCGCGGTTTCGATCGTCTGGGTCGGGCCGGGCGCGATCGAGACCGAGAGCAAGCGCCCCTTCGCGGCGTCGACGAATTGACGGCGATGGATCGTGTCTGGGTGCCAATAGCTCAACGGCAGCACGTCCGCCGGCGCCGTGAAACTGCCCTTGCTGCCTTCGACCGCGAGTCCGCCCTCGGTCGCGCGCGCCGTCATCTCGTAGTGCTTGCCGTCGTCGTCGGTACGGCCATTGAGTTCGACCAGCCGGCCGTCGCGCCACAACTCCTCGCTTTCGTGGCGATAGCGGAACACGGTGATGAACCCGAAATCGATCTTGGCCTCGAGCGCCACGCGCACGCGCAGCACGTCACCTTCGCGTCTGTACGCGACGAGGCCTTCGCCGATCCGCGCGCCGCTCCGCACGACCGAGATGCGCGCCGTCGTCTCGTCCACGGCCGCCCGTGCCGGGACGGCCAGCGCCGCCGCCCCGCCGCCCAGAACCACGAGCGCGGCGCGCCTATCGATGCGCCACGACGCCGAATCAAAGCCGGTGCGAGGACTTTGTCTCATCGCTCCCCCATCGTTGGCCCCTGCGCGCCCCACTACGCCGCACCGGGTCCTCGGATCCCGCCGGATCGGAACCGGGCGCAGTCTAGGCCGGATCGAACGGTCGTGCCAATACCTCAATGACGGCCCCGAAAGCCCGTTATTCCAGGGACTTGTGACGGCACCCCGGTCGATGTGCTACCTGTCGGCGGCACCCCGATGGGAGGCGGCCATGACTGGAGAGGTAGGGCGCGAGATCGCGCGCGCGGCGGAGCTCCTGACCGCCATGGCGGCGGACGCGGCGCTGCACGCGAGCGTCGAACAGGCCGGCGCGCTGGCCGGCGCGGCGTTGCGCCGCGGCGGCAAGATCCTCTGGTGCGGCAACGGTGGCAGCGCCGCCGACGCCCAGCACCTGGCGGCCGAGCTGGTCGGCCGGCTCGGCCACGAGCGCCCCGGGCTCGCCGCCGTCGCACTGACCGCCGACGGCGCGGCGCTCACCGCGCTCGGCAACGACTATGGCTTCGAGCGGGTGTTCGCGCGCCAGGTCGAGGCGCTGGGCCGCAAGGGCGACGTGCTGGTCGCCATTTCGACCTCGGGGCGTTCGCCCAACGTCATCGCCGCGCTCGCCGCGGCCAAGGCGCGCGGGATCGCGGCCGTCGGCCTGACCGGGAAGGGCGGCGGCCAGATGCCGGCATTGTGCGACATCTGCCTGGTGGTGCCGTCGGACGACACCCAGAAGATCCAGGAGGCGCACATCGTGCTCGGCCACGTGCTCTGCGCCCTGATCGAGCGCCAGGCTTTTCCCGCGGAATCGTGATCGGCTGCGCCCGCCGGGCTTAGTCGAACTTCAGGTTCGCGATGGCCTGGGCCAGCGCGGCCTCGGCCTCGGCGAGCG
>CAZGYG010000003.1:12935-87904 GCA_964530335.1 uncultured Rhodospirillaceae bacterium | reverse complement strand
GTGGATCGCGTCGCGGATGGTGCCGAGCTGGACATAGGCACCGTTGAGCTCCAGCGCGATCGCGCGGTCAGTCGCCTCCTTCGTCTGCTTCAGCATCAGCAGGAACTGAAGCAGGCTGGTCTTGCCAGAGGAGTTCGTGCCAAACAGCCCGGTGATCGGCGCGAACGTGAGATCGGCCTTTGGCCAGGACTTGAAGTTGGTAAAGCTGAGCCGGCGCAACATGGGAGCAGATTACCTCATGAAGGTAATGATCGAGCATGGAAAACGACCCCTGTCCGGCCCTGGCCGTCCCGCCGGCCTGCCGCTTCGGCCGGCGTTCACGTCGCCGACTCGTCGGCGCGTTCGGATTGCCGGTCGAACATCCGGCATGACGCGGGCAGCGTCACCCAGGGGTGCCTGCACTCGTTCCACACCGCGTACTCGGGCGGCGGAAACCCGGGGTCGCCGAAGAAGCCTATGGATACGGCGATCATGTCCGGCGCGAACTCGGCATACAAGAACACCGCGCAGCCGCAGGTCGGACAGAAGTGCTTGTCCAGCCAGCGGCCCTTGTCGGACATTCGGCGCCAGGCGCGGCTCTGGCCGACGATCCCGCTGAGCGCGGTCTTCGGCCAGTAGCCCGAGTACGTGAACGCGCTGCCCGATTCCTTCTGGCACGCGAAGCAACTGCAGACCCCGTGGTACGCGGGATCGCCCGCGACCGTGACCGCGAGTTGCCCGCACGAGCAGACGGCGGTTCGTTCCATGGCTCGGTCCTCCTCGACGGCGCATGCCTGCCCGTTCCCCTGGACTATGGACCGGGCGGGCGGTAGCGGCCAGATCGTGCCCGCTGGATTCCCACCCTCGCCTGGCCTACAAGAAGCCGCCAACGCGGGCTGGGCAAACACGGGGGGGGAAGCTCATGGCCGTCGATCTCGCCAAGATCGCCAAGCAGAAGAACATCCGCTATTTCCTGATCAGCTACGCCGATCTGTTCGGGGTGGCGCGCTCGAAGCTGGTCCCTGCGTCGGCGATCGGCCAGATGCAGCGGGACGGCGCGGGCTTCGCCGGCTTCGCCACCTACCTGGACATGACCCCGGCGCACCCGGACATGTTCGCGCGCCCCGATCCCGATAGCCTGATGGTCCTGCCGTGGAACCGCGAGGTCGGCTGGCTCGCGGCCGACCTGTGGATGTCCGGCAAGCCGGTCGAGGCGAGCCCGCGCATCGTGCTCAAGCGCCAGGTCGAGCGGGCCGACAAGAAGGGCTACCGGCTGAAGACCGGGGTCGAGTGCGAATACTTCCTGATCAACGCCGACGGCACCGCCATCGCCGACGGCCGCGATACCCAGGACAAGCCCTGCTACGACCAGCAGGCGCTGATGCGTCGCTACGCGGTCATCACCGAGATCTGCGACGCCATGCAGGAACTCGGCTGGGCGCCCTATCAGAACGACCACGAGGACGCCAACGGCCAGTTCGAGATGAACTGGGACTACGCCGACGTCCTGATCACGGCGGACCGCCACGCGTTCTTCAAGTTCATGGTCAGGTCGATCGCCGAGAAGCACGGGGTTCGCGCGACCTTCATGCCCAAGCCGTTCCGCAACCTGACCGGCAACGGCTGCCACATCCATGCCTCGGTGTGGGGCCGCGACGGCGCGCGGAACCTGTTCCACGATCCCAAGGGCGAGCTCGGGCTCTCCAAGCTCGGCTACAACTTCCTCGGCGGCGTGCTCGGCCACGCCGAGGCGCTGTGCTCGTTCTTCAACCCGACGGTCAACAGCTACAAGCGCATCAACGCGCCGGCCACGCTGTCCGGCGCCACCTGGTCGCCGAACACGATCTCCTACGGCGGCAACAACCGCACCCACATGGTGCGCATTCCCGACGCCGGACGCTTCGAGTTCCGCCTGATGGACGGCGCCGCCAACCCCTACCTGATGCCGGCGGCGCTGCTCGCGGCCGGGCTCGACGGCATGGCGACCAAGGCCGATCCGGGCCAGCGGCTCGACATCAACATGTACGAGCAACGGCGCAGCTCTGAGCATAAGCGCCTCAAGGTGCGCCGCCTGCCGCTCAACCTGCTCGACGCACTGCGCTTCACCGACAAGAGCGCGATGCTGCGCGCCGCCTTCTCCGACCCGGTGATCGACGGCTACATCAAGCTCAAGGCGCGCGAGTGGAACGAGTTCTGCGGCCACCTGACCGACTGGGAGCGGAACCGCACCCTCGACTGCTAGCCTTGCGCCGGCCGATGATCGTCGTCTTCGGCTCCCTCAACATGGACCTGGTGCTCCGGGTGCCGGCGCTGCCGGCGCCGGGCCAGACCGTGCTGACGCCGACCCACACCCGGGCCTGCGGCGGCAAGGGCGCCAACCAGGCGGTCGCCGCGGCGCGCGCGGGCGCGGCCGTGCGCATGGCCGGGTGCGTCGGGCGCGACGAGGCGGGTGACGTGCTGCTCGAGGCGCTCGCCGCGGACGGCGTCGACTCGAGCGCCGTCACGGGGGTCGCGGCGCCGACCGGGCTCGCCGTGGTCATGGTCGATGCCGCCGGCGAGAACCAGATCGTGGTGGCGAGCGGCGCCAACCTGGAGGCGCGGGCGAACCAGGTGCCCGACGCCTGGCTGGGCAAGGGCACGACGGTCGTGATGCAGCACGAGGTTCCCGCGGCGGAAACGATCGCGCTGGGCCGACGCGCGCGGGCGCGGGGCGCGCGGGTCGTGCTCAACGCGGCGCCCGCCGGGCCGGTCGATGCGACGGCGTTCGACGTGCTCGTGGTCAACGAAGGCGAGGCGCGCGCCGTGGCAAAGGCGGCGGGACTTGCCGGCTCGACGGGCGCCGCGATGGCGCGGGCGTGGGACCGGCTGGTCGTGGTCACGCGGGGCGCCAAGGGCGTGCGCGCGTTCGAGCGCGACCGCGTCGCCACCGTGCCGGCGCTCGCGATCACGCCGGTCGATACCACGGGCGCGGGCGATGCCTTCGTCGGCGCGCTTGCCGCCGCGCTCGACGCCGATGAGCCGTGGCCCGAGGCGCTGCGGCGCGGCGCGGTCGCCGGCGCGCTCGCGTGCCTGGTGGTCGGTGCCCAGCCCAGCCTGCCGACGGCCGAGGCCATCGCCGCGCGAATGGGCGAGCTCACGGTTCGCGTCCGCCGCTCCTGAACGACGACAGCGCAACGACACGCCAACGACTGGGCGACGACTACGACGCTACGAGGCCGCCTTGGTGCCGGCGGGCGCGGTGTCCTTATCTTTGACGTCCTTGACGTCCTTGGCGTCCTTCGCCTTGAGCGGTTCCGCCGGGGTCTCGGCCGGCTGCGGTCGTAAGTGGGCCTCGAGCGCCGCCAGCAACCCGGTCACCAGTTCGCTGTCCGCCGAGTAACCGATCGAGCGGCCACGACGACGCGAGCGCACCAGCCCGGCGTGCGCGAGTCGACCGAGATGGAACGACAGGGTCGGCGGCGCGATCTTGAGCTGGCGCGACATCAACGAAGGCGTCAGCCCGTTGGGCCCGGCGGCGACGAGCAGCCGCAACAGATCGAGCCGCGTTTCCTGCGCGAGAGCGTTGAGCGCGTCGATGATGCGGGACTTTTCCACGGGCGATACTTAGACAAGTATCGAAATGATGTCAAGCCACGGCACCATGATACGCACCGATCGGGCTTCGACCGGGGCCGGTCCGCGCGCCCGGCGACGGGGGGGACCGGACCGGGCCGGTGGCGGCCAAACATTTGAATTCGTGTCATAAGTTGTTGTATTGGGTAGTCGCGAGCCCATCCCTGGCGATGCCTCGCCTGAAGCGAAAGGACCAGCTTGTCGATCAACAAGGCGATCGTGCTCGCCGCCGGACAGGGCAAGCGGCTGTTGCCGCTGACCGCGGACCGGCCGAAATGCATGCTCCCGGTGGGCGGTGTCAGCATGCTGCAACGCCAGGTCGCGACGCTCGCCGCGTGCGGCATCGACGACATCGTCATCGTCGTCGGTTTCGCGGCCGACAAGGTCGAGGAAGCGTTGCCGGCGATGCGCCGTCCGGGGTTGACGCTGCGCACGCTGCCCAATCCGTTCTATCCGGTGTCGGACAACCTGGGGAGCTGCTTCCTCGCCCGCGGCGAGATGGACCGGCCGTTCGTGCTGCTTAACGGCGACACGCTGTTCGAGCCCGACGTGCTTGTCCGCCTGCTCGCCTCGCCAACGGCGCAGGTCACCGTGACCATAGATCGCAAGTCCCACTACGACGCCGACGACATGAAGGTGTCGACCGAGGGCAATCTGCTGCGCGACATCGGCAAGTCGCTCGAACCCGAGGTCGTCGACGGCGAATCGATCGGCATGCTGGCGTTTCGCGGCGACGGTCCGCGCCACTTCGCCGACGCGGTGACGCGCAACATGATGTCGCCGACCGGGCTCAGGGCGTGGTACCTGTCGGTCGTCGCGCGGCTGGCGCGTCAGGGCGTCGTCACCGTGTGCTCGATCGAAGGGCTCGGCTGGGGCGAGATCGACACCCCTGGGGACTTGGCGCGCGTCGAGCGCCTGCCGTTCATCGCAGCGCCGACCGTGGCGTCCTAGGACGCCGCCGGTCGCGATGCCGGCGCGTCGGAGCGCATGAAGCTCAGAAGCGCGAAGCGGCGCCCGCGCGTGACCGGCAGCGCCTCGTGCAGGAGCGAACACGAGAACACCACCGCCCCGCCGGCGGGCGCGCCGTAGACCTCGTCGCCGTACTCGGGGAAGCGAAGGTCGCCGCCTTCGTAGTCGTCGGTGTTAAGGTTGAGCGTCAGGGCGAAGCGTCGGTTGGCGAGCGCCGGGATCAGATTGTCCCGGTGGGGGCGGAAGAAATCGGCGCGCCCCGCGTCGTAGCCCATGACGATGAAGGGTTCGAACCAGAAGCCCTGGAAGTGGAATGCCTTGACCATCTCGGGGGCGATCCGCCGCGCGATCGCGCGGGCCAGGGTGCGATTGAGCTCGGGCTCGGTGATCGTGTGGTCGAGCCGGCGCTTGGTGCCGTAGTTGAGCCGCGCCTCCATCGTGTCGCCCACCTGGGTGGCGACCTTGCCCTCGTCATGGTCGGCGTGCCAAAGCTCGATCAAGCGGTGCCGCCACGCTTCGTCGAGCACATCGGGAACGACGAGCACCGGCGCCACCCGCAGCAGCTTCGCGGCCCCGCCGCGCGGCGCGAACGGCGCCATGAGCGCCGCTATGCGCTCGGTCGCGGCCGCCAGGTCCGTGACCACCAAGGTGTCGAGCAAGCGCTGGTTGGGGTCGCACACCAGCACCACGGGCGCCGTCTCGGTCGTACCCTGGCCGAGTCGGCGCGTGAGCTGGGCGGTAATGCGGCCTTCGACATCGGCGAGGAGCGGAGCGTCGAGCCCGAGCGCCGCGTGCGCGGCGACCGAATCCCGACCGATGGCGAACGGATGGACTTCGTGGCGGCGGGCGAACTCGATCAGCCCCTTGAGCGCGGCGACGTGCGCGGGCTCGCGAGTGGCGCGATGCAGGACCACGAGGATCGGCCGACCCTGCACTGCCTCGTAGAACATGATGCCTTCGCCCGTTTGGTCGGGCAGCCAGAAGTTCGGCACCCGGTCGCCGCGCTCGAGCGCATCGCCCGTCTCGAGCCTGCGGCGTGGGCGTTGCGCGAAGTCGACCACGATTCGTTCCACCTACAGCGGAGCGCGAGAATAACACGACCACGGTCGTGCGACGTGCGGCTTGGCGGCACGGTTGCAAAGTCGGGATAGTGGCGGCGGCGGTGAGATGTTAGGCTCGCGTTCGCGTCGAACCGACGGACCGGAGGCCCCCATGTCCATCGAGTTGTTCACCGCGCGCATCTGCCCGTTCGCTCATCGCACCCGGCTGGTGCTGCTGGAGAAGGGCGTCGAGGCCCGGCTGACCGAGATCGACTTCAAGAACAAGCCGGCGCGCTTCCTGGCGGTCTCGCCCTACGGCCGGGTGCCGGCCCTGGTGCACGGCACGACCGTCGTCTACGAGAGCGCGATCATCAACGAGTACCTGGACGAGACGTTCCCCGCGCCGGCCTTGATGCCGACGCAGCCCGGCCTGCGCGCGCTCGTGCGCGTCTGGATCGACTACCTCGACAACCAGACGCTCGACGAGCATTACGCCCTGCTCAAGGAGCAGGACGCGGCCAAGGCGGCGGAGCTGCGCGGGGGCATCGAGCGTCGACTCTTGACCATCGAGCGCGACGGCATGGCGCGCAACGGCGACGGGCCTTACTGGCTCGGCGCCACGCCGACGCTCGTCGACTTCGCCTACTATCCATTCTTCGAGCGGCTGCCGGCGTGGCGGCATTACCGTGGCATCGAGGTGCCCGCCGAGTGCCGGCGCCTGCGGGCCTGGATGGCCGCCATGGCGGACCGCGCCTCGGTGCGCGCCATCGCCAACGACGCGGCCTATTACATTACGCACTACGCCGGTTACGCCGGCGCCGCGTGAATCCGGCCCGGCAAGCTACGCGCCGGCGGCCAACGGGACGCGCCGTTCCGCCACCAGGTCGAGCCACCGTTCGGTCACCCGGTGGCAAAACTCACGGCTGCCGGCCATGTAGCGCGGCATGTCCGCCGCCATGCGCCGGGTGAAGTCGGGGTCGACGCGCGCGATGTAGTCGCGGCTCACGTCGTGCCACGAGCGCCAAAGCGCCTCGGTGATCTCGAAGTGGCACTGGAACCCCCAGGTCGAGTCGCCGACCCGAAAGCCCTGGTTGGGCAACTCGCCGGTCAGGAGGTGGGCGGCACGGTCGGGCACTTCGAAGGTGTCCTCGTGGAACTGGAAAAGCTGGAGCTCGTCGGGCATGTCGCGGAGCAGGGGATCGGTCGCGGCCGCCGCGGTCTTGCGCAGTTGCCTGAAGCCCCGCTCGTGACCGCCATGCCGGTGCACCGGCTTGCCGAACGCCCGCGCGAGCAGCTGGCCGCCGAGGCAGATGCCGATGATCGGCTTGGCGGCCCCGTGGAACTGGTGGATCAGGCGGACGGTCTCGGGCAAGTGCGGGAATGCCTCGTGCTCGTCGGCGTTCATCGCGCCCCCGAGCACCAGGAGCCCGTCGAAGCCGCGATCATCGCCGGGCGTCGGATCGCCGCGATCGGCGTCGTTGAGCACGGTCTCGACCCGCCGCCGCAGGGTCACCTCGCCGATCGCGCCGAGCTCGCTCTTGGCGTTGTTCTGAATCACGAGAATGCGCATGACCGATTCCCTGGTGGATCACGCCCAAGGTGGCCCGCGCCAGGGGCTCTGGCAAGTACTGGTCAGGCGTGGCCGAGGCGCCAGGACCGCAAGGCGCGAGTTCATTCTATGCATGACGCGCATATCTAAATTCTGATTGTGTGCGCCGCACAAATCGCCAGATTTCTTGGGGCCTGATTTCACAAGAACTGGCCGCGGCGGTGCGCGCCCATCGAGCTTGACAGGGCGGACGCATCCGCGCCCTTGTGCGCGCGGCGCCTGTTTGGATCGACACTTCGTCGTGCCTGGAGAGGACGGATCGTGAGCGCGGTGTTCGAGACGGCGTTGCGCCGCGTGCCGCTGATCGGGCGCGGCAAGGTACGAGATCTGTACGATCTGGGCGACCGGCTGCTGATCGTGGCGACCGACCGCATCAGCGCATTCGACGTGGTCATGCCGACGCCGATCCCCGACAAGGGGCGAATACTCACCCAACTCAGCCTGTTCTGGTTCCGCCTGCTGGCGGACGTGGCGCCGAACCACGTCGTCGGCGAGGACCTTGCCGGCATGGACCTCGACGCGGACGAACGCGCGCTGCTGGCCGGCCGCGCCCTGGTGGTGCGCAAGGCCCGGGTGTTCCCCTTCGAGTGCGTCGCGCGCGGCTGGCTCGCCGGCAGCGGTTGGAAGGACTACCAAGCAAGCGGCGCGATCTGCGGCGTGCCCCTGCCGGGCGGGTTGCGGCACGCCGACCGGCTGCCGAACCCGGTGTTCACGCCGGCCACCAAGGCAACATCCGGTCACGACCAGAACGTGCCGTTCGCGACCATGGTCGAGGCGCTCGGCCGGGCCACCGCGTCCCAACTCGCCGAGCTCACGCTCGCGCTTTACGGCCGGGCCGCGCGATACGCGGAGGAGCGCGGCATCGCGATCGCCGACACCAAGTTCGAGTTCGGCCTGATCGACGGCGCCATCACCTTGGTCGACGAGGCGCTGACGCCCGACAGCTCGCGCTTCTGGCCGGCCGACGCGGTCACGCCGGGCGACACCCCGCCGTCGTTCGACAAGCAGTTCCTGCGCGACTGGCTCGAAGGGCCGCGCGGCTGGAACAAGGCGGCCCCTGGCCCGGCGCTGCCCGAGTCCGTGGTCGTGGGCACTCGAAGCCGCTACCTCGAGGCCTTCGCACGGCTCACCGGGCACGATTTCGACGAAGCGAAGTATGCGTAAAACGCATATCTGTTGCGCTGCAATATCGCTACTGCAAAAACCACAATTAACCACATTATCCCACACAACGGGATCGGACGCAGGGTTCGGATCCCCGCCAAAACGTGGGAGATATCATCATGCTGGCACTTGCCATGCTACGCCGGGTTCGCGACTGGCACCGCTCGCGTCGGGCGCGCGCGGAACTCGAAGGCCTGTCCGATCGGCTGCTCGCCGACATCGGGCTTGGTCGCGAGCAGATCGGACTGGCCGCCAGGGGCATCCTGTTCGACCTCCGCTCGCGCCCGCTCTGACCCCGGCGCGGGCGTAGCGGCCGGGGTGGCGCGACCCCGGCCGCGACACTATGTTTCCTCGGCGTTTCCTCGGCCGGTCAGCCACGCCGGGAGATAGGCGGGGGCCGGCCGGCCTAGCCCGCGACCCAGCGACGGGGCCCATGAACAAGTCCATCGTGCTCGCGTTCTTCCTGGCCGTGGCGGCCGCGCTGTGGGTCGCCTCGGGTGAGTTCACCTCGTCGTCGCGGACCGCGAGCGTCGCTGCGCCCGCCGAAGCCCCACTGCCGGAAGTCCGCGTCCGGGTGTCGCAAGCCTTGCCGCGCGCCGAAGCGATCGCGGTGCTGGGTCGCACCGAGCCGTCGCGCGCCGTCGTGGTGCGCGCCGAGACCGAGGGCCACGTCGCCGAGATCCTGGCGGCGGAGGGCGCGGGCATCGCCGCCGGCGAGCCGATCGCGCGCCTGGCCGAGGACGACCGCCCGGCACGCCTGGCCGAGGCCCGGGCGCGGCTGGAGCAGCGGACCATCGAGCTCGACGCCGCGCTGACCCTGATGAGCCAGGGCTACCAGACCGAGGTGCGCACGGCGGAGATGGCGGCGGACGCCAAGGAGGCCGAGGCCGAGCTCGCCGCCATCGAGCTCGACCTGGCGCGGACCAGCTTGCGGGCGCCGTTCGACGGCGTCGTCGAGCGCCGCGACGTCGAGGTCGGCGATTTCGTTCGCGTCGGCGACGCCGTCGCCTACGTCGTCGATCTCGACCCGATCCTGGTCGCGGCCGAGATCACCGAACGCGACGCCGGCCGGTTCGTCGTCGGCGAGAGCGCGGTCGCGCGCCTGATCACCGGGCAGACCGTCGAGGGCCGGATTCGCTACATCGGCCGCGTCGCGGACCCGGCGACCCACACCTTCCGCGTCGAGCTCGAGGTCGCCAACCCAAGGGGCGCGATCGCCGCCGGCGTCACCGCCGAGCTCGAGCTGGCCACCGACGCCGTGCCCGCGCACCTCCTCTCGCCCGCCGTGCTCACGCTGGCCGACGACGGCACGGTCGGCGTCAAGACCGTCGAAGCGGACGGCCTGGTCGCCTTTCACCCGGTCGCGTTGGTCGGCGACGGGCCCGAGGGCGTCTGGATCACCGGGCTCGCGCCCAGCGCCACGGTGATCGTGGTCGGACAGGAGTACGTGAGCGCGGGCCAGCGCGTCACGGCCGTCGCGGCGCCATGAGCTGGCTGATCGACGCCGCGCTCGACCGGCGCCGGCTGGTCGTGTTCGCCTTTCTGCTGATCCTGGCGGCGGGGGCCTACGCCTACGACCGCATCCCGAAGGAATCGGATCCGGACATCGTCATCCCGACCATCTACGTGTCGCTGGCCCACGAAGGCATCTCGCCCGGCGACGCCGAGCGCCTGCTGGTCAAGCCCATGGAGCAGGAGCTGGCGTCGATCGAGGGCATCAAGGAGATGCGCTCGACCGCGTTCGAGGGCGGCGCCAACGTGATCCTCGAATTCTGGGCCGGCCAGGACGTCGACCAGGCGCTCGCCGACGTGCGCGAGAAGGTCGATATCGCCAAGGCCGAGCTGCCCGAGGACGCCGACGAGCCGACGGTCAACGAGATCAACCTGAGCCTGTTCCCCGTCCTGGTGGTGACGCTCGCGGGCGACGTGCCCGAGCGCACGCTGCTGCGCCTCGCGCACGACCTCGAGGACGCCATCGAAGGCATCCCGAGTGTGCTCAAGGCCGAGATCGCGGGCGAGCGCGAGGAGCTGGTCGAGGTCGAGATCGACCCGCTGCGCGTCGAGAGCTACCGGATTTCGGGCAACGACATCGTCAACGCCGTGGCGCGCTCGAACCGGCTGGTCGCCGCCGGCGCGCTCGATACCGGCGCCGGCCGCTTCGCGATCAAGATTCCCGGCCTGTTCGAGACGGTCCGGGACATCCTGACCATGCCCGTGGTCGTGCGCGGCGACGCGGTGGTCACGGTCGGCGACATCGCGACCGTGCGCCGCACCTTCAAGGATCCGACCGGCTTCGCCCGGGTCGACGGCCGCCCGGCGCTGGCGATCGAGGTCGTCAAGCGCAGCGGCGAGAACATCATCGAGACGATCGAGCGGGTGCGCGCCGTGGTCGAGGCCGAGCGCGCGACCTGGCCGCCGGGCGTCGCGGTCAACTACCTGCAGGACGAATCGGTGAACATCCGCGACATGCTGCTCGACCTGCAGAACAACCTGATCAGCGGCATCGTGCTGCTGGGGGTGGTCGTCGTCGCGGCGCTGGGCTGGCGTTCGGCGGCGCTGGTCGGCTTCGCGGTGCCGTCGTCGTTCCTGGCCGGCATCCTGGTGCTGGCCGCCATGGGGCTGACCATCAACGTCGTCGTCCTGTTCAGCCTGATCCTGGCGCTCGGCATGCTGGTCGACGGCGCGATCATCGTCACCGAGTACGCCGAGCGGAAGATGGCCGAAGGCGTGGGCCGGCGCGCGGCCTACGGGCTGGCGGCCAAGCGCATGTCCGGGCCGATCGTCGCCGGCACCGCGACGACGCTCGCCGCGTTCGTGCCGCTCATGTTCTGGCCCGGCGTGGTCGGCGAGTACATGTACTACATGCCGCTGACGCTCATCGCGACCCTCGCCGCCTCGGTCCTGATCGCGCTCCTGTTCACGCCGACGCTCGGCTCGATCTTCGGCCGGCCGGCGGTCCACGGCGGGCTGACCCTGCAGGCGCTCGCCGCCGACGAGAAGATGGACCTGCGCGCGCTCGGTGGCGCGACCGGGTTTTACGTGCGCGTGCTCGACCGTGCGTTGCGCCGCCCGGCCCTGGTCGTGTTCGGTGCCGTCGTCGCCCTGGTCGGCATCCAGGGCTACTACGCGCTGCACGGCAATGGGGTCGAGTTCTTCCCCGAGGTCGAGCCCGACCTGGCGGTGCTGCAGATCCACGCCCGCGGCAATCTTTCCGTGCACGAGCAGGACGCCCTGGTGCGCGAGGTCGAGGCGCGCATTCTCGACATGCCCGAGCTTGCCTCGGTCTACGCGCGCAGCGGCCAGCAGGGCCAGGGTTCGGACCTCGCCGAGGACATCATCGGGCTGATCCAGCTCGAGTTCCGCCCCTGGGACCAGCGCCGCCCCGCGAGCCAGGTGCTGGCCGAGGTGCGCGAACGCACCCGCGATCTGGCCGGCATCGTCGTCGAGCCGCGCCAGCAGGAGGCCGGCCCGCCGGTGGGCAAGCCGATCGACCTGGAGCTCGCCGCGCGCGATCCGGCGCGGCTCGAACCGGCGGTGGCGCGCGTGCGCGCCGCCATGGAGGCGATACCCGGGCTGGTCGACATCGAGGACAGCCGGGCGACGCCCGGCATCACCTGGGAGCTCGCGGTCGATCGCGCCCAGGCCGCCAAGTTCGGCGCCGACGTGGCCAACGTCGGCCAGGCCATCCAGCTCGTCACCAACGGCATCCTGTTCGGCACCTACCGGCCCGACGACGCCGACGACGAGATCGACATCCGCGCCCGCTATCCCCAGGCGGACCGCTCGATCAGCCGGCTCGACCGGGTGCGCATGGTCAACGCGGCGGGCATCGCCGTGCCGCTCGAGGGCTTCGTCGAGCGCCGCGCGGCGCCGCGCGTTAGCCAGATCGACCGGGTCGACGGCCGCCGCGTGCTGCACGTGCGCGCCGACGTGGCGCCGGGCATCCTGGTCGACGACAAGGTGCGCGAGATCCAGGCCTGGCTCGACGAGGCCGAGCTCGACCCCGCCGTTTCCGTCGCCTTCAAGGGCGAGAACGAGGAGCAGCTCGCCGCCGAGGCCTTCCTCGGCAAGGCGTTCGCCGCCGCGCTGTTCCTGATCACCATCATCATGGTGGCGCAGTTCAACAGCTTCTACTCGACGTTCCTGATCCTTTCGGCGGTCGTGATGTCGACGATCGGGGTGTTCGTCGGGTTGATCATCACCGGCCAGCCGTTCGGCATCGTCATGACCGGCATCGGGGTGATCGCGCTGGCCGGCATCGTGGTCAACAACAACATCGTGCTGATCGACACCTTCGACCGGCTCAAGATGACCGAGCCCACGGTGCGCGAGGCCATCCTTAAGACCGGGGCGCAGCGCCTGCGCCCGGTGATGCTGACCGCCGGGTCGAACGTCATCAGCCTGCTGCCCATGATGTTCCGGGTGAACGTCGACTTCATCGGCCGCGACGTGAGCGTCGGCGCACCGGCGACCCAGTGGTGGACCCAGCTTGCCAGCGCCATCGGCATCGGGCTCACGTTCGCCACCGTGCTCACCCTCGTGGTCACGCCGGCGGCGCTGGTCCTGCGCGCCGATCTCGCGACGTGGTTGCGGCGCCGCGGGGATCGCCGCCGCGCGCGCCGCGAACCCGTCGCCCTGCCCAAGGCGGCCGAGTAGAGCCGCCCGTCAGCTACATCCCAAGCAGCCCCAGGGCTTCCTGAAGCTTGGCGACCGAATCGGCGTGGCTGCCGGCGCCGTGCAACGCCTCGCCTTCGTCGCGCAGGGCCTGGACCTTGGCCAGATCCTCCGCCGACAGGCTGGTGCCCGCCGCCACCGCGTCGTCGATCTTCTGCACGAGCGAGGGACATTGGCTCGCCACCGCGGGCGAGGCGAGCGCGAGAACGACGAGCAACGCCGAGAACAAGCGCAAGAACATGGTCGAGTCCTCCTTGTGGGCCGCCCCGCGATGGGGCGGCGTTCCCGTGTCGAGAGAGCGCCGCTCGGTGGCCGTTATTCCCGGGCGGCCGGCTCGTACGGCCGGTTTAGCACGTCGAACACCTGGTCAGCGACGCCAATCCTTGGCCGCCCCGTGCGTGCTTTTCGCGCGATGCCGGCACGGACCAAGGTTTCGACCGCGCCACGCGCTGGCCCGCCGGGCGCTCGGCCCTTAGGATGGCCCGGCCATGACCGCAGTCCTGCGCATGTTCTTCGCCGCCGGCGCCGGGCCGCGCCGGTTCGCGGTGCTCGCCTGCCTTCTCGCGGCCGGGCTGGCGGAGGGCATCGGGCTGGCCAGCCTGGTGCCGGTCGTCGCCATCGCCACCGGCGAGGCCGGCGATTCCCCGGTCGAGCGGGCCATCGCCGGCGCCCTCGCCAGCGTCGGGCTCGCGCCCGAGCTCGGCATCCTGCTCGGCGTCGTCGTGGCCGGGCTGGTGGTCAAGGCGTTGCTTACGCTGCTGGCCATGAACTACGTCGGCTTCACGGTCGCCATGGTCGCCACCGGGTTGCGCCGCGACCTGATCGCCCGCCTGCTCGAGGTGCGCTGGGCGTACTTCACGCGCCAGCCGGTCGGGCGCTTCGCCAACCTGGTCAGCCTGGAGGGAAGCCGCGCGGCCGATGCCTACCTGGCCGCGGCGCTGGCGATCACCACCGGATTGCAGGTCATCGTCTACGTCACGGTCGCGTTCTGGGTGTCCTGGCAGGTCGCCGTCGCCGCGCTCGTCGCGGGCGCGGCGATCACGCTCGCGCTGTCGCCCCTGGTCGGCATGGCCAAGCGCGCCGGGCGCCGGCAGAGCCAGCGCACCCACGCCCTGGTGACCCAGCTCACCGCCGCGCTGGGCGGCATCAAGCTCTTGAAGGCCATGGGCCGCCAAGGCCGGTTCGCCCGCGTGCTCGAGGTCAGCACCGCCGGGCTCGAGCGGGCGCTGCGCCGCCAGGTCGTGAGCCGCCAGGCGCTCAAGAGCCTGCAGGAGCTGCTCGGCGCGTTGTTCCTGTGCGCGGGCTTCTACGCGGCCTTCACGTACTGGTCGGTGCCGATCGCCCAGCTCGTGGTCATGGCGATCCTGATGGCCAGGTCGGTGGCCACCATCGGCAAGATCCAGGTGCAGGTGCAGACCGCGATGATCGGCGAGGCCGCGTTTTGGGCGCTTAAGCATGCGATCGCCGAGGCGGAAGCGGAACGCGAGGAAATGCCGAAGGGCAAGCCCCCGACGCTCGTCGCGGGCGTGGCGCTCGACCGCGTCAGCTTCGACTACGGCGGCAGGCCGGTGCTCGACGACGTCTCGCTCGAGGTCCCGGCGGGCTCGCTCACCGTCATCATGGGGCCCTCGGGCGCCGGCAAGACCACGATCGCCGACCTGCTGCTGGGCTTGTACCGGCCCGCGACCGGGCGCGTGACCGTCGACGGCCAGCCGCTCGAGGCCATCGACCTCGCGGCGTGGCGGGCGATGACCGGCTACGTGCCCCAGGAGCTGTTCCTGTTCCACGATACCGTCGCCGCCAACGTCACCCTGGGCGAGGAGACCCTCGACGCGGAGGTCGACGCCGCGCTCGCCGCCGCCGGCGCCACGGACTTCGTGGCCGAGCTCGCCGAAGGAACGGCGACGATCGTCGGCGAGCGCGGGGCCCGGCTTTCGGGCGGTCAGCGCCAGCGCATCGCGCTGGCCCGCGCGCTGGTGCGCCGCCCCAGGCTGCTGATCCTCGACGAGGTGACCAGCGCGCTCGACCCGGCGACCGAGGACGCGATCGTCGCCAACATCCGCGAGCTGGCGGGACGGCTGACCGTGCTGGTCATCACCCACCAGCCGGCCTGGACCGCCCCCGCCGACCGGGTCTATCGCCTGGCCGACGGCCGCGTCACCCTGTTGCGCGCCGAACGATTGGGCGAAACCGGCACCGGCTGAACCCAGGTCTCAAGCGCGCCGCTCGAGGCGGAACACGTTGGTCGTGATCTCCGTGGCGGCGATCCCCTCGAAGCGGCCGAGCAGGGCGCGGAAGCTCGTGATGCGCGCCGCCACGCCGGCCAGGTCGACGCCGGGAAAGCGCTGGCGGGTGAACGCGGCGCTGTCCTTGTGGCCGGGCAGCCGCGCGTTCAACCGCTTGCCGAGCGCGCGCACGGTCGCGTCGAGGCCGCCGACGAGCAGGTCGCCGAGCGGCGGCGGCGGCAACGGCCGGCGGCGCGCGAACTCAACCAGGGCGTCGACCATGCGCTCGGCGGCCAATGGCCCGTCGAGCGCGGCGATGTAAGGGGTCAGCGTCGCGCGCTCGGCCGCCTTCAAGGGCAGCGGACGCCCGCCGCCGATGAGCGCGCGGACCGTCGCGACCAAGCCGTCCGGATCGACCGCGGTGGCGCCGACCTGGTTCGGCAGCTCGACCTCGTAATCGGGCGAGGTGACGGGCCGGTAGGCGACCACCGGCGTTCCGACCAGCCGGCCTTCGATCGCGGTGGTGCAGCCGTTGTGGACCGCGCACGACGCCGCCATCAGCCACGGCGCGACGGTGCCCTCGTGGATGACCTCGACGTTGGCGAGGCCCGCGGCGGCCTGCCGCCAACGCTCGTGGTTCTCCGACGGGTGGGGGCGCACGACGATGCGCAGCCCGGCGAAGGCGCGGGCGAGCACCGGGATCATGGCCGTCATGGCCGTCATCACCGTCTCGCGGAACCGCCACGCCTCGATCGGCGGGTCGTCGGGTTCGAGGTTGCGCAGCGCCAGGGCGCCCGGCGCGCTCGGCGTGAGGCTGAGGGCCGGATTGAAGTGGTTGATCCGCCCGAAGTTCGAATCGACCAGGATGAACTCGCCGTAGCGGGCCTCGAGCGCCGCGACCTCGGCGGCGAAGAAGGCGCGCAGCTCCGGGCGCAACAGATCGGTGCGCGGGTTGCCGGTCTCGAGAATCGGCACGCCCGCGTAACCGGGAGCGGTCCGCACCAGCTCGGCGCCCATCGCGCCCCACGCCAGATAGAGCTCGATCGCCCCGAGCGCCTCGGCGTGGACCCGGCGGCGGTGGAACAGGGCCGGCGAAATGAAGATCAGCCCCTCTTCGTCGCACGCCACGATGGCGTGGCCCAGGCGGCGCAGGATGCGGAACATGCGCAGGCTCGGCCGGCGCACATCCTTGGCCAGATAGATGCCGCGCGGCAGCGCCAGGATCGACCGGTGCATGTGGATGCGCGAGCCGACGATCGCCGGGAAGCCGCGCTCGGCCGCGACGCAAGCGAGCAGCAGCTTGGCGTCGAACTCGCGGTTCTGGGTCTCGGCCGGGATCAGCAGGGGCGGCGCCATGGCGCGGGAGACGTCAGACCCCCGTCCGCCCGACGACGAGCTCGATGCCCAGGCAGACGTTCTGCGGAAACGCGCGATCGCGGTGGATCGGCGCGATGCCGAAGTCCGGGAGCCCGTCGACGGGAAGCGAGAAGTAGTCCTTGGCCGCGACGTAGCAGCGGCGCAAGGGGTCGCGGTTGGCGTCGGCGAACGGCTCGACCAGCAGCGTATGGCGAGCGGCGACGCGCGCGATCTCCTTGAGCGCTGGGGCCCGGATCACCTCCATCTGCTCGAGCGCCTGGCGGGTGAACACCAGGTCGAACGACGCCTTGTCGAACGGCAGGTCGAGCGCGTTGCCGCGCCGCATTTCGACGCGGCGATACGCCTCGGCGTCGGCGACCGGCGCAGGGCAGTATTGGGCGAGACGTTCGGGGAAACGGTCGGCCTTGACCACCGTCCGGGCCTGGGCCACGCCGGTCTCGGTCAGCTCGATGCCGGTGAACGACGCCTCGGGCACCAGGGCGGCCAGCACGAACAGATTGATGCCCGTGCCCGCGCCGACCTCGAGCACCGTGCGGGCGCCGAGCGCCCGGATTAGGCGCGCCATCAGCAGCAGGTGGACGCGACCGACGCCGTAGCGCCGGACCAGCAGCCCTTCGCCCTGGAACTCGGCCGCCGTCGGCTTCGTTTCCGGCGCGACCGGGGGCAAGGTTTCGGGCCACGGCCGGGCGGCGAAGGTCCGGTTGTAGCTCTGCTCGACATAGCCCTGGGTGCGCTTGCCCTTGGGCAGCCAGCCGAGCAACCGACGCTTGGCGAGCCTCAGCCGCCACTTGCGCAGCAGCCGCGCGCGGCGGGCGGCGAAGCGCGCATCCCCGGGCACGTAACGCTCAATGACGAACGGCCGAATCGCCTCCAGCGCCTCGGCGGGCGACAGCGCCAAGGTTGCCAGGTCGGACGACGGGATCGCGGGAATGGTCATCGCGGGCGTGGACGGGGTGTGCCCGTTCTAGCAGGCCGCGCACGACCCCGCATGCGCCGCGACAGCTCCGTCACCGGCGGTCGTGCCCGGCGCGCCACAGCGCCTCGGCGAGGATCAGGTCGGCCGGTTCGTCGATGTTGGCGAGCGCGCGTTCGATGACGACGCCGACGCAATCGTTCTCGACGATCGTGCGTTCATCCACGATCGTCGCGCGCCGGGCGGCGTACGCGAGCCCGTTGCGGTACCAGGTCGCCGGCGCCTGCTGGCGCGCGACAATCGTGGCCCCTTCGGGCAAGAAGAAGCCGAGCCGTCCGGACCTGTCCATGGTCATGACCTTGTGCGGCGCGAAGTGGCCGGGCACGCGGCTGACCGTCGCCGCCGCCTTGTGGCCGCCATCGACCATGGCCCGGAGCGTCGCCGTCACCTCGTCGGGTCCGCGCAGCGGCGTCGTCGGCTGCAAGTAGACGGCGTAAGCGAAGCCCATGGCGTAGTGCGCCTCGGCGGCGAGCCAGGCGTGGCGCCAGACGTCGATCGCCGCCGCCGTGTCGGTGGCGAGTTCGGCGGGGCGCGGGAACGGCACGTCCAGCCCGTGCGCCCGCCCTTCCGCGGCGATCGCCGGATCGTCGGTGCTGAGCACGACGCGGTCGGCCCAGGCGAGCGCGAGCGCTGAGCGCGCCGCGTGCCCGACCAGGCTGAGCCCGCCGAGCTTCGCCAGGTTCTTGCCCGGAATCCCCTTGCTGCCGCCGCGCGCCGGCACGACGACCAGGACGTTCTCGCCCTGCCAGGTCATGGCGTCAGCAAGGCTTCGACCCGGGCGACCGCCCGGTCCTTGACCGACGGTTCGTCGTAGGCCACCGCCGGCGGGGCGAGGTCGTCGGACGCGCTGAACCAGCGGGCGTGACCGGCCGCCACCAGGATTTCGGCGATGGCGCCGAGCGCGCGCGGCCGCGTGATCAGACCGAGGTCCACGGCCCAATCATACCCGGGCACGCTTGCCGCCGCCGCCGTAAGCCGCTGGCCGAGCGTCGGGCGATACGCCGCCGGCGCCAGCAGCAGCGCGTGCCCGGTCGCGGCGGCGTCGGCCATCATCGAGGCGCTGTCGGCGGTGACCACGAAGGCGTCCGCCGCCGCCAGGATCGCGCCGTAGGGGTTGGCGCCCTGGCCGAAGCGATGGACGCGCGCCGGCGCGTCGAGCGCGGCGATCAGCGCCTCGGCCTCATGGCCGGTACGCCGGCTGGTGGTGACCAGGAGCGAGCCCGAGTGCCGACGGGCGAGCCGGCCGAGCCCTTCGCCCAGGCGCGCGGGCTCGGCCAGCCGCCAGGCGCCGCTCGCGCCACCGATCAGCACGCCGATGCGCGGCCGGGGCAGGTCGTCGAACGACGGTTTGCCGCTCGCGCCGGCGCCGAGCGGCAAGGGAATGGTCAGCACGTTGGCGCGCGCGGGCACGCCGTACTGCGGCGTCGTCACGATCAGGTCGAACCAGCGGTAGGGGGCGCGCGGCCGGCCCAGGTGGACCAGGCGCGTGCGCCCGCCCGACTGCCGGCGGATCCAGCGCGCGACCGGCACGGCGCGGCGGCCAACGGCGATGACCAGCCGGGGCCACGGCGGCGCCAGCGCATCCGAGCGTGCGCGATCGAGGCCGAAGGGCGCGAAAGCCAGCAGATTCGGCACCCGGTAGAGACCGCGAAAGCCCAGCCGCTTGACCGCGAACGCCCGGCCGAGCGCGGCCGCGAGCGCGAGCACCTGGGCATCGTCCCCCGGCTTGCCGCCGACGAGCGCCCATACGTCCGCCTCCGATTGGGCGCTGTCCCTGCCACCCTCGTCCTTGCCGCCCTGCGGGTTTTTTGCTACCGACAGCCTTTGTCCTTCCATACCGGTGCCGGATGCGTTCCGCCGGCGAGACCATGCCCGAAGCTACGCCCACTTCGAATCCGCGGCTGCCCTATCGTCGCTGCGCGTTCGCCACGATTCCCGAGGCGCTCGATTACGCCGCACAGGGCGAGACCGGGCTCAATTTCTACTCGGCGCGCGGCGATCTGGTCGAGCGGCTCGCGTACCGCGAACTGCGCGAGCAGGCGCTTGCCAACGCGCGCCGGTTCGTGCGCGCCGGTGTGCCGCCCGGCGCGCGGATCGCGATCCTGGCCGATTCGAACGGCGATTTCATGCGCGTCTTCTTCGGCGCCCAGTACGCGGGCCTGGTGCCGACGCCCCTGCCCCTGCCGCAGTCGTTCGGCGGGCGCGACGCCTACATCGACCAGGTCCGGCGCCAGATCGCGGGCTGCGACGCTGCCGCGGCGTTCGCCCCGACGGAGCTGCTGCCGTACCTGGAGGAGGCGTGCGCCGGGCGGGCCATGAGCTTCGTCGGCGATGCCAAGGCGCTCGATGCCCTGCCCGATGCCGAGGCGGATCTGCCGGCGCCCGACCCCAACGGGCTGTGCTACCTGCAATACTCGTCGGGCTCGACCCGGTTCCCGCTCGGGGTCGCTATGACCCACCGCGCGGTGCTGCACAACATCCGGGCGATCGCCGACCACGGGCTGGTGATCGTGCCGGGCGATCGCTGCACCTCATGGCTGCCGCTCTACCACGACATGGGGCTGGTCGGCTTCCTGCTGACGCCGGTCGGCTGCCAGATGTCGGTCGATTACCTCGCCACCCGCGACTTCGCGCGCCGCCCGCTGCTGTGGCTGTCGCTCCTGACGCGCAACGGCAGCACGTTGTCGTTCAGCCCGACCTTCGGCTACGAGCTGTGCGCCCGGCGCGCCGAAACCGCCTCGACCGAGGGCCTCGACCTGCGTACGTGGCGCGGGGCCGGCATCGGCGGCGACATGATCCGGCCCAGGGTGCTCAGCCGCTTCATCGAGGCATTCGGCCCGCGCGGCTTCCAGCCCGGCGCCTTCGTGCCGAGCTACGGCATGGCCGAAACCGGGCTCGCCGTCAGCTTCAACCCGCTCGGCCAAGGCATGCGCACGGACCGGGTCGACCTCGACGCCATGGCGAACGAGGCGCTGGCGCGCCCGACCGCCGATGCGGCCTCCGGCCGGGCGCGCGAGTTCGTGCTGTGCGGCGTGCCGATGCCCGGCCACGCCATCGAGGTCCGCGACGACGACGGCCGTGCGCAGGGCGAGCGCCGGGTAGGCCGCATCTACACCCGGGGCGCCAGCGTGATGTCGTGCTACTTCAACGCGCCGGAGGACACCCGAAGGGTGCTCGGCCCGGACGGCTGGCTCGACACCGGCGATCTCGGCTATTGGCTCGACGGCCAGATCGTGGTCACCGGGCGGGTCAAGGACCTGATCCTGGTCAACGGCCGCAACCTTTGGCCGCAGGACCTGGAATGGGCGGCGGAGCACGTGCCCGCCGTGCGCAGCGGCGACGCGGCCGCTTTCTCGGTCGAGGGCGAGGACGGCGAGCGCGTCGTCGTGCTGGTGCAGTGCCGCGGCGCCGATCCGCAGTTGCGCGCCGAGCTCGCGCGCGACGTGGCGGGCGCGGTCAACGAGATCGTCGGCATCGACTGCACCGTCGTTCTGGTGCCGCCGAAAAGCCTGCCCCAGACCTCGTCGGGCAAGCTCAGCCGCAGCAGGGCCAAGGCGCGGTATCTGGCCGGCGACTTCGACCCCGCGAGCTCGCTCGCATCCTGACATGGCGACGGTGGCCCTGACCGGGGGCACCGGATTCATCGGCGGCCACGTCGCGCGCCTGTTGATGGACTCCGGGTGGACCGTGCGCCTGCTCGCCCGACGATCGCCAACCCATCCGCTGTGGGCCGGGCGGCGGTATCAGGCGGTGCCCGGCGATCTGGGTGATGCCGCGGCGCTGGCCGATCTGGTGGCGGGTGCCGACGCCGTGGTCCACCTGGCCGGCCTGGTGCGGGCCCGCGACCGCCAGGGCTTCCGGGCCGCCAACGAGGCGGGCGCGCGGGGCGTGGCCGTGGCGGCGCGCGCGGCGAACGTGCCCCGCGCCGTGCTGGTGTCCTCGATCGCCGCGCGCGAGCCCGGGCTTTCCGACTACGCCGCGAGCAAGTTGGCCGGCGAACAGGCCGTCGCGGCCGCGGGCGGCGACTGGCTGGTGCTGCGCCCGACCGCCGTCTACGGCCCATGGGACACCGCCATGCTCGTCCTGTTCAGGGCCGTCGGGCTCGGCATCGTGCCGGTGCGGCGCGAGGCCCGGGTCAGCTTCGTCCACGTCGCCGACGTCGCCCGCGCGATCGCGGCGGCGCTGGCCACGCGCGAAACCGGGGTCCGCGAGCTCGACGACGGCCGCGAAGGCGGCTACCTCTGGGCCGAGGTCGTGGCCCTGGCCGGCGCCGCCCTGGGGCGTTCGGCGCGCACCATGGCGCTGCCGGCGCCCGCGTTCCTGGTGGCCGGTCACGCGGCCGGGGCGCTCGCCCGGGCCTCCGGCCGGGCGGCGTTCTTCTCCCCCGGCAAGGCACGCGAGCTCGTCCACCCGGACTGGCGGCGCCAGGCGCCCTGGCCCGACGGCTGGCGGCCGAGCATCGGGCTCGAGCAAGGCCTCGCCGAGACCGTCGCCTGGTACCGTGAACGGGGCTGGATCGGCGCCTGAGGGGGCCCGGCCCGGCCGGCTGAAACATGCGTTAACACAAATTGATCGTGGCTCATCCGGCACCTGGCCCGGCCCGGTGGCGTCAAAGTATTGACATTTCGACGTTTTTCGGGCTAATCACCGCCTTCGCGCCGGCCGGAGCCCGCCTTGCGGCCGCCTTCGTGTCGGCTTGTCGCAAGGCCGATCATCTGCTTGATTGCGATGGTGATTTCGTAACGGGCGGGTGCAGTTTGCAGGACGCTTCAATAGCCCTGGCGACGAGGGATTCTCGCGGCTCGATGACCGAGAATTACGGCGAGATCGTCGGGACGATCAGCGACATCCTGGCCGCGGCGACCAAGGGTCGGTTCGCGGTCAACGAGGGCACGCTGCTGAAGCGCGACCTCAACCTGGATTCGCTGGCCGAAATGGACCTGCTGATGACGCTCGAGGACCAGTTCGACGTGTCGATTTCGCTCAACCACTTGCCAGAGATCGAGACCGTGCGCGACCTCGCGCTGGCCATCGCGAAGATCAAGAAGGGAGCCGCCTGAGCCATGGACCTGTACGCGAAGTTCGCGCCACTGGCGGCGACCTACCGGGCGCTCGCCGAGCGTGGCCGCAACCCGTTCAAGGTATCGATCGACAAGGTGATCTCGCCGACCGAGGCGATCATCGAGGGTCGGCGTACCCTGCTGGTCGGCACCAACAACTACCTGGGCCTGACCTTCGATCCGGAGTGCATCGAGGCCGCCATCGCGTCGCTCAGCCATGAAGGCACCGGCACCACCGGTTCGCGCATCGCCAACGGCTCGTACACCGCCCATTGCCAGCTCGAACTGGAACTCGCGCGCTACTACGGACGGCGGCATTGCATGGTGTTCTCGACCGGCTATCAGGCCAACCTGGGCATGATCTCGACGCTCGCCGGGCCGAACGACCACCTAGTCATCGACGCCGATTGCCACGCCAGCATCTACGACGGCTGCCGGCTGGGCGGGGCCAAGGTGACGCGGTTCCGCCACAACGACCCGGTCGACCTGGACCGGCGCCTGAGCCGGCTTCCCGCGGACGGCCAGGCGCGCCTGATCATCGTCGAGGGCATCTACAGCATGGTCGGCGACCGCGCGCCGCTGGCCGAGTTCGTCGCGATCAAGCGCCGCCACGGCGCCTACCTGATGGTCGACGAGGCCCATTCGATGGGCGTGCTCGGGCGCCTGGGCCGCGGCCTGGCCGAGGAGGCGGGCTGCGAGGCGGACGTCGATTACGTCGTCGGCACGTTCAGCAAGAGCCTGGGCGCGGTGGGCGGCTTCTGCGTTTCGGATCACGAGGACTTCGACGTGCTGCGCGTCGCGTGCCGGCCGTACATGTTCACGGCCTCGCTGCCGCCGAGCATCATGGCCTCGGTGCTCAAGGCGCTCGAGATCGTCGAACGCCGGCCCGAACTGCGCACCCGGCTCGCCGGCAACGCCCGCGCGCTGTACGACGGGCTCGGCGGGCTCGGCTACGAGCTCGGCCCGCAGGTCAGCCCGGTGGTCGCGGTCAAGCTGCCCGACGTCGAGATCGCCATCAGGTTCTGGAACATGCTGCTCGAGAACGGCGTGTACGTGAACCTGGCCTTGCCGCCGGCGACCCCGGGGGGCAATCCCCTGCTGCGCTGCAGCATCTCGGCCGCCCACACGCGCAAGCAGATCGCGCGCATGGTCGACGTGTTCAACGACACCGGCGTCGCGCTCGGCGTGCTCAAGCCGAGCCTCGCCGTCGCCGCGGGCTAGCGCACAACGCCCTGGCGCCAAAGCCGCCAGGCCAGCAAAGGCAGCGCAAGCAGCGGGTGACGCCGCTGCCAGGGCGAGAGCGCGGGCCGCACGCCGGCATGACGCTCGATCTTCCACGCCAGGTAGTCGGCGCCACCCTCGAACGTGAATGCGGCCTTGGCCAACCTGAGCAGACTCAGCAGCTTGCCGGCGGGGCGGCGCAGCGCCCAGGCCAGCCGCGCGCGGCGACGCGCACCGGCGCCTACCGCGAGTTCGAGCGCACCCGTCCCCTCGGTCCAGGCGATCCCGGCGGCGGCGAGCGCGGGGCGCGTCAGCTCGGCGTAGCGCAGGGCCGCCGCCTCGACCACCGCGTCGGCCCGGTCGACAGCCTCGGCGCGCAACTCGCAGCCGTAGGTCGCGCGGAACACGCGGCGCCACGGCTCCAAGGGCTCCGCGCGGGCAGGCGCCAGATGGGCGCCGTGCCACGCCGCGGTGGCGACGGCCCGGGCGCGCAAACGATCGAGCGATGCCGCGATCGCCTCGTCGCGGGCGTAGACCGCCACGGCCGGCTGGGCGAAGCGCGCCCAGAGCGCCGGCACGAAAGCCGTTACCTCGAGGCCCCGCGCGAAGCCCGCGAGCGACATCACCGCCGCCTTGACGGCAAGCGTGCGCGGCCCATCGACCGACAGGTGGTAGACGTTGGGCGGCAGGAGCCGGCACGCCAAGGCCAGGATCGCACCGCCCATCGCCCGCCGCCGCAGGGGCGCGGGCGCGACGTCATCGATCAGCACGTAGACGTCGATCACGCCATCGAGCGTGCCCAGCCGCAGGCACGAACCGTAATAAAGCACCGCCGCCACGGCCGGACCGAAGCGGGCACGCAGCGCCGCGACGACGACGCCGAGCTCCGCCGGCACGGTCGCCCGGGATTCCGGCGCGACCAGCGCGACCAGCCGGTCGAGCGGGTCGCCGGTCATGGCCGCACGAACCCGACCGCCGGGGCCGCGTCGAGCACCAGCCGCTCGCCGGGCTTGGGGACGATCCACTCGCCGTCGAACACTGCGTCCTCGGCGAGCTCGAGCTCGAGCCGGTGGGCGCGACGGCTGCGATAGCCCGCCGCGGCGAGCCACGGGCTGGGCCGACCGCGCACCAGCGCCGGCGCGGCGCAGGCAAACCGGCGGCACGGCGCGGCGATGTCGAGCACCTTAAGCGCGCCGTCGCCGTCGCCCCAGAACGGATGCATCCCGCCGACGAGACGTTCGAGCGTCGACACGAGCAACAGGGTGCGCCGGCCAGCGACGACGGGACCGTCGTCGTAGCCGACGGCGAGTTCGACGCCTGGGCGCCCGAGGCCGAGCGCGAGCAGCCCCGCGGTCGCCGCGATGCCGATCGCGGTGCCGGCCACGCTGGCCAGCGGGCCGCGTTGAATGCGGCGCCGGGTCAGGCGCGTGCCCCAGGCCAGCGCCCCGGCGCCGAAGAAGAAGCCGTAGTGCGGCACGCCATCCCTGGCGCCCGTGAGCCGAATCGGGTTCCGCCACAGGGTATGGCGATCGAGACTGCCGCCAAGCGCGACCAGCCGGTCGAACGCGGCGGCGCGGTCGCCACGCGGCCCGACGTCGGCGGCGATCATGTTGGTGGTGCCCGAGCCAAGCGCGGCGAAGCGCGGAACGAAGCCCGGCTGAGCAAACGCCGCGGCGAGCGCCGCGCGGACCGTGCCGTCGCCGCCGTCGATCACGACCAGTCCGACCCCGGCGGCGGCGAATTCGGCGAACGCCGCGCCCAGGTCATGATCCCGCCCCATCGTTACCTGGAGCGCGCCCGCGCGCTCGATGGCCGGGCGCCCGACGCCGGGACCGTGACGCCGGTTGCGGCGGCTGCGCGGATTGGTGACGACGGCGACGCGGGTCATGTGCCCGGTTCGGCGAGCCACGAACGCACGCCCCCGGGCCGCCGGCCCGCGATCAGCGCCTGGCCGATGCGCACCAAGTGCAAGCCGAACGTGGCCACTGTCCACAGGGCCACGGCGGCGAAACCGAGCTCGGGCCGACCGGCGAGCGCGCCGATGCTCAGCAGCACGAGGTTCGGGTTGCGCCGCGCGGTGATAAGCCTGAAGCGCGAATCGAACCGGCGCCAGACGTGCATCTCGATGCCGAACCGCCACAGGAACAGGCCTTCCTGCAAGCGCCCGGCGACATAGCCCGCGACCACGGCGAGGGTGAGCTCGCGCACCGCGAAGCCGGCGTCCTCGAGCGCCGCGGCCCACGCCAGGTACCAGAACGGCGGATGCACCAGATCGATGCCGTGGTCGAGCGCGTTGCCGAACCGGCTGGAGGCGAGGGTGACGCGCGCGAGCTTGCCGTCGACGGTGTCGAGGAGGCACATGGCCCAGGCGCAGCCGAGCCCGGCCAGGTACAGCCCGTCGCGGAACAGCACCAGCGCGGCGAGCACGAACGCAAGGCTCGCCCAGGTCACCTGGTTGGCGCTGACGCCGAGCGCGGCGGCGAGCCGCGTCGCATGGAACGCGGGCCACGGCCACAGGTACTTGGTGACGATGTCGGTGACGCCCTTGTAGGCGTCGTCGAACAGCCGCCGCTCGGCCGCGCGCCGCGTCGTGCCGTCGAGCGCGACGAGCAGCGGTTGGGCCCGCTTGCGCAGGGCATCGCGGTACGCCGGGGCCAGATCGCCCGCGTCGGTCGCGGTCAGGTGCCGAAGCCCGTCCGGCACCCTCTGGCCGGCGGCCAGCGCCGCGGCCAGCGCCGGGGCATCCGCCGCCGCCACGGTGGCGGCGAGCGCGGCCCCCTTGCCATCGACCAGCAGCACGCCGTCGCGCGCCACGAGCGCGCGCACGATCGCCTCGTCGTAGAGATGATCGGCGCGCACCACGACGATCCGGTCCGCCGGCGGCGGAGATTCGGGATGGCGCGCGATCGCCGCGACCCCCGCCCGCCGGAGCGCGCGGACCAGGCGCTCGGCCGGCGTCACCCCGAACGGCGCGACGCCGTGGTCGCCGACCACCACGGCCGCCGTAACCGGCATCGCGCGTTCCGTGTCGAGTTCCGCCATCGCTCCTTGCCGGCCGCCCTTCGCCGCGACGCCCGCGACGCTCCTTTGATACACTCCGCGGGCGTTTTCCGCGAAGCCCGGACTTCCCGCCGCCATGACCCCGTTCGCGCTGGCCCACCTGACGGACCCGCATCTGCCGCTGCCGTGGCCGCCGCCCAGGCTGCTCGCTTCCAAGCGCGCGCTCGGCGCGCTCAACTGGCTGCGCCGCCGGCGGTACATCCATCGGCCCGAGGTGCTGGCCGCGCTGGTCGCCGACCTCAAGGCGCGGGCGCCGGACCACATCGCCCTCACCGGCGACCTGTGCAACATCTCGCTGCCGGAGGAATTCCGTCTGGCCGCGCGCTGGCTCGAGAGCCTCGGGGCGCCGGCCGAGGTCACGGTCGTGCCAGGCAACCACGATCACTACGTCGCCATCGATCCGGCCGAAACTCTGGAGCACTGGCGCGCGTTCATGGCCGGCGACGACGGCGACGCACGTTTCCCGACGCTCCGGGTGCGCGGGCGCGTCGCGCTCATCGGCGTCAGCACGGCGGCGCCGATGCCGTGGCGCAGCGCCGGCGGCCGCGTCGGCCCCGAGCAGATTGCGGCGACCGAGCGCCTGCTCGGCCAGCTGGGGCGCGAAGGGCTTTGCCGGGTGATGCTGATCCACCACCCGCCACTGCCGGCCGGACCCCGGCGCAAGAGCCTGATCGACATGGCGCCGTTCGCCCAGGCGGTGGCGCGCGCCGGGGTCGAACTGATCCTGCACGGCCACACGCACACCTCCGGGTTCGGCCGCTTCCCGACGGGGGCGGGCCATGCCCCGGTGATCGGCGTACCCTCGGGCTCGGCGCGGCCGGTGCGCCACGCCGAAGCCGCGGCGTGGAACCTCTATCGGATCGAGCCGGAACGTGCCGGCTGGCGCATCCGGGTGACCACCCGCGCCCTGGTCGACGGCGAAACCCCGCGCCTGGCCGAGATCGCCGACTACGAGCTCCGCGTCGGCGCGGCTGGCGTCGGCGCCTAGCCGCCACTATCGTGGCCTCGACCGGCGGGGAACCAGAATGGCGGCCAATGCGACCATGACCAAGTTCGGCGATCCGGCGAACCGGGTGGCCGAGACCCGGCGCTGGGTCGCGTTGGTGCGGCCGCAGCAGGTCACGCTCGGCTCGCTGGTCCTGGTCTCGACCGAGCCCGCGCGCGCCTTCGGCGCGCTCGGCTCCGAGGCGTTCCTCGAATTGCGCGGCATGGTGCGCGATGCCGAGGCGGCGCTCCACGGCCTGTTCGCTTACGACCGGATCAACTACCTGATGCTGATGATGGTGGACCCGGACGTCCACTTCCACGTCTTCCCGCGCTACGCGGCGGCGCGCGAATTCGCCGGGCAGTCGTTCGAGGACGCGGCGTGGCCACGCCCGCCCGATCCGACCAGGCCGATGACCGTGCCGGATACCCTGGTGCCCGCCCTGGTCGAGGCGATCGGCCGGGTCTGGCCCGGCCGGACCTGAGCCGCGATTCCCGTCTTTGCGATGCGCGTGCTCGACCGATACGTCCTGATCGAGACCTTGAGGCCCCTGGTGCTCGGCATTGGGGTGGTGCTCGCCGCGCTGCTCCTGGAACGGCTGCTGAGGCTCTTGGACTTGCTCGCCAACAAGGGCGGGCCGTTGACGCTGGTGCTGCGCATGATCGCCAATCTGGTGCCGCACTACATGGGCATGGCGCTGCCGGCGGCGTTCTTCCTGGCGGTCTTCGCGATGACCAGCCGGCTCGCGGCCCAGAGCGAGCTCGACGCGGCGTTCGCCGCGGGCGTCGGGTTCCCCCGGCTGATCGCGCCGCTGGTCGCGTTCGCCGCCGTGCTCGCCGTCGCCAGCCTGGCGCTGCTCGGCTGGTTGCAGCCGCACAGCCGCTACGCCTATCGCTCGGTCGTCTACGTGGTGACCAACGCCGCGTGGGACGCCTCGCTCGAACCGGGCGCGTTCATCTCGGACGGCACGTTGACGCTGATGGCCGAGCGCGTCGATGCCGCGGCGAACGAGCTTGGCGGCATCGTCATCGACCGGCGCGACGAAGCGGGCGGGCTGACCACCGGCGCGCGGTCCGGCCGGCTGGCGCGCGCCGAGAACGGCGAAGGCCTGGTGCTGCACCTGAGCGACGGCGTCGAGATCCGTTCCGGCCCCGGGGTCGAGGACCCGGCGGTGCTGCGCTTCGACAGCCTCGACGTGGCGCTCGACGTCGCCGGTGCGCTGGCCCCGTTCCGGCTGCGCGGCGAGGGCGAGCGTGAGTTGACGCTGGGCGAGCTGTGGGCGCGGCGCGGCGACGGCGGCGACGAGGGCCAGCGCGTGCGCGCCGAACTCCATGCCCGCCTGGTGCGCGCGGTCTCGCTGATCCTGCTGCCGTTCGTCGCGGCGCCGTTCGGCCTGGCGACGAAGCGCGCGCGCCAGGGCGCCGGGCTGGTGGCGGCCGTCCTGGTGCTGCTGATCTATCACCATGTGCTCCAGTTCGGCGAAAGCCTGGCCGACCTCGGCTACGTCGCCGCCGGACCGGCCCTGTGGCTGCCGTTCGCCGCGTTCGGCGCCTTCGGGCTGTGGCTCAGCGCGCGTGTCGCGCGGCGGCCGGGCGCGACCCCGCTGGACGCCGTGCTCGACGGGCTCGACGGCGCCGGGCGCCGCGTCGCCGCGCGGTTCGGCCGCGCCCGACCGGGGCTGGAGGGCGCGTGACCGGCCGGCTGGACCGCTACGTGGCGCGCCTGTTCGCCGGCCGGTTCGTCGTCGCGCTGGTCGGCTTCGCGGGCGTCGTCGAGCTGCTCGATCTGCTCGAGAACGCGACCGACATGGCGGCGCGCGGCGACGGCGGCCTCGGCGCGGTCGCGACCTACGCCGGGTTCCGCCTGCCGCTGATCGTGCTCCAACTCGTGCCGATCGCGGCGCTGGTCGGCGCGCTGCTGGCGCTCGCCCGGCTGGGGTCCAGCTTCGAGGTCGTCGCGGCGAAGGCCGCGGGCCGTTCGTACTACCGCCTGCTCGCCGGGCTGATGCCGGTGGCGCTGGTCATCGCGCTCGGTCATTTCGCCCTGGGCGAGCTGGTAGCGCCGCCGGCCGACCGGGCGCTGCGCGTCTGGCTCGAGCGCACGGCGGAGCCCGACGACGACCAGGACCGCGTCTGGGTGCGGCTCAAGGACGGTATCGTGAGTTTCGCGGGCGTCGCGCCCGACGGCGCCTGGCTCAACGCCCCACTGGTGATCGAGCGCGACGCCAGCGGCGCGGTCATCGCGCGCACCGACGCCCGCGCGGCCGAGCACGCCGCCGGCTGGGTGCTGCACGACGCGGTGCGGGTCACGGCCGACGGCGACGTGACGCGCGCGGCGCGCCTCGCCTGGCCAACCAGCGCCGTGCCCGACGACTTCGCCGGCCTGGCGCAACCGGCCGAGGCCTACGGCCTGGCCGAGCTCGCCGAGCTCATCGCCGCGACCCGGCTCGGCCCGCGCACGCGCACGTTCTACCGGGTGCAATGGCACGAGAAGTTCGCCGCGCCCTTCGCGGTGCCGCTGATGATCCTGATCGCGGCGCCGGTCGCGCGCGGCGTGCGCGGGCGCGCCGGCGCGCTGCGCGGCCTCCTGTTCGGCGGCGCGATCGCGTTCGGTTATCTGGTGGCCGACGGCCTGGTGCAGGTCCTGGCCGAGGCCGGCGCGCTGCCCGCGCTGCTCGCGGCCTGGGTGCCCGCCCTGGTGTTCGCCAGCGTCGGCGGCGCGATCCTGGTCCACGCCGAAGGCTGAGGGCATGAAGGCGTGGATCGATGCCACCTCGCCGGCGGAACGGCTGTTCGGCCTGGACCTGGTCGAGCGCGCCTTGCGTGCGCTCGCGCGCCTCGCCCCACGGCCGACCGAGGTGTTCGTTTCCGGCGGCGCGGCGACGGCGGCACGGGGCCTGACCGTGCGCCACGGCGCGGAGACGGGTCCGTTGGGGCCACGGTTGGCACGGTATCTCGCCGCGGCCCGGGAACCGGTGCTGGCGCTGGACGGGCGCGACGTCATCGATGACCGGGCCCTGGCCGCGCTCGGCGCCGGCGGGGCCATCCGCTTCCCCGATGGCGCCTTGGTGGGACTGATCGAGCCCGAGGACAGCGGCTTGATCGCCGAGGCCAACGATCTCGCGGACGCGCTCGGCCGGCTCGAGGCGGCCGGGCGCGTGCGCGTGCTCGACACGAGCGCGCTGCCGAGCTTCGTCGCCCACCTGCGCCGCGACGTGCCGGTTTGGGGCTACCGGCTCGACAACGCGGCGGCGCGGCGGCGCTGCGAGCGCACGCTGTTCCTGGCGAACACCAAGGGCTCGACCGACTTCCTGACCAAGTGGGTCTACCCGCCGCTGGTCTGGCGCCTGGTGCTGGCGGCGAGCGCCCGGCGCCTGCACCCCAACTGGGTGACGGTCGCCGGCATCGTGCTGGCCGCCGCGACGGTGCCGCTGTGCGCCGCCGGATACTGGCTGCCGGGGCTGGCCGCGGCCTACGCCATGAGCGTGCTCGATTCGGTCGACGGCAAGCTCGCGCGGCTGACGCTGACGGATTCGCCGCTCGGCAACGTGCTCGACCACGGCCTCGACATCGTCCACCCGCCGTTGTGGTACGCGGCGTGGGCGTGGGCGCTTTCAGGGGCGGGCGCGAACGACGCGATCGTCGCCTCCGCCGTCGTGCTGTGCGCGGCCTACGTCGTCGATCGGCTGGTGCTGATGGTCGCCAAGGCCCGCTTCAAGCGCGGCCTGCACAGCCTGACGCCGCTCGACGCCCGGGTGCGCACCGTCATCGCGCGGCGCAACGTCAATCTGGTGATTCTGACGATCGGGCTTCTTCTCGGGTGGGGCGGGGCGGCGTTCCACGCGATCGCGGCGTGGCAGGTGCTTACCGCCCTGTGGCATGGCGTGCGTACCGCACTGCACATGGCAAGCCCACCCGATCCCTTGTCGGCGCCCCGGCAGGCACCTTAATCTGTGGGCATCGTCATGACCGAGACCCGCCCATGATCGCCAAATCCTGGCGTGGCCACGGCTACGACCTGGGCCGCATGTCCGTGGCCGACCTGGTACGGGTTTTCGCCACGTACCCGGCGGTGCTGGAGTACGCGGCGCTGACCGTGGCGGCCGTCGGCGCCTGGGCCGCGTGGTTCGAGCCCGGCCACGGCCCGGCGACCTTCCTGGCCGGGGTTCTCGCGTTTTTCATTTACCCGTTCGTCTGGTACGCGCTGCACCGCTTCGTGCTGCACGGGCGCTATCTCTATCGTTCGGCGCTAACCGCGCGGTTGTGGAAGCGCATCCACTTCGACCACCACCAGGACCCGCACCGGCTCGAGGTGCTGTTCGGCGCGTTGTCGACGACGCTGCCGACGATCCTGGTGGCGACGGCGCCGATCGGCGCGCTGGTCGACGGCGCCGCCGGAGCCGCGATGGCGCTCGCCGTCGGCTTGGCGACGACGATCGGCTACGAGTTCTGCCACTGCGTCCAGCACCTCAACGTCAAGCCGCGCAACCCGTGGCTCGCCCGGGTCAAGCAGCTTCACCTGGCGCACCACTTCCACAACGAGCAGGGCAACTTCGGCATCACCGGCTTCATGCCCGACCGCCTGTTCGGCACGTACTACGCCGCGACGACCCTGCGCGAGCGCAGCCCGACCACCTTCAACCTGGGCTATGACGAGGCCGAGGCCGAACGTTACCCGTGGGTCGCCCGGCTGTCGGGGCGGGCGCCGCTGGCGCGCCCGCCGCGCTACCGCGACGCGGTCGTCGAGCCCTGAAGCCCTTGGCCGAGTTGAGCGTCGCGCCGATCGCGGGCGGCGCCGACCTGACCGCCTTCATCCGCGTGGCCCACGGGCTTCAAGGCGGCGACGCCTGCTTCGTGCCGCCGCTGATCGTGGAGCGGCGCGAGGCGCTCGACCCGGGGAAAAACCCCTATTTCCGCCACGCCGAGGCACGGTTGTGGCTGGCCCGGCGGGGCGGGCGAGCGGTCGGGCGCATCAGCGCCCAGATCGACCGGCTCCACCTCGAGAAATACGGCGACGCCACCGGGCACTTCGGATTGATCGAGGGCGCCGACGAGGACGTCTTCCGCGCGCTGACCGCCGCCGCCGAGGCCTGGCTCGCCGGGCGCGGCATGAAGCGCGTGCTCGGCCCGTTCAACCTGTCGATCAACGAGGAATCCGGGCTTCTGGTCGAGGGCTTCGACACCCCGCCCATGGTCATGATGGGCCACGCGCCGCCGAGCTACGGCCGCTACCTGGAGGCGTGCGGCTACGCCAAGGCCAAGGACCTGCTGGCCTACGTCTACGACCTGGCCCAGCCGCTGCCCGAGGCGGTCCGGCGCATCGTCGAGCGCGACTCGGGCCGCATCACCGTGCGCGCGCTCGATCCTCGCACTTACGCCCGGGACGTGGGCGCCGCCCTCGCGCTCTACAACGAGGCCTGGGCCGGCAACTGGGGCGCGCTGCCTCTGACCGCCGAGGAGATGGCGCACATGGCCAAGGCCATGAAGCCCTTGATCGACCCGGCCCTGGTCGCGCTGGTCGAGCTCGATGGCCGGCTCGCCGGCTTCGCCGTGGCCCTGCCCAATCTGAACGCGGCGATCGCCGACCTCGGCGGGCGTTTGCTGCCGTTCGGTTGGCTCAAGCTCGTGTGGCGGCTCAAGGTGCGTGGGGTCACGAGCCTGCGCGTGCCGCTGATGGGCGTGCGCCCCGACCTGGCCGGGTCCATGGCCGGCGCGGCGGTCGCGTTCCTGGCGATCGACGCGGTGCGGCGCCGGGCGAGCGCCAAGGGCTACACGCGCGCGGAACTTTCGTGGCTGCTCGAGGACAACATGCCGGTGCGCCACATGGTCGAATCGGTCGGCGGTCGCGTCTACAGGACGTACCGCATCTACGCGAAAGCGCTGGCATGACGACGGCGTCCGACGAACTGCCGACCGCGCTGGTGCTGGCCGCGGGCCGCCCCGAGGATCCGGTCGCGCTGGCCGCGGGCGTCGGCCACAAGGCGCTGGTGCCGGTGGCCGGCGTGCCCATGCTCCAGCGCGTGGTCGAGGCGCTCAGGGCGAGCGGCTGCGTCGGGCGGATCGTGGTCAGCATCGACCGGGCCGCGGTGCTCGCCCAATGCCCAGCGCTGGCGCGCGAGGTCGAGGCCGGGCGGCTCGAGGCGCTGGCCAGCCGCGCCAGCGCCGCCGCCAGCGTCGAGGCCGCGTTCGACGCGTTGTCCCCGCCGCTGCTGGTGACGACGGCGGACCACGCCTTGCTGACCCCGGCGCTGGTCGCGGCGTTCTGGAACGCCGTGCCGAAGGGCGTGGACGCCGCGGTCGGCATCGTCGAGGCCGACCTCGTGCGCCGGGCCTTCCCCGACGCCCGGCGCACGTTCCTGCGCTTTCGCGACGGCGACATCAAGGGCACCAACCTGTTCGCGCTGATGACGCCCGGCTCGCGGCGCGTCGCCCGGTTCTGGCAACGGCTCGAGCGCCACCGCAAACATCCCATGCGGCTGCTGGCCACGGTCGGGCCGCTGACCGGGCTCGCCTACGCGCTTGGCCTGCTGACGCGCCGGGGCGCGGTGCGCCGGCTCGAGCGCCGGGTCGGGCTCGACATCGCGCTGGTTCCGATCGCCTCGGCCGAGGCCGCGATCGACGTCGACAAGCCCGAGGACCTGGCGCTGGCCGAGAGGGTGCTGGCGGCCCGGGCCGGCGGGGCGACCTGATGGCCGGGCGTCGCGCAGCGAGGACGGCCGTGACCGGCCCGATCCGGCTCGCGCTCGAAGGCCCGATCGCCCGGATCACGCTCGACCGGCCGGATCGGCACAACGTGCTCGGCATCGGCGATCTGCCCGCGTTCCACGACGCGCTCGACCGGGTCGTCGCCCACGACGCGCGGGTCCTGGTGCTGACCGGTGCCGGAACCAAGGCGTTCTGCGCCGGCATCGACCTCGGCGACATCCTGGCGACCGACTGGCGCGACAACCCGGTCGAGGCGCTGATCGACCGGGTCGCGGCCTTCGCCGTGCCGACCGTCGCCGCGCTCAACGGCCTGGTGTTCGGCGCCGCCGGCGATCTGGCGCTCGCGTGCGACCTCCGGATCGGCGTGGCGGGGATGCGGCTGGGCATGCCGCCGGCGCGTCTCGGCGTGGTGCTGCACGAGAGCGGCCTGCGCCGCTTCGCGACCCGGCTTTCGGCCAACGCGGCGCGCCGTCTGCTGCTGGGCGACGAGGTGCTGGAGGCCGACGAACTGTGGCGCGCCGGCTACCTCGACCGGGTGGTGCCCGCCGAGGCGCTGGCCGCGACGACAAAAACTCTGGCCGAGACCATCGCCGGGTTGGCGCCCAGGGCGGTGCGGGCGATGAAGCGGGCGCTCGGCGAGATCGAGCTGGGCGAGCTGGATGCCGGATGGCTCAAGAGCGAAACCCTCGCGTGCTTCGCCTCCGAGGACGTGAAGGAAGGGCTCCGCGCCTTCGCCGCCAAGCGCCGGCCCACGTTCACCGGGCGCTAACGCGCCTGGGCCTTGGCGACGGCTTCGCGGTAGGCGCGGGTAGTCCGTTCCAGCCTGTGCGCGAGCTCGCGCATGATCTCGATCGAGATCTGCGGGAACTGGGTGACAAGCTGGAAGAACAGATCCTTGCTGATGCGGAGCGTGGTCAGGGGCTGGGTCGCCTTGACCGTGGCGGTGCGCGGCACGTCGCACAGGATGGCGATGTCGCCGAAGAAGCCGTGCCGGCCCACGGTCGCCACGTGGATCGGCCCGCCCGGCGTGTCGACCAGCACCTCGGCCTCGCCGTCCAGGATGATGTAGAGCGCGTCGCCGGGATCGCCCTGGTGGAACAGCTCCTGGTCCGCGTTGAACGACAACCGTTCGCTCGTGAAGGCGAGCAGCTTGAGCTTGCTCGACTCGACCTTGGCGAACAGCGGGATCGCCCGCAGCGCGTCGACGTCCTCGTGCAAGCTCATGGTCAGGTCTCCTTCACGTTCTGTCGCGGCTATTCGGCCGCCACCAGGTCGGCGAGGACGCCGGGCGCGGCGGCAAGCTCCACGTACGTGCCGTGCTGGACGACCCGGCCGCCCTTGAGCACGACGATCTGGTCGAACGCCTTGGCCAGGCTGGCCCGGTGCAGCGCCCAGATCAAGGTGCGCCCTTCGAAGGCCTTGAACAAGTTGGCCATGATGTTCGCCTGGGCCGGGCCGTCGAGCGTCGCCGTCGCCTCGCCGAGGATGAGCACGTCCGGGCGCTTGAGCACAGCGCGCGCGATGGCCAGCTTCTGGCGCTGGCTCTGGGTCAGGCGCGTGCCGCCGATGCCGGCCGGATAGTCAAGCCCCGCCTCGATGATGATCTCGCGCAGGCCGAACGTCGCGACCAGATCCGAGATCAGATCGCCGATCTTCTGGGCGGCGTGCGCCTTGCCGTAGACCTGCTTGCCGAACAGGATGTTGTCCTGCAGCGAGGCGTGCGCGTTGTAAGCGCCGGGGTCGAACAGGGCGACGGCGCCGCGATCGGCGGCCGACAGCCCGGCGGCGAAGGCGCGGCGCGCGACCAGCAGCCGTTCGCGCATCGCGTCATCGATATTGCCCAGCCGGTGGCGCGCCGGCACGAGCTGGAACGGCAGCGACAGCAGCTTGAGCCGATCGCCCTCGGCAAGCCGGTCCAGGTGTTCGGGCTCGGCCTTGCGCACGATCGCCTGGAAGTCCGGCAGGTCCTCGAGCCGGATGAAGCTGAACTGGGCGAAGTACTCGTGCTCGGGCGGCAGATCGGCGAACAGCTCGATCATCGTCTGCGCCACCTCGTAGCCCATGACGAGCAGATCGCCGGTCAGGCCGGTGTCGTCGAGCACCTTGCGCACGTAAGCGTTGCCGGCCAGCCGATCGAAGGCGAACGTATCGCCGCGCGGCGTGCCGAACAGCAGGTTCTCGGCGAGGGTGGCGTTCGAGTTGTAGCGTTCGGGGTGGAACGGTTCGACCAGGTCGGCGACCCCGGCATCGGCCAGCAGGTCGGGCAGAGCGGCGCGGGCGTCGAGCACCCGCCTGGCCGCGTCCGGGCGCAGCACCGGGTCGAGCGTACCGCGCAGCCCGTACTGGTAGACGTCGCCGGTCATGTCGGCGACGTCGAGGGCAGCGACAATGCTGCCGACCAGCCGTTCGGGCGTCACGCCCGCCGCCGCGTAATCGATCCAATCGGCGTTGATGTCGTCGGGCGCGTTGCCCGATTTCTCCGCCTCGACGATGTCGCGGCGGCGCTGCTGGACCGCGGTCGGCGCCAGGTACTCGACCTCCTTGAGCGGGCGGTGCTTGAGCCCGTAGGTCAGGTTGTCGAAGAGGGGCGCCGACAGCAGGCTGGTGGTCGGGCCGACGTAGGCGATGCGCCGCCCGGTCAGGGCCTCGGGCGCGTCCTTGAGGTCGACGCCGCCCACGACGACGCGACCCTTGGACGGATCGAGCAGCCGGGCCAGCAGCAGCGTGAGCTCGGTCTTGCCGCTGGCCGAGTCCCCGACCAGGGCGAGCCGCGAGCCGAGCGGCGCCTTGAGGCTGACGTTCTCGAGGATCTGGTCGCCGTCATCGGCGAGGCCGAGGTTGGCGACCTCGAGGGCACCGGCGAGCGGCGGCGGATCGTCGCGGTCGCCGCCGACGAGCGCCTCGTCGCGCATGCCCGGCGGATCGAACTGGCTGACCACCTGCTCGTACTTGATCCGGGAGTCCTCCTTGATCTGGTAGTAGTCCAGCAGCTCCTTCCACGGGCCTGGCAGGTCCTTGTAGGCGGCGAGCACGGCGACCAGCGCGCCGAGCGAGAGCCCGCCCTGGATGACGAAGTAGCCGCCGATCGAGAAGAACAGGAACGGCGTCAATTGGGAGATGAAGTTGTTGAGGAACTTGGCGAGGAACTTGAGGATGAAGATGCGGTTGCGGATGTGGTAGATGCGCCCGAAGCGCACGGCGAAGTCCGCGAGCTCGTAGCGCGCCGCGTCGTGGCCATGGACCTCTTGGGCGACCGCCGTCGCCTCGGCGATGCGCTCGGAGAGCTTGCGCACCTCGCGTACCCGTTCCTTGCCGAGCAGGTTGACGCGGCGCTGCAGCTTGGGGATGAGATAGCCCTGCACGGGGTAGAGCGCGATGGCCGCGATGCCCATGTAGAGGTCCTGGGCGAAGATGAAGAAGATCGCGGTCAGCAGCAGCCCGCCCTGGTAGAGCGGCTGGACGATGGCATCGCCGATGTAGCCACCGAGCGGCTCGACCTCGGAGGTGATCATCGGGATGATCTCGCCCGAACTGACCCGGCGGAAGTGCGGCAGCGGGAAGCGCAGCACGCGCGCGAGCAGCTGGAAGCGCAGCCGGCGCAGCATCCGCTCGCCCAGGATGCCCTTCTGGACGTTGATGTAGTACTTGAAGGCGCCGTTGATCAAAACGAGAACCAGGAACAGGGCGCAGAACGCATAAAGCAGCGGCACCTGCTCGAGACCAATCAGGTTATACCCAAGCACCGAGAAGGGTTTTGGGAAATCCTGTGGGCCACCGTCTAACGCATTATTTACGATGAGCTTGGGAACATCGAGGGACGCATAATAGAACGGCAGGGAGATTGCCGTTATGATAACAATTTGTATTTGCTGTCGTTTTGAAAATCGGAAAATATACCGAAGGATACTTGGTTCCATGGCTCCCGACCGGCCATCGCGGCAAGGTTCGGCACCTTAACCCAGGGCTTCGCTGGGGTACAGTGGGCCTTGGGGGCCGGTCGGGGACCCGCCCGGGTAGACTCGCCCCGCCGCCCAGCCCTGTGGCATAGTCCCCCGCCGGCGTGCCTTTTTCGGGGAGGGGAGGCGCGAAGATGGTTGTGCGAGCCGCTGGGATGGGACCACGCGTCCTCATCTACAGTCACGACACCTTCGGCCTCGGCCACCTCAGGCGCTGCCGCACCATTGCGCACGCCCTGGTCGAGCACTTTCGCGACGTGTCGGTCCTGATCCTGTCGGGATCGCCGATCATCGGCAGCTTCGACTTCCGCGCCCGGGTCGATTTCGTCCGCGTCCCGGGCGTCATCAAGCTGCGCAACGGCGAATACACCTCGCTCAACCTGCACATCGACATCGAGGAGACGCTGGCCATGCGGGCGTCGATCATCCGCCACACGGCGGAGATCTTCGACCCGGACCTGTTCATCGTCGACAAGGAGCCGCTGGGCCTGCGCGGCGAGGTCAAGGAGACGCTCGAATCGCTCAAGGCGCGCGGCACGCGCCTCGTGCTCGGCCTGCGCGACGTGCTCGACGAGTCGGCGCACCTCGGTCCCGAATGGAAGCGCAAGGGCGCCGGGCCGGCGCTGCGCGACCTCTACGACGAGATCTGGGTCTACGGCCTGCCCCAGATCTGGGATCCGATCGCCGACATCAACCTGCCCAAGTCGGTGCGCCGCAAGACCGTGTTCACCGGCTATCTGCGGCGCACGGTGTCCGACACGATGCCCAGCGTGCGCGCGCCGATCGACATCGACCGGCCGTACCTGCTGGTCACGCCGGGCGGCGGCGGCGACGGCGAAGCGCTGGTCGACTGGGTGCTCGGGGCCTACGAATCGCCCGCGCGCCCGCCGTGGCCGGCGCTGGTCGTGTTCGGCCCATTCATGCAGCCCGAGACCGTGGCCGATTTCCAGCGCCGCGTCGCCCGACTGCGCACGGTCACGGCGATCACCTTCGACGCCTACATGGAGTCGCTGATGTCGCATGCCGCCGGCGTCGTCGCCATGGGCGGCTACAATACGTTCTGCGAGATCGTGTCGCTCGATAAGCGGGCCTTGATCGTGCCGCGCAAGGTGCCGCGCATGGAGCAGTACATCCGCACCCGGCGGGCCGCCGAGCTGGGCCTGGTGACCATGCTCGACGACGACGGCAAGCGCGACCCCCAGCGCATGGTGACCGCGCTGCGCCAGTTGCCGCAGCAGGCGCTGCCGTCCTCGGTCGTCATCCCCGGGCTGCTCGACGGCCTCGAGAACGTCAATCGCCTGGTCGAGCTCGGGCTCGATCCCCTCCGATCGCGCGGGCTCGCGCTGGCACGATCGGGATGACAGCCGCCCGGTGAACGGTCCGGTCGCCTTCGTCCTCAAGGGCTATCCCCGGCTGTCGGAGTCCTTCATCGCCCAGGAAATCCTGGCGCTGGAGCGCCGCGGCCTCGACATTCGCATCGTCTCGCTGCGCCGGCCCACCGACCGCGCCGTCCATCCGGTGCATCGGGCGATCCGGGCGCCCATCGCGTACCTGCCCGAGTACCTGTGGCACGCGCCGCTCCGGGTCGCGCGCGCGTGGTGGCGGGCGCGCCGGCTGCCCGGCTACAGGGGTGCCTGGCGCGCCTGGCTCGGCGACCTCGCGCGCGACCCGAGCCCCAACCGGGTGCGCCGGTTCGGCCAGGCGTGCGTGCTGGCGGTGGAACAGGCCGGCGCGGTCGCCTGGCTGCACGCCCACTTCCTGCACACTCCGGCCTCGGTCGTGCGCTACGCCGCGCTGATGACCGGGCTGCCATGGTCGGTGTCGGCCCACGCCAAGGACATCTGGACCACGCCGGCTTGGGAGCAGCGCGAGAAGCTGGCCGAATGCCGGTTCGCGGTGACGTGCAGCCGCGCGGGGCTGGCCGCGCTCGAGCCGGTGGCGCCGCCCGGCCGGGTCGCCTTGGCCTATCACGGGCTCGATCTCGCGCGCTTCACGCCGCCCCAAGCCGCGCGCCCGATGCGCGACGGCGGCGATGCAGGGGATCCGGTGGTGCTGCTGTGCGTCGCGCGCGCGGTGCCGAAGAAGGGGCTCGACGACCTGCTCGCCGCGCTCGCGCGCGTGCCGTCCAACCTGGCCTGGCGCCTCGTTCACATCGGCGGCGGCGAGCTCGGCCCGCGCCTCGCCCGCCAGGCCCATCGCCTCGGGCTCGACGGGCGCATCGCGTGGCAGGGCGCCCAGCCGCAGGAGCGCGTGCTCGACGCCTATCGCGCCGCCGACCTGTTCGTCCTGACCCCGGTCGTGGCCGCCGACGGCGACCGCGACGGCCTGCCCAACGTGCTGGTCGAGGCCCAGAGCCAGGAATTGCCCGTCATCGCCACCCGCATCGCGGCGGTGCCCGAGCTGGTCGAGGACGGCGTCAACGGCGTGCTGGCGCCGCCCGGCGACCCGGCGGCGATTGCCCAGGCGATCGCCCGCCTGATCGCGGACCCAGGGGCGCGGGCGCGTCTGGGCCGGGCCGGCCGGGCACGGGTCGAGCGCGACTTCGCCATGGCGGCGGGCATCGACCTCCTGGCGGCGAAGTTCGGCATCGCCGGCTGATCCCGTGCGCATCGCCTTCTACGCGCCGATGAAGCCGCCCGATCATCCGACGCCCTCGGGCGACAGGCGCATGGCGCGGGCGCTGCTGGGGGCACTCGCCGCCGGCCACGACGTGGCGGTGGCGACGCGGCTGCGTGCCTTCGACGGCGCGGGCGACGCCGAGGTTCAGGCCGCGATCCGCGTCCGGGCCGAGCGCGTGGCCGATCGCCTGATCGCCAGGTGGCGCCATAGCCGGCGCCCGGACCTGTGGTTCACCTACCACGTCCATCACAAGGCGCCCGACTGGATCGGGCCTAGGGTCGCCGGCGCGCTCGGCATCCCCTACGTGATCGCCGAGGCCTCGCACGCGCCGAAACGGCGGGCCGGACCATGGGCGATCGGCTACCAGGGCGCGCTGGCCGCGATCCGGGCCGCCGACGCGGTGCTGGTGATGAGCGACGACGACATGCCCGGAATCCGTGGCATCGTGCCGGCGCGGCGGATCGTGCGGCTGCCGCCGTTCCTCGATCCCCGGCCGTTCGCCAGGGCGGGAGGCCGGCGGGCGCGGCTCGCCTGGCGGCACGGGCTGGACGCGCGCGTGCCCTGGCTGCTGACCGTCGCCATGATGCGTCCGGGCGACAAGACCCGGTCGTACCAACGGCTCGGCCGGGCGTTGGGCCTGGTCCGCGATGTCCCATGGCAGCTCATCGTCGTCGGCGACGGCGCCGCGGCCGCGGCGTGCTCGCGGGCGCTCGGCCCGCTCGGCGCGCGGGTGCGCTGGGCCGGCGCGTTGCGCCCAACGTCCCTGCCGGCGTATTACGCCTCGGCCGATGTGTTCGTCTGGCCCGGCGTGGGAGAAGCCTACGGCATGGCGTACCTGGAAGCGCAGGCGGCCGGCCTGCCCGTGATCGCGGGCGCCGAGCCAGGGGTGCGGACGGTCGTGCGCGACGGCTCATCCGGCATCCTGGTGCCGCCCGGCGACGACGTTGCGTTCGCCGCCGCCGTGCGCCGTTTGCTGGTCGACGCGGACACGCGCCACGCCTTGGGCCGCCGCGCCAAGTCTTGGGTCGCGCGCCGCCACGGACCCGACGCGGCACACCGCGCACTCGAGCGCGCCATCGCCATCGCGGTGCGATGACCCATCTGGTCCTGCTGCGTCATGGCCGCACCCAGGCCACGGCCGTGCGCCGGCTGAAGGGCCGGCTCGACGTGCCGCTGAGCGAAGCCGGCCGGGCCGAGGTCGCGACCTGGCGCCTGCCCGAGGAGGCCCGGGCCGCGCGCTGGTACACCAGTCCGCTCAGCCGCGCGCGCGACACGGCGGCCATCCTCGGCGTCGCGGCCGGCATCGAGCCGCGCCTGATCGAGATGGACTGGGGCCAGTGGGAAGGGCGCACCCTAGCGGAGCTCGGCCTCGAGGACCCCGATGGCCTGGCCGCCAACGAGGCGCGCGGGCTCGATTTCCGCCCGCCCGGCGGGGAAAGCCCGCGCCAGGTGCAGGCGCGAATCCGCCCCTGGCTGGCCGAGATCGCCCACGGCGGCGCGATCGCCGCGGTCAGTCACAAGGGCGTCATCCGCGCCGTGGTCGGGCTGGCCACGGGCTGGGATTTCCTCGGCGCGCCACCGGTCAAGATCGACTTCGGCCGCGCCCAGGTGTTCGAGCTCGCCCCCGACGGCCAGCCCAAGGTCGTGCGGCTCAACGTACCCCTCGCCGCGCCGTGACGCGGCGCGCCCTGATCCTGGTCAGCCATCTCCTGGGGACCGGCCATCTCGCGCGGGCCCTGCTGATCGCGCGGGCGCTGGCCCGGCGCGGCGTCGCGACCACCCTGGTCAGCGGCGGCCTGCCGGTATCCGGCATGGCGTCTGACGGCGTCGACGTCGTTCAACTGCCGCCGGTGCGGGCCGAGGACGCGAGCTTTCGCCGCCTGGTCGATGGCGACGGGCATCCGGTCGGCGCGAGCCTGCTGGCGGCACGCCACGCCGCCGTGCTCGACGCGTTCCGCGCGAGGAGGCCACGGATCGTCGTGGTCGAGCACTACCCGTTCGGCCGGCGCAAGCTGGCGGCGGAGTTCCAGGCCGTGATCGCGGCCGCGCGCGGCGCGCCGGCGGTCGTAGTCGGGTCGGTGCGCGACATCCTGGTGACGCGGAACGACCCGGAACGCGAGGCCGCCATGGCCGCCGCGGCGCGGGCCGAGCTCGACGCCCTGCTCGTGCACGGCGATCCGCGCGTCATCGACTTGGAGGCGAGCTTTCCCTTGGCCGCCTCGTTCGCCGAACGCACGTTGTACACCGGCTACGTGGCGCATTCGCCGGAAGCCGCTGCCCCTGACGGCCCCGGCCGGGGCGAGATCGTCGTCTCCGCCGGCGGTGGCGCGGTCGGCGCGGCGCTGATGGCGGCGGCGCTCGGTGCCGCGGCGCTCGACCCGGCGCGGCGCTGGCGCCTTCTTGTCGGGCCGGGGCTCGTCCAGGATCGCGACCGGCTCGCGCAGGGCGCGGGCGCGAACGTCACGGTCGAGTCGAATCGGCCGGATTTCCGCCAACTCCTGGCGAATTGCGCTGTCTCGGTTTCGCAAGCCGGGTATAATACGATGACCGATGTGCTGGCGGTGCGGGCGAGGGCGGTTGTCGTGCCTTTTTCGGCCCCAGGGCAGACCGAGCAGGCCGCGCGGGCCGGACGTTTGGCGGAAATGGGGCTCGTCCATGTCATCGCCGCAACCGATCTCGCGCCGGTGGCGCTGGGGGAATTGGTGGCGCGCGTCGCCGTCCTGCCCCGCCCGCCCGCGGGTGCCGTCGATCTGGCGGGCGCGGAGCGCAGCGCCGTACTCATCGAACGCTGGGCGGGATCGGGCCATGCCGACGTGGCGCGCGCTCAGTGACGAGCTCGACCGGCGCGCGGACGCCGGGCTCGAGTCGCGCTTCTGGTGGCGCGACGACGACGCCGGGGGGGCGACGCCGGCGCTTGAACGCCTGGTCGCGCTGCGGCGTGCGCTCGCCATTCCCCTGGCGGTCGCCGCGGTCCCGGCGCGCCTGGACGACGCCGGTGCCGCGCTGCTCGCCGAGACCGGCATCGAGGTGCTGCAACACGGCTGGGACCACGCCAACCACGCGCCCGAAGGCGCCAAGCGGATCGAGCTCGGCGGCGAGTTCGCGCCCGAGCGCGCGCTTGCCGCGCTGAAGCGCGGGCTTGCCCTGTTGACCGAGCGGTTGCGCGCGCTCCCGGTGCTGGTGCCGCCGTGGAACCGCATCGCCGAGGCGCTGATCGGGCGGCTCGCCCAGGCCGGGTACCGGGGGCTGTCGGGTTTCGGGCCGCGCGCCCGGCCGGTGCGCGACGGGCTCGCCGTGGTCAACGCCCACCTCGACCTCATCGCCTGGCACCAGGGCCGCGGCTTCATCGGTGACGCGGCGGTGCTTTCCGCCGCCGTGACCCACCTGGGCGCCTGCCGGGCGGGCGAACGGGACGCCGCCGAGCCGGTCGGCCTGCTGACCCATCACGCCGCCCACGACGAGGCGTCGTGGCGCTTCGTCGAACGCTTCGCCGCGCTGATCGGCGACCATCCGCGCGCGCGCTGGATCGCGGCGAGCGAAGCCTTCGGGCTGGCGCGGTGACCCAGCACCGCTATCCCTTCGCCGCGCTCGCCGGGGATTATGTCCGCGCGGCGGCGGGGCTGTCGCTCAGCGCCGGGCCGCTCGTTCTGGTGCCGGCGGCGCCGGCGGTGGCGTGGACGCTGGGCGCGATCGCCCTGCTGTTCGCCCTGTTCGGCGCGCGCACGGCGGCGCGCCACGCCACCGCGATCGGCTGCGACGAGGACACGCTCGTGGTCCGCGGGCCGTGGCCCGCGCGCGTGGACTGGCGCGAGCTCGACCGCTTGAAGCTGTCGTTCTTCCCGACCCGCCGCGACCGCTCCCAAGGCTGGATGCAGCTCCGCGTGCGGGCGCGCCGAGGGCGGGCGGTCACCGTCGATTCCGCGGTCACCGGGTTCGAAGCCATCGTCGGCGCCGCGTTCGCGGCGGCGCGCGCCAACGGCGTCCGGCTCGGCGAGGCGACCCGCGCCAACCTGGGAGCGCTCGGCCACCTCGCCGCCGAGGTCGCGGGCGCCCGGGAGCCGGCATGACGACGCTGGTCAGCATCCGCGACCTGGTGGTGGTATTCCAGGTCGGTCAGGCGGTGGTGCCGGCGGTGCGCGGCGTCTCGTTCGACATCCGCGCTGGGGCGACGATCGCGCTGGTCGGCGAATCGGGATCGGGCAAGACGGTGCTGGCCCAGTCGCTGATGCGCATCCTGCCGCGCAACGCCGAGATCGTCGGGGGCACGGCGGTGCTGACCGATCCGGCGGGCAAGCTGCCCGCGGTCGATCTGCTGGCCCTGCCGGCCGACGGCCCGGCCATGCGCGCGATCCGCGGCGGGCGCATCTCGATCATCTTCCAGGAACCTATGACGTCGCTGTCGCCCGTGCACACGGTCGGCAATCAGGTGAGCGAGGCGCTGACGCTGCATCGCCGGCTCGGCGACGCCCACGCGCGCGAGCTGACCATCGAGACCCTGCGCATGGTCGGCTTCCCCGACCCGGCCAAGGCCTACCGCACCTACCCCTTCGAGCTGTCGGGCGGGCTGCGCCAGCGCGCGATGATCGCCATGGCGCTGATCTGCCGGCCATCGCTGCTGATCGCCGACGAGCCGACGACCGCGCTCGACGTCACCATCCAGGCGCAGATCCTGAAGTTGATCGCCGATGTGCAGACCGAGCTCGGCATGGCCGTGCTGCTCATCACCCACGACCTCGGCGTGGTCGCCAACATGGCCAAGGAAGTCGTGGTCATGTACAACGGCCAGGTCATGGAGATGGGCGGCGCCGAGGACATCTTCCGCGCCCCCGAGCATCCCTACCTCAAGGCGCTGCTGCGCGCGGTGCCGCGCTTCGCCATGGCGCCCGGCGAACGCCTGGTGCCGCTGCGCGCGATCGAGCCGCCGGCGACCGACGGCTGGCGGCGCGAACCGTGGCCGGCCGACGCCGACGCCGCCGGGCCGCTGCTTGAGGTGCGCGGGCTGACCAAGCGCTTCACGATCCGCAACGCCGGTCTGTTCCGGCGCGGAGCGAAGGACGAGATCAAGGCGGTCGCGGACGTATCCTTCGACGTGAGGCGCAACGAGTGCCTGGGCCTGGTCGGCGAATCCGGTTGCGGCAAGACCACGACCAGCAAGCTGATCCTGCGCGCGCTTTCGCTCGGCGAGGGCGCCATACGGTTCAACGACCGCGGCCGCATGGTCGACGTGGGCCAGCTCGAGGGCGCGGCGCTGGCCGCGTTCCGGCGCAAGGTGCAGTTCATCTTCCAGGACCCGTTCGCCTCGCTCAACCCGCGCATGACCGTGCTCGACATCCTGGCCGAACCGTTCGAGATCCACCGCATCGGCACGCGCGACGAGCGCGTCGAGCGGGTCAAGGAACTCATGCGTCTGGTCGGGCTCGACGTGCGCCACCTGCGCCGCTACCCGCACAGCTTCTCGGGTGGCCAGCGCCAGCGCATCGGCATCGCCCGCGCGCTCGCGCTCGGGCCCGACCTGGTGATTTGCGACGAGCCAGTCAGCGCGCTCGACGTTTCGATTCAGGCGCAGGTCCTGAACCTGCTCAAGGACTTGCAGGAACGCCTTGGGCTCACCTACCTGTTCATCTCGCACAACCTGGCGGTGGTCGACTACATCGCCGACCGCATCGCGGTGATGTGCGGCGGGCGCATCATCGAGCTGGCGCCGGCGCACGTCCTGTTCGCCAACCCGGCGCATCCCTACACCCGCGCCCTGCTCGCCGCGGTGCCCGAGCCGAGCCTGGATCGGCCGCTCGACTTCGACGCCCTGATGGCGGGACGCGCCTCGGATCCGGCGGCGTGGCCCGAACCGTTCACCGTGACCGACGACGACGCGCCGGATCTGCTCGACCTCGGCGACGAGCATTTCGTCCGCGCGCGCGCGAACCTGGTCGGGGCCGCGTAAGCCGTGCGCCCGGTCATCTCCGCGCTCGCCGCCACGTTCGCACTCGCCTTGGCGGCGACGGCGGCGACGGCTCAGTCGCCGGCGCCGGTCGAACCGCCGTATTTCGCCGACGCGGTGCTGCGCGGCGACCTGCCGCCGGTCGAGCAGCGCGTGCCCGCCGAGCCGCTGGTCGTCATGCCCGGGCCGGGACGGACGCCGGGCGCCTACGGCGGCGATCTGCACACCATGATCCACCGCGAGCGGGACGTACGGCTGCTCACGGTCTACGGCTACGCCCGGCTGGTCGGCTACGACGTGGATTTCAACCTGGTGCCGGACCTCGTGGCCCGCGTCGACGTCGAGGGCGGCCGCGTCTTCACCCTGCACCTGCGCCCGGGCCACAAGTGGTCCGACGGCCAGCCGTTCACGGCCGAGGACTTCCGCTTCTGGTGGCAGGACGTGGCGAACGACCCCGAGATCAGCTCGAGCGGGCCGCCCCGGGTGTTGATCGTCGCGGGCGAGCCCCCGACGGTCGAGTTCCCCGACGAGCTCACCGTGCGCTACGCCTGGACCGAGCCCAACCCGTTCTTCCTGCCGGCGATCGCAGCGACCACGCCGCTCGACATCTACGCCCCGGCCCACTACCTGAAGGCGTTCCACGCCGGCTACGCCGATCGGGCGGCGCTCGACGCCCGGGCCCAGGCGGAAGGCAAGAGCAACTGGGCGTCGCTCTACAACAGCCTCGACAGCCTGTACCGCTGCGACAACCCGGACCTGCCGACGTTGCAGCCGTGGCAGATCACCAACGCGACGCCGGCGACGCGCTTCGTCGCGGTGCGCAACCCCTACTACCATCGGATCGACGCCGATGGCCGCCAGTTGCCCTACATCGACCGGGTCGTGCTCGATGTCGTCGACAGCAAGCTGATCCCGGCCAAGACCGGCGCCGGCGAGGTCACGTTGCAGGCGCGCGGCCTCAACTTCAACAACTACACGTTCCTCAAGGAGGGCGAGGAGCGCAACGGCTACCGCGTGCGGCTGTGGCGCACCGCGGTCGGCGCCCAGCTCGCGTTGTTCCCCAACCTCAACGTCGCCGATCCGACCTGGCGCGCGCTGCTGCGCGACGTGCGCTTCCGCCGCGCGCTCTCGCTCGCCATCGACCGGCACGAGATCAACCAGGTCATCTACTACGGGCTTGCCCAGGAGGTGACCAACACCGTGCTCAAGCAAAGCCCGCTCTACCGCGAAACCTACGCCAAGGCCTGGGCCGTGTTCGACCTCGAGAAGGCCAACCGGCTGCTCGACGCGATCGGCCTGACCGAGCGCGACGACCGGGGCGTGCGCCTGATGCCCGACGGCCGGCCGCTCGAGATCGTGGTCGAGACCGCCGGCGAGGACACCGAGCAGACCGACGTGCTCGAGCTGGTCCACGACACCTGGCTGGCGGCCGGGATCAAGCTCTACTCGCGGCCGATGCAGCGCGAGGTCCTGCGCAACCGGGTGTTCTCCGGGCAGACCCTCGTGGCGGTGTGGTCGGGCTACGAGAACGGCGTGCCGACCGCCGACATGAGCCCGTTCGAGTTCGCGCCGACCACCCAGCAGGCGTTGCAATGGCCGATGTGGGGCCAGTACTTCGAGACCGGGGGCCAGTCGGGCGAGGCGCCGGACCTGCCCGCGGCCGAGGAGCTGATGACGCTGAACGAGGCCTGGCGGCGCGCCGCCACGACCGAGGCGCGCGAAGCGATCTGGCGCCGCATGCTGGCGATCCACGCCGCACAGGTGTTCACCATCGGCCTGATCGCCGGCACGCTGCAGCCGGTGGTGGTCAGCGACCGGCTCAACAACGTGCCCGAGGAGGCGATCTTCAACTGGGAGCCCGGCGCCCAATTCGGCGTCTACCGGCCCGACACCTTCTGGTTCACGCCGAGCGGCGAGGCGGGCGGCTGAGCGATGCTGGCCTACCTCGCCCAGCGCATCCTGCTCATGGTGCCGACGCTGATCGGCATCAGCCTGATCACCTTCATCATCATCCAGTTGCCGCCGGGCGACTACCTGACGACCTATATGGCCGAGCTCGAGGCCCAGGGCGAGGCGGCCGACGAGAAGATCGAGTTCCTGCGCGAGGAGTACGGGCTCGACCAGCCCATGTGGCGCCAGTACGTCGTCTGGCTCGGCGGGCTCCTGCAGGGCGACTTCGGCCAGTCGTTCGAGTTCGGCGTGCCGGCGGCGGACGTCATCGGCGGGCAGCTCGTGCTCACCTTAATCGTCTCGTTCGCCACCATCCTGTTCACCTACCTGGTGTCGTTCCCGATCGGCGTCTATTCGGCCACCCACCAGTATTCGCCCGGCGACTACGCGCTCACCCTGGTCGGATTCCTCGGGCTCGCCACGCCCAATTTCCTGTTCGCGCTGGTCCTGCTCTACGTCGCGAACGTGTGGTTCGGCACCTCGATCGGCGGGCTGATGGACCCGGAGTACCTGGAAGCGTCGTGGAGCTGGGGCAAGTTCGTCTCGATCCTCGAGCACCTGTGGGTACCGGTCATCGTCATCGGCACCTCGGGCACCGCGGGCATGATCCGGCGCTTGCGCGCCAATCTGCTCGACGAGCTGCAACGCCAGTATGTGGTCACGGCGCGGGCCAAGGGGATGCCGCCCTTGCGCGCGCTCTTTAAGTACCCGCTGCGCATGGCGCTCAACCCGTTCATCGCCGACATCGGCAACCTGCTGCCCCAGGTCATCTCGGGCGCGGCGATCGTCTCGGTCGTGCTGTCGCTGCCGACCACGGGGCCGATGCTGCTGAACGCGCTGCGCACCCAGGACATGTACCTGGCCGGGTCGTTCCTGATGTGCCTCGCGTTCCTGACCGTGATCGGCGTGCTGCTGTCCGACATCGCGCTCGCGTTTCTCGACCCGCGCATCCGGCTCGGCGGCGGAGCCTCGCGCTGATGACCGACCAGACCGGCGCCGAGGGGCGCGTTCAGCGTTACGTTTCCGCCGCGCCGTTCGACGCTTACGCCGTCGAGGCGATGACGGCCGAGCAGGAGAGCTATTACCTAGCGTCGCAGTGGCGGCTCATGTGGTGGAAGTTCCGCCGCCACAAGCTCGCCGTGATCTCCGGGCTGGTGCTCGCGTTCTGCTACACGACCATGCTGATCGCCGAGCTCATCGCGCCCTACAACCTGCACACCCGGCACACGGACTCCATCTACGCCCCGCCCCAAGGCATGCATCTGTTCCACGACGGCCAATTCGTCGGACCGTTCGTCTACGGCTACGACTACCGGCTCGACATGGACACGCTCAAGCGCATCTACACGCCGAACCTGGGCAAGGTCGATCGCCTGCGCTACCTGTGCCTGGGCGACGACTACCGGTTCTGGGGCATGGTGCCGATGCGGCTCCACCTGGTCTGCCCGGCCGAGGACGGCACGTTCTTCCTGTTCGGCACCGACCGGCTGGGGCGCGACGTGATGTCGCGCATGGTGGTGGGCGCGCGCATCTCGCTGACCATCGGGCTGGTCGGCATCACGATCAGCTTCGTCCTCGGGCTGGTGTTCGGCGGGCTCGCCGGCTACTACGGCGGCTGGGTCGACAGCGTGGTGCAGCGCCTGATCGAGATCCTGCGCAGCTTCCCCGAGCTGCCGTTGTGGATGGCGCTGTCGGCGGCGTTGCCGGTCAACTGGAACCCGATCTTCATCTACTTTGGCATCACCATCATCCTCGGCCTGCTCGATTGGACCGGGCTCGGACGGGCCGTGCGCTCGAAGCTGCTGGCGCTGCGCGAGGAGGACTTCGCCACCGCCGCCATGCTGCTCGGCGCGCGCCCGCCGCGCATCATCTTCCGCCACCTTGTGCCGAGCTTCACCAGCCACCTGATCGCCTCGGCCACCCTGTCGGTGCCGGCGATGATCCTGGGCGAGACGGCGCTGTCGTTCCTCGGGCTGGGGCTCCGGCCGCCGATCACGAGCTGGGGCGTGCTGCTCAACGAGGCGCAGAACATCAACGTCGTCGCGCTCTACCCGTGGCTGATGATGCCGGTGGTGCCGGTCATCATCATCGTGCTGGCGTTCAATTTCCTGGGCGACGGCTTGCGCGACGCGGCCGACCCCTACCGGTGATCGCGCTTCGCCTGGCGGTGGAGCGTGGCCGGTCGAAGTTCGATTGGCTCGACAGCCGGCACACGTTCTCGTTCGCCGAGTATTTCGACCCGGACCACATGGGGTTCGGGGCGCTGCGCGTCATCAACGAGGATTGGGTGGCGCCCGGCGCCGGCTTCCCGCCCCACGGCCACCGCGACATGGAGATCGTGACCTGGGTGCTCGAGGGCGCGCTCGGCCACAAGGACAGCCTGGGCAACGGCTCGGTCATCCGGCCGGGCGACGTGCAGCGCATGAGCGCCGGCACCGGCATCCAGCACAGCGAGATGAACGATTCCCGGACCCAGCCGGTCCACCTGCTGCAGATCTGGATCGTGCCCGACCGCGCCGGGCTCGCGCCCGGCTACGAGCAGCAGGCGGTGGCGCGCGAGACTCTCGCCGGGCGGCTCGCGCCGATCGCCGGGCCGGCCGGCTCGGGCGCCGCGGTCGCCGTGCACCAGGACGCCACGATCCTGGCGGCCGTGCTCGCGCAAGGCCAGTCTGTGCGCCACGAGCTCGCGCAGGGTCGCCGCGCCTGGGTGCAGGTCGCGCTGGGCGCGGTCACGCTCGATGGCCAGGAACTCGGCCAGGGCGACGGCGCGGCGATCACGGCCGAAGGCGCGCTCACCATCGCCGGCACCGGCGCCGAGTCCGAGATCCTGGTGTTCGACATGCCGTGACGGCGCGTCAGCGCTTCCTGAGCCACAGGCTGGTCTCGAGCGCGCCAGGCACCAGCGGCAGGCGGGCGAGCACGCCCTTCAGCCATTCCGGGCGGCGGGTGATGACGTAGCGGCTGGCGAACAGAGGCTGCCAGCCACCGCCGTTCAGCAGCGCGGCGATGCCGAGCTGCTCGTTGTAGCCGCGCCACGACCACGCCGGTGGGTAGTCGTCGGGCAGGAACACGTCGTGGACGTGCACCAGCGCGCCCGCCGGCAACACCGGCAGCACCCGGTTGAGCAGCACGTCCACGTCGGTGCCCGGCATCAGGATGTGGCTCGAATCGATGAACAGGACGTCGCCGGCGCCGAGCGCGCCGAATATCCCGTGACCGACGGCGCCAAGGTCGCGGGCGAGGTGCTCGACGGCGGGAATTCGCGCGCGCGGTTGCGGGTCGATGGCGACGATGCGCGTGGCCGAGCCTTCGTCCGCGACCGCCCGGGCCAGGAACCGGGTCGAGTGGCCCGAGCCGACCTCGACGATGAGGCGCGGCCGGGCCGCGCGCACGAGCGTGTACGCGACCGCGGCGTCGAGCCGGGGGAACCAGTCCTGGTCCCAGCGTGGCGCCGGCGGACGGCCGCCGATCGACTCGAGCGCCTGGCACTGGTCCTCGACCCGATCGAGTGTGGCCTGGAACACGGCCTCGTGGGCCGCGAACAGGCGCTCGATCGGGCCGTAGGGCGCGCGTGTTCCCGGCCCGGGCACCCGGCCGGCGTGGCGATACGGAATGAAGAAGCCGAGCCGGGCGATCCCGAACGCCGTGAGGAAGGCGAATCGAGCGCCGCGTCCCATGACGCCTAGGGCCTGAGCACCATGCCCTCGCGCGCGACAACCGAGCCGGGGCGGGCCTGGGCGAGCTCGTGGGCGATGGCGTCCATGGCGTCGTCGCCGTGGCCCGGATCGTGGTGGAACGCGACGTAGGTGCCGACGCTGGCGGCGTCGGCGAGCCGCATGCCCTCCTGCCAGGTCGAGTGGCCCCAACCGGCGTACTTCGGGTACTCGTCGTCGCGGTAGGTCGCGTCGTAGATGAAGATGTCCGCGCCTTCGATCAGGCCGAGGATCGCCGGATCGCGGACATCCGCGCGGTGCTCGGTGTCGGTGACGTAGCAGATCGCGTGTCCGCCATACTCGACGCGGTAGCCGGTCGCGTCGTTGGGATGGTTGAGCCGCGCCGTGCGGATGGTCACGCCCGGGCGCGGGGTCAGCCTGTCGCCCTGGCGGAACTCGTGGTAGGTCAGGGCCGCGGCCAGGTTGCCGGCGTGCACCGGCGCCAGCGGGTCCTCGAGGAAGCGCGCGAGCACGGCGTCGATCCGGTGCGTGTCGTTCAGGTGTCCCGCCCACACGGCGAACCGGTTTCCGGGCTCGCGCAGATGCGTGAAGAAGGCCCAGCCGTTGACATGATCGAGATGGGTGTGGGTGAACAGCACGTCGGCGTCGAGCGCCCCGTCGCCGAGGGCGCGATCGAGCAGCCGGAGCCCGGTGCCGGCGTCGAAGATCAGCAGGTGCTCGCCGCAACGCACCTCGAGGCAGCTCGTGTTGCCGCCGTAGCGCACGGTGTCGGGCCCCGGGCACGGGATGCTGCCGCGCACGCCCCAGAACCGAACGAAGAAATCGCCTTGCCTGGAAGTCACCTTCGACGTCACGCCAGCCCTCGGCCGAATCACCGGCGCAGTCTGCCCGACCCTGCCGCCCGGCGGAAGGCCCGGCCAACACCATGACGACCGGCGCCGTGACGGTCGGACCATGACCGGCGGGACGCGCTGGGCGGGCGTTGCCTTCGGCCTGACGCTCGCCGTGCTCGCGACGTTCGAGCATTACAAGCTGCCGCCGGTCCTGCCGATTCTGCTCGAGCGCTACGGTTACGACCCGAAGCTGGCCGGCGGCCTGATGGCGATCTACGCCCTGCTCGGCTTGGCCTTGTCGGTGCGCGCCGGGCACGCGCTCGAACGCCTCGGGCTCCGCCTGGTCGAGGCCGCGTGCGCCGCGATCGCCGTGGGCTGCGCGCTCGGCCTCGCCATGCCGGAAAGCGGCCTCGTCATGCTGGCCGCGCGCGGTTTCGAGGGGCTCGGCTTCACGGTGCTGGCCATCGCCGGCCCGGCCATCGCCATGCGGGCGGCGGCGCCGGGCCAGGCCGTGTTCGTCGCCGGCATCTCCGCCGCGTGGGTGCCGATCGGCCAGCTCCTGGCCAACGCCATCGCCTACCCGTTCGCCGCCGCGGGGTCGTGGCAATGGGTGTGGTGGGTCGCGCTCGGCGCCGCGCTCGCCGTTCTGGCCTGGACCCGGGCGGCCGGCCCCCGGGGGTTCACCTTGAGCGCCGGCGCGGCGGGCACGGCGGCCAGCGCGGCCGAGCGGCGGGCGCTCGTGCTCGCTTCGCTCGTCTACCTGCTGTGGGCGGGGCAATACATCAGCTTCGTGGGCTGGCTCAACGTTTATCTGGTGACCGGGTTGGGGCTCGGCGCCGACCAGGCGATCGGCGCCGCCAGCCTGGTCCCGTTCGCCGTCCTGGTGCTCAACCTGGCGACCGGCTGGGCGATGCGCGCCGGGCTGCCGCTGGCGCCCGTGTTCGTCGGTTCGATCGCGATCGAGGCGGCGGTGTGGTTCGCCGTGCCCTGGCTCGATGGCGCCGCCGGGCTCGTGGGGCTTGTGCTCTACGGCGTGTGCTGCGGCATGACGCCGGTCTGCCTGTTCGCCATGCCGGGGATCGTCATGGGGCACAAGGGCGCCGGAGCCGCGGCGTTCGGCGTGCTCATGCGCGGGCGCAACTTCGGCGTGCTGGCCGGGCCGCTGCTGCTGCCCCTGGTGGTCGAGCGGTTCGGCGGTTGGGACGCGGTGTGGCCGCTTTACGGCGCGCTCACGCTCGGCGCGGGCGCCGGGGCCTGGTTGCTCGTCCGCCGCCTTGTCCGGCTTGGAGCCGTCACGGGTTGAGCCGGTAGCCGCCCAGCTCGGTGATCAGCAGCGTGGCGTTCGACGGGTCGGGCTCGATCTTCTGGCGCAAGCGGTAAATGTGTGTCTCGAGCGTGTGGGTGGTGACCGCGGCGTTGTAGCCCCATACCTGGTCGAGCAGCACGTCGCGCCCCACCGGCTGCCCGCCCGAGCGCAGCAGGAACTTGAGGATCCCCGTTTCCTTCTCGGTGAGCCGCACCTTCTTCTGCGTGTCCTTGTGGACCAGCAGCTTCTGCGCCGGGTGGAAGTTGTAGGGGCCGATGACGAACGTGGCGTCCTCGCTCTGTTCGTGGGCGCGCAACTGCGCCCGGATGCGCGCCAGCAGGACGCCCAGCTTGAACGGCTTGGCGACGTAGTCGTTGGCGCCGGAATCGAGCCCCAGGATGGTGTCGGCCTCGCCCACGGCGGCCGTCAGCATGATCACCGGCATCTTCTGGCCGGCGCGGCGCAGGGCCTTGCACAGCTCGCGCCCGTCCATGTCGGGCAGACCGACGTCGAGCAGCACCAGGTCGAAGCGCTGGGACCGCGCCAGGTCGAGCGCGCGCGCCGCCCCGTCCGCCTCGGTCACGGCGAACTCCTCGTGCAGGCGGAGCTGTTCGGCCAGCGCCGCGCGCAGCGTCTGGTCGTCGTCGACGAGCAGGATGTCCTTGGTGGTCGCCATGAAGCCGGTTTCTCCGCCGCCCGGACCGCGCCCCGGACCGGGTCATTGTGCCGCAACGGCCGCGCCGGGGCCAGAGCGGGCCCCAAGAAGCGCGAGCCCCGAAAGCTGTTGACCGGGTTTGGCCGGGCGCTACGTTGACGCGACGGGGCGGCGGTGGTCGGATCGACTTCGGTCGCGCGCCACGGGGAGGGTTGGATTTGGCCATCAAGCCGCTGGAGACAAACGCCGTCGGCCTGCCGTCGTTCGCGGATCGAATCACGGTCGACGGCCGGGCCGTCGACGACGTCCAGGTGTTCGACCTGGGCTCGCACCAGCGCGCGCGCGAGGCGCTGCGCTTCGCGCTCGGCATCCGCCACGAAGGCTTCAACGTGTTCGTCCTGGGCGAGAACCAGACGGGGCGAATGAATGCGACGCTCGGCTATCTGCGGGCGTTCGCCGCCAAGCTGCCCCCGGTCGACGACTGGGTCTACCTCAACAACTTCGCCCGGCCATCGCGGCCCAAGCCCTACCGCCTGCCGGCCGGACTCGGCCGCAAGTTCCGTGACCGCATGGCGGAGCTGGTGCCCCAGCTCGCCGCCACGCTCGCCCGTTCGCTCAACAGTCAGGCCTATGTCGACGAGGTGCGCGCCGTGAACGAATCCGCGCGCGCCAGCCTGGACGAACGGTTCGCCACCGTGCGGTCACGGGCGCGCGAGGGCGGACTCGACGTGCTGCGCACGCCGCATGGCCTGAACGTCGTCGTGATCGGCGAGGACGGCCAGCCCGTGCCGGCCGAGGCCCTGGCCGAGCTGCCGGACGACCGGCGCCACGCACTCGAGGCCGCGATCGCCACGCTCGACCCGCTGCTCGACGATCTCAGGACCGAGGCGCGCCACGCGGAAACGCGGATCGGCGAGTCCATCACGGGGATCAACCATCGCATCGCCGACGAGGCAATCGGGCCGCTGCTCGACGCGGCGCAGAGCGAGTTCGCCGGGTTCAAGGGCCTGAGCCGCTGGCTGACCGAGATGCGCGTCGACGTGATCGAGCACCTGCACCTGTTCCAGCGCGCCGGCGCCGAGGACGAGGCGCCCGACGAGAGCGCGGTCCTGCGCTACGCGGTCAACGTGCTGGTCGACAACGGCGACAGCCGCAACCCGCCCGTCGTGCTCGAGCCGAACCCGACCTACGAGAACCTGTTCGGCGCCATGACGTACCGGATCGCGAACGGCACGCTCGAGACCGACTTCACCCAGATCCACTCCGGCGCCCTGCACAAGGCGAACGGCGGGTTCCTGGTGCTGCGCGCCGAATCCCTGGCGATGGAACCGCAGAGCTGGACGTACCTCAAGGCCGCGCTGCGCGACCGCGAGATCCGCATCGAGGAGCTGCACCGCATCGGCACGGCGCCGATGGCGGGCACGCCGACGCCCAAGCCGATCCCGTTGAAGCTGCTGGTCGTCATCGTCGGCGCGCCGCAGTGGTACTACCAGGTGTTCGCCGCCGACCCGAGCTTCATCACGTTCTTCAAGGTCAAGGCCGACATCGACGCCGACATGGAAGCCACCGATGGCGACGTGGCGACCTACACGCGATTGATCCAGCGTTCGGCGCGCGAGCAATGCAACCGGCGCTGCGACGCCGGCGCGATCGACCGGCTGCTGGGCCAAAGCGCGCGCTGGGCCGGCGAGCGTGACAAGCTGTCGGCGCGCTTCGAGTTGATCGAGGACGTGCTGATCGAGGCCAGCCGCTACGTCGAGGAGACCGCCGGCGACACCATCACCGTGGCCGACGTGCGCCGCGCGCTCGACGAGCGCCGGCGGCGCAACGCGCGCCTCGAGGACCGCAGCCAGGAAAGCATCCTCAAGGGCGAGACGCTGATCGACACCGCCGGCCGCGTGATCGGCCAGGTCAACGGGCTTGTCTATCTCGAGACCGGCGACCACGCCTTCGGCCTGCCGGTGCGCATCACCGCCCGCTCGCACGTCGGCATCCACGGCGTCATCAATATCGAGCGCTTCACCGAACTCAGCGGGCCGATCCAGCAGAAGGGCGTCTACGGGCTCGAAGGCTTCCTGCGCGGTACGTTCGCGCGCGGTTTCCCGCTGTCGTTCACCTCCTCGATCACGTTCGAGCAGAACTACGACGGCGTCGAAGGCGACAGCGCCTCGATGGCCGAGCTGTGCGCGATCATTTCGTCGCTGGCCGAGGTGCCGCTGCGCCAGGATCTCGCGATTACCGGCTCGGTCAACCAGATCGGCCAGGTCCAGGCCATCGGCGGCGTCAACCAGAAGATCGAGGGTTTCTTCCGCGCCTGCAACGAACGCGGCCTGACCGGTACCCAGGGCTGCCTCATTCCGGTGTCGAACGAGCGCAACCTGACGCTGCGCGAGGACATCATGGCCGCGGTGAACGACGGGCGCTTCCACATCTGGAGCATCGAGTCGGTCGACGACGCGATCGAGCACCTGAGCGGCCTTAAGGCCGGGCGGCCGGACGCCGAAGGCCGATTTCCGCCCGACGGCGTCTACGGCCGCGCGTTCGCGCGGCTCGCCGCCTTCGACAAGGCACTCAGCGAGCGCGCCGCCCTGCGCGCTTGACCCGACGCCCGGCAAGACTTGCCCTGGCGGGCGGGCGCGCCCGGTCGTGGGAGTCGCAATCTCAACGAAATCAACTACTTAAGCCAGAGTTCGGCGCGGCACGGCGATTGCTCACCAAGAAGCAAACGCAAGGGGTAAGCCGTGTCCCTGGGTTCGGTCGGAGTACTGCCCGCCGGCGTCCGTGCCGGATCGAGCGAGGCCCGCGAGGCGGGGCTCATCTTCGGCGTGGCCGCTCCCTCCGGCGCCGTCGCGCAGGCCGGCACGTTCGGCTTCGCCGATTTTCTCGACATCATCAATCCACTCCAGCACCTGCCGATCATCGGCACGATCTATCGCGAATTGACCGGCGACGAGATGGCGGCGCCCGCGCGCATCCTGGGCGATACCCTGTTCGGCGGACCGATTGGGTTGATCAGCGGCGTCATCGAATCGATCATCGAGAGCACGACTGGCGAGGACATCGGTGGCCACATCTACGCCGCCGTGTTCGGCGACGACGAAACGGAACCCACTGCCTTGGCCAGCGCGGCGCCGGACGTCGAGTTGGCCAGCGCGACGCCGCAAGCGACGCCCGAGCCGGACCCGGTCGAACCCGCGTCGATCGAGGTCGAGCCGACCGTGCCGCCGGGGGTGCCCGCGATCACCGGCTACCAGGACGCGCTCGACGCCATGACCCAGGCGATGGACCAATACGAAGCGACGCCCACGCCCAACGGCCGTCGCATCGACCGAACGTTCTGACGCCACCCCAGCGACACGAAACGCTAGCAGGGTGCGATCGGACGGCGTCGCCAACGCTGCTCATACAATAGGATCAGAACGCGCCCTAGACTCGCGTCAGCGTTGGGCGGGCGCCGAAGATGGCGGAGCCGATGCGCACGTGGCTCGCGCCGAAGCGGATCGCGGTCTCGAAATCGGCGCTCATGCCCATGCTGAGACCGGAAAGCCCATGGCGCTCCGCGATCTTGGCGAGCAGGGCGAAGTGCGGCGCCGGCGGCTCGTCGGCGGGCGGGATGCACATCAGCCCGGCCACGTCGAGGCCATAGTCATCGCGGCAGGCGGCGATGAACGTGTCGGCTTCGGCGGGCACGACGCCGGCCTTCTGCGCTTCCTCGCCGGTGTTGACCTGGACGAAGCAGCGCGGTCGCCGCCCGCCGCGCTCGATCTCGCGGGCGAGCGCCTCGGCGAGCCGCGGCCGATCCACCGATTCGATCACGTCGAACAGGGCCAGCGCGTCGCGCGCCTTGTTGGTCTGCAGTGGCCCGATCAGGTGCAGCACAAGGTCCGGGTAATGCTCGCGCAAGGCCGGCCATTTGGCGCGCGCCTCCTGCACCCGGTTCTCGCCGAACACCCGGTGCCCGGCGACGAGCGCCGGCTGGATTCGTTCCGGGCCGTGGGTCTTGGCGACGGCGACCAGCGTGACACTGTCAGGGTCGCGGCCGGCGGCCCGGGCCGCGGCGGCGATACGCGCCTTCACCGCGGCCAGGTTGTCGGCGACGTCATCACTCATCCTTGGGCTCCTCGGTCACATAGCCGAAGCGCGCCATCTGGGTCCGGTTCGCCTCGCTGAGCGCCGCGACCTGGGCCGCGCTCAACGCCTGGCGCCAGGCGCCGGTCTTGCCCTCGCGGAAAAACCGGTCGGCGGCCACGCTCTTCTCGATGAAGCCGTGGCGCTGTTCCTGCTCCCGCAGCACGCGGAACGACGACAGCCGGATCGCCTTTTCGATCCGCTCGCGCGGCGGATCGAGGCCGAGGAAGCGCGCGACATCGCCGAACGTCGTGATCGGCCGGGCGTGCATGTCCTCGTAGCGCACGACGTGCAGGGCCGGGCCGGGCTCGGCCGTCCAGCTCGCCACGTTCTCCGACCAAGATCCCATCAGCTCGCCGACCCATTCGGCGGTGATCGGCGTGCGCGCCCCCGGCCGGTTCATCAGCGCGATCGTGTCGTCGAGCGAGGCGCCGAGGTGGTGGGCGAACGACACGGCCACGTCCAGCGGGTTGCGCACGACGTAGATCATGCCCTGGGTGACCTCGGCGGTGACAGTCGGCACGCCGAAGTCGTCGAGCATCGCGTTGTGCGTCTTGACGAACACGTTGTCGGCCGAGGCGGTGGTGATGAAGCGATGCACGCTGGGGCGCAGCCGGGCCACGCCTTCGGGGCCGAGCGCCGTCGCCGGCCGCGGGTCGACCTGGGCGTAGAGCTCGGCGACCGAATCGACCACGCAGAAGGCGCGCAGGTTGTTGATGTCGAACGGCTGGTCCGGGTTGCGCAGCAGGTTGTGCAGGAACGCGCGCAGCCACGTGTTGCCCGACTTCGGGTAGCTCGCCAGCCAGATCAGCTTGCCCATGGCATCGGGCTCAATCCTCGGCCCACATGCGATAGAGGTTATGCTGGATCTTGTTGAATTGGCGGAACTGGGGCGAGCCCGGCTGTTGGGCGTGGAGCCACTCGGCCAGCACCGACATGTCGTAGAGAATCTGGCGCCGCTGCGGATCGCGCACCAGGCTCTGCATCCAGGTGACGCAGGCAAGCCTGACGCCGCGCGTCACCGGCTTGACCTCGTGGTAGTAGAGCGTCGGGTAGATCGCCGCGTCGCCGGGCGGCAGCTTGAACGACTTGGCGCCGTATTCCGTGTCGATCGAAAGCTCGCCGCCGTCGTAGCTCGCCGGGTCGGACAGGAACAGCGTCATCGACATGTCGACGCGGATGCGTGCTTCGAGGTGGCCCATGGTGGCGTTGTCCAAGTGGCTGCCGTAGGTGTCGCCCACGCCGTAGCGGCTGTAGATCGGCGGCATGATGCGCGCCGGGCGCGCCGCGGCTTCGACGGTCTGGTTGCGCTGAAGCGCGGTCATGACGACGGCGTCGAGCGCGGCCTTGTCGATCGACTCCGGGTCGATCTCCTCGTTCCGCTTGGCGCCGCGCGCCAGGATGCCCGCGGTCGTCTTGCCCGGTCGATATCGCGCGCCGGCCAGCGCGTCGGTGATGCGGCGCACCTCCTGGGCGTCGAGCAGCTTCTGGATCCAGACGATCATGGCGCGGCGCCCGTGCGGTCGTCGACCTCGGTCAGGTAGCCGAAGCGCGCCATCTGGGGGCCGTGGTCGGCGACGATCCGCGCGATCTGCGCCGGGGTCAGCAGCTTGCGGCCTTCGCCCATCCGGCCGGAGCGGAAGAACCGTTCGGCCACCGGGCTCCGCTCGATGAAGCCGTGGCGTTTCTCCTGTTCTTGCAGCACCCGGAACGAGGACGAGCGGATCGCCTTCTCGAGCCGCTCGCGCGGCGGGGTGAGCCCGAGGAAGCGCGCGATGCCGGCGAAGGTCTTGATCGGCTGGGTGTGCATGTCCTCGTAGCGCACGACGTGGAGCGTCCGGTTCGGGTTCGCGGTCCAGCTTTCGACGTGGACCGACCACGAGCATATCTTCTCGGTGACGAAGGCGTCGCCGCTCGGCGTGCGCGCCGCCGACGCGGCCATGAACTGGATCGTGTCGTCGATCGACGCGCCCAGGTGGTGGCTGTAGGACATGGCGACGTCGAGCGGGTCGCGCACGACGTAGATCGCGCCGGCGGTGAGCTCGAGCGTGATCAGCGGCACGTCGTAATCCTCGACGAGCGCGTTGTGGGTCTTGACGAACACGTTGTCGGGGCTGGCCTCGGTCATCAGCCGGTGAACGCTGGGGCGCAGCCGGGCGATGTCCTCGAAACCGAGCTCGCCCGGCGGGCGCGGGTCGAGCTGTTTGTAGAACTGCGGCAGCGAATCGCCCAGGCTGAACGCCGTCAGCCTGTTGATGTCGAACGGCTGGTCGGGGTTGCGCAGCAGGTTGTGCAGGAACGCGCGCAGCCACGTGTTGCCGGACTTCGGGTAGCTGGCGAGCCAGATGATCTTGCCCATTCTTCGCCCGCTCAGAACCCTGGCGGCGGGTAACCGAAGCGCGCCATCTGCTGGCGGTGCGCCGCGATCACCCGGGCAACCTGCTCCGGGGCCAGCGCCTCTTGCCATTGTCCGGCGCGGCCTTCGCGGAAGAACATCGCCGCATTCGGGCTGCGTTCGACGAAGCCCCAGCGTTCCTCTTGCGTGCGCAGCACCTTGAAGCTCGACATGTTGATGGCGTTCTTGAACCGCACCGTCGGCGGGTCGAGGCCGAGGAAGCGCGCGACCCGGCCGAAGGCCTCATCCGGCTTTTCCAGCATGTCCTCGTAGCGCACGACGAGCAGCCCGGGATGGGGCCTGTGCGTCCAGCTCGCGACATGGTTGGACCACGATCCGCGCGGCTCGGTCACGTACTTCTCCTCGGTCCTGGTGCGACCTTCCGGGTTGGCCATGGCCTGGATCGTCTGGTCGACGGTCATGCCGGTGTGGTGCGTCAGCGATATGGTCACGTCGAGCGGGTTGCGCACGATGTAGATGGCGCCCGCGGTCTCGTCGAGGTTCACGGTAGGATGGCCGTGGTCGATCGCCAGGGCGCAATGCGTCTTGACGAAAACGTTGTCGAGCGAAAGTCCGGTCAGCGCCGCGTGCACCTTGATCCTGGCCGCGGCGACCTCCGGATCCGCCCAGTCCTGCCACGGCCCTTCGAGGAACGGTTCATAGTGCTTACGCGCCGACTCGCTCGTAGAGAAGGTGTCGAGCTCGTTGATGTAGACCGGCTTGTCCGGGTTGAGCAGCAGGTTGTGCAGGAACGCGCGCAGCCACGTGTTGCCGGATTTCGGAAAGCTCGCCAGCCAGATGATCTTGCCCATGTCTGGCGCGCTCAGAACCCGGCCGGCACGTAGCCGAAGCGCCCCATCTCGACGCGGTGCGCCTCGACGATGGCGCCGACCTGGACCTCGCTCAGCGCCTCGCGCCACGCGCCGGCGCGGCCTTCGCGGAAAAACGGCCGGCGCGCGCGACGGCTGCGCTCGCGGAATCCGTGGCTCCGTTCCTGCTCCTTCAAGACGTCGAAGGTGGAGAAATTGATCGCCCGGTCCACGGCCGCGTCGTCGGCGCCGATGCGCAGGTGCCGCGCGATCGCGCCGAACCTTGCCTTGGGATCCGCCAGCAGATCCTCGAAGCGCACGACGTGGACGCTGGGGCGCTCGGGGCTTGTCCACGACGCCACGTTCTCGGACCACGAGCCGCGCGGCTCCGACACGGTGGTTTCGCCCGGATCGGTGAAGGCGCCGGGAAACGCCATGATCGAGATCGCCTGGTCGATCGTCATGCCCATGTGATCGGCGAACGAGACCGCCACGTCCAGCGGGTCGCGCACGATGTAGACCGCGCCGGCGGTCACGTCCAGGTTGACCGTCGGCTGGCCATGGTCGTGGCCGAGCCGGCAATGGGTCTTGACCAGGGAAAGCCCATCCTTGAGGCCGGCGATGTGCGCGTGGACCCGAGGCCGCATCCTGGCCGTGTCGGCCGGCGTCCACGCCGCGGGCGGGCGCGGGTCCAGGCTACGGTAGTGCTCGACCGCCGCCTCCGAGGCCGTGAACCGGCCGATCGAGTCGAGCGCGACCGGCGCCTCGGCGCCCGCCAGCAGGTTGTTGAGGAAGACGCGGACCCAGGTGTTCCCGGACTTCGGGAAGCTCGCGATCCAGACGATGCGGCCCATGGCGCGAAGGTAGAACGCGTTGCGATCCGATGGAATTGCCTGCTGGTAGGGGTGGGTCTCGGACCCACCCCTACAACCCGCCCCTACCGCCGCCGCGGCACAAAGAAGAAGGGCGGCCGAAGCCGCCCTTCCACGATGCTCTTGCGAGGATCGCTTAGTAGTCGATCGTCATGCCCAGCATGGCCGACATGGCGCCGTAGTCCGGACCCGTACCGCCGGCGGTGTTGTTGTTGAAGTCGTTGTACGACAACGCACCGCTGACGCTGATGCCGGGGCCCATCGAGTAGTCGACACCGAGCTGCCACACGTCGTTCTGGTCGGCCGTGACACCGGGCGCGTCGCCGGCATTGGCTTGCGAGAAGCCGAGGCCGATACCCCAGGCGCCCACCTTGTAGGTGACGCCGATGTCCCAGACTTCGTAGTCGAACGAGTTATTGTCCGTGTCTCCGTCCTGGTACATGCCACCGAACGCCCAGTTGCCCCAACCCAAGTTGAGGCCGAGGCCCCACGTCTCGGGGTCGGCAGTGCCGGGAGTTCCGGCAGTGCCGTTCTCGGACTGCGCGTCTTCGTAACCGGCGCTGAAGCCGATGGTGACGCCCTGGAAGTCACCCGAGTAGCCGAGCGCGATCGCCCAGATGTCTTCCAGCGTGCCGTTGCTGCTGCCCGGGCCGCACCCGAAGCAGCCGTCGCCGTTCGGGTTCGACCGGCCGTCCTGCGAGCCGTCCGGCGCGTAGGAAACGCCGAGCTGGAAGCCGTTGAAGTCCGGCGTCGTGTAGTAGAGCTTCGTCGCGTCGCCGGCCAGGTCGAAGATTTCGAAGTTCGTGCTTGCGCCGATGATGTTGCCCGCGGTGTTGCCGGCGTTCGAGAACGCGAACCACGGCGTGGTCGGGCCGAACAGGCCGACATAGGGCGCGATATAGGCGAAGTTGTACGTGACGCTGTCCTCGTCGCCGACGCGGAGCTGGCCCCACGAACCGCTGACGAACGCCCAGGTCTCGTCGATCTGGTCGCCCCCCTGGGTCTGGCCTTCGAGCTGGATGTTGACCCCGACCGTCAGGCCGTTGTCGAGCGTGGTCTCGCCGGTGAAGTGAACCTCGACGTCCTGCTCGTGGTAGTACGAGTGACGACCGACGCCGCCTTCGCCGGTGACACCGTTGTCCTCGTCGCCATCGAAGACCGCGCCGATCGCCGTACGATAATAGCCGCCGAGGCTGAGCGAAACGGGATCGGCGGCTTGCGCCTGCCCCGTAAGCACGCCGGCGGCAACCAAGGCTGTGGTACCCAACAGCAGCTTCTTCATGGTTGCATTCCCTCCTCAGGACCTTCCACTGTTCTCGATCGATCAAGAACTCCACCAGCGCCGCCGCCGTTCCACCCGGCTCCCCATCGATGGACGATAACCACGGCAAGCGAGCGGCGAACACGCTGGTCGGGGCGGACATTAAGCCGCTGTCCATGACGGTCAAGGCAAAAGGGGCCGACGATCGTGACATTTCAATCATGCTGTTGCATCCTTGCATCACCCGAGTTTTCGCCATTCAGAAGCGTGACGCGGCCATTCGGATCGCTTAGTCTGTCCCGGGCTCGCGGGTTGGCCGGCGGGTCCGAAACACCGTAAGTCATGGCTGAACCGAGGGAATCCGTGCGCCTCTTCGCCCCGTCGCTAATCGCCGTGCTGATCGCCGGGCTGGGATTGGTTTCGCTGGCCGCCTGCCAGTACGCCAACCCAGAAAGCAAATACCCGAGCCGGTCCCACGGACGGGTCACCTACTCCGGGCCCGGCGCGCCGGCCCGCCAGACCATCTTCGGCGAGGGCGGGATCGGCAACCTTCTTGGCCCGGACGAGCCGGTCGACGCGGGCCAGGGGGCCGGCATCGGGGTCAATTTCTATCTCTGGCGCGCGGCGCTCGACACCGTCTCGTTCATGCCGTTGGCCTCGGCCGACCCGTTCGGCGGCGTCATCATCACCGACTGGTACGTGCCGCCGAGCTCGCCCGCCGAGCGCTTCAAATTGACCGTCTACATCCTGAGCCGGGCCTTGCGCGCCGATGGCCTGCGCGTCGCCGCGTTCCGTCAGCTCCGCGACGGTCAGGGCGGCTGGCTCGACGGTCCGGTCGATCGCGCGACCGCCACCGCGCTCGAGGACACGATCCTGACCCGCGCCCGGCAGATGCGCATCGCGTCCCTGGCCGAGTAAGCGAGTAAGCACGCTGGCCTGGCCGGCGGGGCGTGCTGTAGCTTGGCGCCCCGCCGAGACCACGTGAACCGAGGCCAAGTGAGCGCCTACGACGCCAGCGCGATCGAAACCAAGTGGCAGCGCATCTGGGAGGCGCGCGGCGCCTTCCACGCCGAGCCCGACGCGACGCGGCCGAAGTACTACGTGCTCGAGATGTTTCCCTACCCGTCGGGGCGCATCCACATGGGGCACGTGCGCAACTACACCCAGGGCGATCTGGTCGCGCGCTACCGCCGCGCCCGCGGCTTCAACGTGCTGCACCCCATGGGCTGGGACGCCTTCGGCATGCCGGCGGAGAACGCGGCGATCGAGCACGGCGTGCACCCGGCCAAGTGGACGCTCGACAACATCGCCAACATGCGCCGCCAGCTCCAGCGCATGGGGTTCAGCTACGACTGGCGGCGCGAACTCGCCACCTGCCACCCGGAATACTATCGCCACGAGCAGGCGATGTTCCTCGACTTCCTCGAGGCCGGGCTGGTCGATCGGCGCGAATCCTGGGTCAACTGGGATCCGGTCGACAACACGGTGCTGGCCAACGAGCAGGTCATCGACGGCAAGGGCTGGCGGTCGGGCGCGCCGGTGGAACGGCGCAAGCTGACCCAGTGGTTCCTGCGCATCAGCCTGATCGCTGACGAGCTCCTGGAGGCGCTCGGCACGCTCGAGCGCTGGCCCGAGCGCGTGCGCCTGATGCAGGAGAACTGGATCGGACGCTCGGAGGGCGCGCTGATCCGCTTCGCGCTCGAGGGGCGGACGGACCGGCTCGAGGTCTTCACCACCCGTCACGACACGCTGTTCGGCGCCAGCTTCTGCGCCGTGGCGATCGATCACCCGCTCGCGCTCGAGCTCGCGGCGAAGGACGCATCGCTCGCCCACTTCGCCACCGAGTGCCGCAAGGGCGGCACTACGGTGGCCGAGATCGAGACCGCCGAGAAGCTCGGCCACGACACGGGACTCAGCGCGATCCACCCGTTCGACGGCCGGCGGCTGCCGGTCTACGTCGCCAACTTCGTGGTCATGGACTACGGCGTCGGCGCGATCTTCGGCTGCCCGGCGCACGACCAGCGCGATCTCGACTTCGCGCGCAAGTACGGGCTCGACGTTCTCCCGGTCGTGGCGCCGGAAGGCGGCGTCGCCATCGCGGACATCGCGTACACCGGCGACGGCCGGCTGGTGAACTCGGATTTCCTCGACGGGCTCGACGTTAAGGCGGCCAAGCAGGCCATGACGCAGCGCCTGGAGGAAACCGGCGCCGGCGAGCGCAAGGTCACCTACCGGTTGCGCGATTGGGGCGTGTCACGCCAGCGCTACTGGGGCTGCCCGATCCCGATCATCCACTGCGCCGCGTGCGGCGTCGTGCCGGTGCCGCGCGAGGCGCTGCCTATCCGCCTGCCCGACGACGTGACGTTCGACGAGCCGGGCAACCCGCTCGACCGGCACCCGAGTTGGAAGCACGTCGCGTGTCCGCGCTGCGCCAAGCCGGCGCGACGCGAGACCGACACCTTCGACACCTTCGTCGAGTCGTCGTGGTACTTCGCGCGGTTCTGCTCGCCGCGCGCCCACGACGCGATCGAGCCCGGCGCCGGCCATTACTGGTTGCCGGTGGACCAGTACATGGGCGGCATCGAGCACGCCATCCTGCACCTGCTCTACAGCCGTTTCTTCGCCCGGGCGCTCAGCCGCACGGGCTACCTGGACCGCATCGCCGAGCCGTTCGCCGGGCTGTTCAACCAGGGCATGGTGCTGCACGAGACCTACATCGGCGCCGACGGCCGGGCGCTGTTTCCCGAGGACGTCGAGCGCGCTCCGGACGGCACCCTGACCGAACGGGCGACCGGCCGGCCGGTTCGGCTCGGACCGGTCGAGAAGATGAGCAAGTCGAAGCGCAACGTGGTCGACCCCGAGGCCATCGTCGCGGCCTATGGCGCCGACACAGCGCGGCTGTTCATGGTCTCGGACAGCCCGCCGGAACGTGACCTGGAATGGACCACGGCCGGCGTCGAGGGCGCGCGCCGGTTTCTCAGTCGCCTGTGGCGCCTGGTCGTCGAGGCCCCGCCGCCCGATGGGGCGGCGGAAACTGGGAACGACGGCGCGCTCGAGCTGCGGCGCAAGATCCACCGCACCATCGCCGCGTTCACCGCCGACATCGAGGCGTTCCGCTTCAACCGCGCGGTCGCGCGATTGCACGAGCTGATGAACGCGCTGGCCGATGTCGATGACCCGGGCGCCGCCGCGTACCGCGAAGGGCTCGAGGCCGTGGTGCGCCTGATCGACCCGATCGCGCCGCACATCGCCGAGGAGTTGTGGCAGCGGCTTGGTCACGACGGGCTGCTGGCGTCCGCGCCGTGGCCCGTGGCGGACCCGGCGCTGGTGGCCGAGGACATCGTGACCTTGGCGGTGCAGGTCAACGGCAAGCTGCGCGCCACCGTGACGCTGCCCAAGGGCGCTTCGCGCGACGCGGCCGAATCCGCGGCGCTCGACGATCCGGCGGTCAAGCGGGCGATCGACGGGCGGGCCGTGCGCCGCGTCGTCGTGGTGCCGGACCGTATCGTCAACGTCGTGCTGTGAGTCGTGGCGTGCGCGATCTCCGCCTCGGCCGGCGCGCGGTCCTGATCGGCTTCGGCTCGTCGCTCGCCGCTTGCGGGTTCGAGCCGGTCTATCGGCGGTCCGACCCGGCGCGCGGGGCCGCGCTCGGCGCCATCGCCGTCGACCCGGTCGCCGCCGCGCCCGAGGATGGCCGCGTCGGCCAGATTCTGCGCAACGAGCTGCTGAGCCTGTTCGCGGCCTCCGGCCAGGCGCCGGCGCGCTACCGGCTCGAGGTTCAGCTTGCCAGCCACGCCGCGCCCTTGGCCATTTCCTCCGACGACACGATCACCCGCTACAACGTGATCCTCGAGGCCCGGGTCCGGCTCGTCGCGCTCGACACCGGATTGCTGGTCTACCGGGCGACGGCCCGTTCGGTCGGCAGCTACGACGTCCAGCGCTCCGATTACGGCACGCGCATCGCCGAACAGGCGACGCGCGAGGACGCGGCGCGCGATCTCGGCCGGCGCATCGCGACCATGGTCGCGGCTGTGCTGGCCCAGGGCGCGGCGTGACGCCGTGGAGATCAAAGCCCACCGCGCCGACGCGTTCGTGGCCAGGCCGCCGACGGACTTGCGTGTCGCCCTGGTCTACGGACCCGATCGCGGCCTGGTGCGCGAGCGCGCGGACATGCTCGCGCGCGCCGTGGTGCCCGACCCAAAGGACCCGTTCCGCGTCGCCGACCTCGCCGCCGACCAGGTGGAGCGCGACCCGGCGCGGCTGGCCGACGAGGCGGCGGCGATCGCGTTCGGCGGCGGGCGGCGGGTCGTGCGGGTGCGCGACGCCGACGACGACGTGGCCGATGCGGTCGAGAACCTGCTGGCGCAGCCTGCTTCCGATGCCCTGGTGGTGATCGAGGCCGGCGAGCTCGCGAAACGGTCCCCATTGCGCGTGCTGCTCGAAAAGGCGGCGCAATGCGCCGCCCTGCCTTGCTTCCACGATGAAGGCGACCGGCTCGCCGGCACCATCGACTCGGCGCTCGCCGAGCACGGGCTGGCGGCCGAGTCCAGCGCGCGCGCCGAGTTGATGCTGTCGCTCGGCGGGGATCGGCTCGCGACCAAGGCGGAAATCGCCAAGCTCGCCGCCTACGTAGGGCAGGCGCGGACGGTCACGCTGGGCGACGTCGAAGCGGTCGTCGGCGACGCCGCGGCGTCGACGCTCGACGACGTGGCGTTCGCCGCCGCCCAGGGCGATCGGTCGCGGCTCGAACGGGCGCTCGCGCGCGCCTTCGGCCAGGGCGAGAACGAAGTCGCGCTGCTGCGCGCCGTCGCCCGGCACATCGCGCTGCTGCGGCTTCTGGCAATTCGCACGGTTGCGTGCGGATCGCGCGAAACCGCCATGTCCGAGCTGCGCCCGCCGCTGCATTTCCGGGCCCACGACGCGGCCCGCGCCGCCTTGCCCCGCTGGAACTCGGCGCGCCTCGGCCACGCGCTCGTGCGCCTCCTCGAGGCCGAGGTCGCGGTCAAGACCACCGGCAATCCCCAGCGCACTATCGTTCGCCGCGCCTTGCTCGAACTGGCCGATTCAGCCGGGGCACCTGGCGGCAAGCACTGAAGGGGTTAATGTGACGAGATTGAATCGGCGAGATTAAATTAAAGGGAAGCGTCCCTTATTTGGGGGGCGGCTCCCCCTATCTTCAATCCGTTTGTCCTGAGGAGCCGCCGCAGGCGGCGTCTCGAAGGACGAACGGAGGGCCGCTCCCCCTACATCGTATCCCGCCCTACAGGCTGCGCAGGCGCGGGCCTGGCACGAGCTTGAGCCGTCGCGCGACATCGTGGAGCTGGTCAAGCGTGCGATACCGGATGGTCACGGCGCCGCCGTGCTTGGGCGTGTGGCGGATGGCGACGTCGAGACCGAGCGCCGCGGTCAGTTCCTGCTCCATCGCCACGGTGTTGGCGTCGGGTTCCGGCGCGGCGCGGTGCCGGGTACCGCGCTTGGCCAGCGCCTCGGCCTGACGCACGTTGAGTCCGCGCGCGACGATGTGGCGGGCCAGGACGGCCGGTTCGGCGACGCCGAGCAGGGCGCGGGCGTGGCCAGCGCTCAGCTTGCCGGCATCGAGCAGGGCCTTGACCTCGTCGGGCAGGCCGAGCAGACGCACGGCGTTGGCCACGTGGCTGCGGCTCCTGCCGACCAGGTCGGCGATCGCTTCCTGGGTGTGGCCGAATTCCTCCGCGAGCCGCTGATAACCGGCCGCTTCCTCGAGCGGGTTGAGATCGGCGCGCTGCAGGTTCTCGATCAGGGCGATGCCGAGCACGTCCGCGTCGGGCAATTCGCGCACCAGCACCGGGACTTCGAGCAGCTTCGCCCGTTGCGCCGCGCGCCAGCGCCGTTCGCCGGCGACGATCTCGTAGCGCCCGCGCACGGCCGGATCGGGCCGCACCAGGATCGGTTGCAGGATGCCGCGCGCCGCGATCGATCGGGCGAGCTCGGCGAGCTCGTTCTCGTCGAACAGCCTGCGTGGCTGCAGCCGGCTCGGTTGCAAGGACTCGATAGGCAGGTTGCGCGCGCCGGAACTCTGCGCCACGGCCGAAGCCTCGGCGAGCAGCGCCGAAAGCCCCTTGGCCAGGCCCCGGCGTCGGTTCGGATCGGCGCCCGGCTGTTCGGGCTCCATGGTCTCCCCCGGTTCAGGCTGCAAGGTGGCGCTCCCGCTGCAACACTTCGCTCGCCAGGTGAATGTACGCGAGCGCGCCGGCGCTGCGCGCATCGTAGAGCAGCACGGGCATGCCGTGGGACGGCGATTCCGAGGTGCGCACGCTGCGCGGGATGACCGTGCGGAAGACCTTGTCGCCCATGGTGCCGCGCACGTCGGCGACCACCTGCTGGCTCAGGTTGTTGCGCTTATCGTACATGGTCAGCACGATGCCCTGGAGCTCGAGCGACGGGTTGAAGCCCCGGCGCACCAGCTCGACCGTGTTGAGCAGGTGCGACAGCCCTTCGAGGGCGAAGAACTCGCACTGCAATGGCACCAGCAGCGCGTTTGCCGCGACCAGTGCGTTGACCGTCAGCAGCCCGAGCGACGGCGGGCAATCGATCAAGACGTAGTCGAAGCCCTGGGCGTCGCTGGCGATCGCGTCGGCCAGGCGATATTCGCGCCGCGCAACCGTCACGAGCTCAATCTCGGCGCCGACCAGGTCGATGGTCGAGGGCACGATCGCGAAGCGCGGCACCAGGGTGGGCCGAATCGCCTGGCGGAGCGGCGTCTCGCCCATGACAACGGCGTAGGCGCCGGGGCCGCGCCCGGCCCTGGCGAGCCCAACCCCGGTCGAAGCGTTACCTTGGGGGTCGAGATCGACGAGCAGGACGCTCTTGCCGACCGCCGCCAGGGCGGTCGCCAGATTGATCGCGGTCGTCGTCTTGCCGGTGCCGCCCTTCTGGTTGGCGATCGCCACCACGCGCGGCAGAGCGGCGATGGCTACTGGAAGCGTTGACATGGCCGAGGCCCTCGATGACGACGATCCGACCGCTGGGGTCGGTGACGCTCTGGATCAACTCAAGGCGCATATTCCACATTTTGTACGCGCCCGTCAATTCCCCCTCAAGATGTGCCCCCTTGGGAAAAATACAACGGGTTCCTTGGTGAGCAAAAGGCCGCGCCAGAGCCAACAATTGGCCGAGCGGCTTGAGCGCGCGCGCCGTCACCGTATCGGCCTGCCGCTCGGCGCCTTTGCCGTCGAGCCTGGCGTGGCGCACGGTGGCGGTGACGCCGCTGGCGTCGATGGCCGAGCGCAGGAACGCGCACTTGCGCTCGTCGGCCTCGATCAACTCTGCGCCTCGGGCACCGAGAATGGCAAGCACCAGGCCGGGGAACCCGGCGCCCGAGCCAAGATCGACCAGCCGGGTCGAACGGGCCGGAACAAGAGGCATGAGCTGGGCTGAATCCAGGACGTGGCGGCGCCACAGGTCGGGAACGGTGCTGGCGCCGATCAGGTTAAGCCGGCGCTGCCCGTCGAGAAGACAACCGACAAAGCCGTCGAGTCGTTCGAATGTTTCACGTGAAACATCGGCGAAGCGCGCGATCGCCGCGGCGACGTCCGAGGGGATCACGGGCTTGGCGCGTGCCGGCGCAGGTGCCCGAGCAAGGCGCCGATGGCCGCAGGGGTCACGCCAGGGATCCGCGCCGCGGCGCCAAGGGTCGCCGGCCGGGTGCGAGCGAGCTTCTCGCGCACCTCGGTCGAAAGCCCCGACAAAGCAGCGATGTCGAGGCCATCCGGGATCGCCAGCCCTTCGTCGCGGCGATAGGCCCGGATGTCCGCGGCCATGCGGTCCAGGTAGCCGCGATAGCGCGCCTCGGTCACGATCTGGCCGGCGACGTCGGCGGCGACCGAGGCAAGCTCCGGCCACAGCGCAACAATTCGCGCCCAGGTTACATCGTCGCGGGCAAGGAGATCGAAGGCGTCGCGCCGCACGCCGTCGAGATTTACCGCGAACCCGGCGCGGCGCGCCTCGGTTGGCGTCACGCCGAGTCGGCCGGCCAGGGCGCGGGCCGCGGCCAACGCCGCCGACTTGGCCCGATAAGCCGCCCAGCGCGCGGGGCCGACGCAACCTATGCGCTGGCCGACCGGGGTAAGCCGTTGGTCGGCGTTATCGGCCCGCAGGATCAGCCGATACTCGGCCCGCGAGGTGAACATGCGATAGGGCTCGTCGGCGCCGCGCGTCACCAAGTCGTCGACCATGACGCCGATGTAAGCGTCGGCCCTGTCGATGACGAACGACGACTTGCCAGCGGCGCCGAGCGCCGCGTTGAGCCCGGCAAGGAGCCCTTGGCCCGCCGCTTCCTCGTAGCCGGTGGTGCCGTTGATCTGTCCGGCGAGGTAGAGCCCGGGCACCCGTCGGGTTTCCAGCGTCGGACGAAGCTCGCGCGGGTCGATGAAGTCGTATTCGATGGCGTAGCCCGGACGCTTGATCCGCGCCGTCTCCAGCCCAGGAATCGTGCGCACCATGGCCTCCTGCAGCTCGCGCGCGAGGCTGGTCGAGATCCCGTTGGGGTAGATCGTGTCGTCGTCAAGCCCTTCCGGCTCAAGGAAAATCTGGTGCGAGTCCCGTTCGGAAAACCGCACCACCTTGTCCTCGATCGACGGGCAATACCGGGGCCCTCGGCCCGAAAGATGCCCGCCGTAGACCGCCGTGGCCCCCAGATTGGCGCGAATCAGGGCGTGGGTGGCCGCGTTCGTGCGGGTGATGTGGCAGGGCACCTGGGGCTGGACGATCCGGTCGGTCAGGAACGAGAACGGTTCGGGCGGGTCATCCCCGAGCTGAACCGCAAGCCGGTGCCAGGCTATGCCTTCGCGCGCCAAACGCGGCGGCGTGCCCGTCTTGAGCCTACCCACCGCGAAGCCGAGCCGATGTAGCGAAGCGGCGAGCCCCAGGGACGGCGCCTCGCCTACCCGGCCGGCGGCGATCCGTTCCGCGCCGATGTGGATGACGCCGCCGAGAAACGTGCCCGTGGTCAGCACGAGCCGGCCGCAACGAATGATTCCCGCGCCGGTGACGACCCCGGCGATGGCGCCCTGGCCGTCGAGCTCGAGATCCTCGCACGAACCGGCCCGAATCGTCAGATTGGGCTGGTCCTCGAGCAGGCCACGCATGGCCCGGGCATAAAGCTTGCGGTCGGCCTGGGCGCGCGGCCCGCGCACGGCCGGGCCCTTGCTGCGGTTCAAAACCCGGAATTGGATGCCCGACGCGTCGGTTGCCCGCCCCATCAGGCCGTCGAGCGCGTCGATTTCGCGTACCAGATGCCCCTTGGCCAGGCCGCCGATCGCCGGATTGCACGACATCGCCCCTATGGTGCCCGGATCGTGGGTCAGCAGCAGGGTGCGAGCGCCGAGTCGCGCGGCCGCGGCCGCGGCCTCGCAACCCGCGTGACCGCCGCCGACCACGACGACGTCGAAGCGCTCGCTCATGGGCGGGACTTGTACCACGGCCGGCGCGATTGTTTCACGTGAAACACTCGGTCATTTCCCGATGCAAAACGTCGCGAAGAGCCGGTCGAGCACGTCTTCGACGTCCACTCGGCCCGTAATCCGGCCCAGGGCGTCCGCGGCTACCCGCATGTCTTCGGCGATTAGCTCTGGCGCCGCCGCGCCTTGCGCGCGTTCGAGCGCAGCGACCGCTTGTTCCAAGTGCGCCCGGTGCCGTGCGCGGGTCAGCGGTGGCGTCCCGCCTCGCCACGCCTTGGCCGACAGCCTCTCGACCACAACATCTAGTAGCTCCTCAAGACCTTCACCGCTAAGGCATGAGATCGCCTGGATGCCCTCGGGCAGCGAACCCGGCGGAGAAAGATCGATCTTGTTGACCACCAGGATCGTGTCCCGGTCCGGGGCGAATCCCAGCGATGCTAGGTCTGGCAGCGATGCTAGGTCTGGCGGGTGGGTCCGGAAGTGT